>JBBSOU010000024.1:0-34563 GCA_038259445.1 Lysobacterales bacterium | reverse complement strand
AGCAGCGCCGACGCGGCCGATCAGCTCGCGGCCATGCCGCCGCCGCGCAGCGAACCGTTGCCGCAACCTCGGCTGCTGTTCGCGTTTCCGGGACAAGGGTCGCAGCATGTCGGCATGGCCCGCGCGCTGGTCGAGTGCGAGCAAGAATTCGCCCGCGCCTTCGACGAGGTCTGTGCGCTCGCCAGCGCAGCGCTCGGGCGTGACCTTCGTGCACTGATTCTCGCCTCGGGCGATCAGGCTGACGGCGCCGCGCTGCTGCTTGCCGACACGCGCTACACGCAGCCCGCGCTGTTCGCGGTCGAATACGCCATGGCGATCCGCTGGCGCGCGATCGGCGTCGAACCCGATGTGATGATCGGCCACAGCATCGGTGAATACGTTGCCGCCTGTCTGGCCGGGGTATTCACGCTCGACGATGCGGTAACGCTCGTCGTCGCACGCGCCCATGCGATGGCGCTCCAGCCCGGTGGCGCGATGCTGTCGGTACGAGCGAGCGCCCACGCGGTTCGCGTACATCTCGATGCCGCGTGCGAAATCGCCGTGGTCAACGGGCCGGAATTGATCGTCGTCGGCGGTCCTGATCCGGCGGTTGCCGCACTCGCCGCGCGACTCGATGCGCACGGCATTGCATCGACGCGGTTGCAGGTCAGCCATGCCTTCCACACGGCGGCGATGGACGGTGCCGTGTCGGCGTTTCGCGACGCGTTTGCCGGCATCACGTTGCGCGCGCCGAACAGGCCATTCTATTCGTGCGTGAGCGGACGTCCGATCACCGACGCGCAGGCAACCTCGCCGGAGTACTGGGGACGCCAGATCCGCAGCACGGTGCAGTTCATGGATTGCATCGAGCATGCCGCGTCGGGCGGTCCGCTGGTGGTGCTCGAAGTCGGACCAGGACAGGCGCTGACGGCACTCGTTCGGCGGCAGGCTGCTGCGCATGTGCGAGTCGTCGCGAGCCTCGGGCCGGTGGCGACGACGCACAATGCAGTCGAGCACGCGCTGCGCGCGGTCGGCGAGTTGTGGTGTGCAGGGGTTGCCGTCGACTGGTCGGCGCTGTTTGCGCATGCCGACCGGCGCACATGCAGTCTGCCCGGTTACCCGTTCCGCGGGGAGCGTTACTGGATCGATACGCCGGTCAGCGTGGCAGCGGTGGCGGTCGATGCACCCGCTATGGGTGCGTCCGCACCCATGCCCGTGCATGCCGAGCCGGATCGACATCACGGCACGCGCGACGGCGTGCTCGAGCGCAACGATATCCTGCGCGCCGAGTTGCGTGCGATGTTCGTCGAGCTCAGTGGCGAGCCGTTCGCCGCGGAAGACGACGAACTTGAACTCGTTGCGCTTGGTCTCGACTCGTTGTCGCTGACCCAGGCCGTGCTCGTGATCGAGCGTCGCTATACGGTCAAGCTGCGCCTGCGTCGTCTCATGGAAGACCTCGGCTCGGTGGCCCGGCTTGCGGCGTTTCTCGATGACGCGCTGCCGGCGACGGACACCGCGGCAGCCACGGTGCAGCGCTCGACGATGCCGGCGCCCGGCATGTCGCACAGCGAGGGGTCATCCGCTGCCGACCTCAGGGAGCGGCCGTTCGGTGCGGCGCCGCGCATCACGACGCAGCGACGGACCGGATTCACGGCCGATCAGTCGGAGTGGCTGGTCGACTTCATCGCGCGCTACAACGCGCGCAGCGGAAAATCGAAAGCGTTCAGCCAGGCCCACCGCAAGCGCATGGCCGATCCGCGCGTGGTCACCGGGTTCAATCCGCTGTGGAAGGATCTGGTCTATCCGATCGTCGTCGATTCGTCGAAGGGCGCGCGCCTGCGCGACATCGACGGCAACGACTACATCGATCTGCTGTCGTGCTTCGGCGCCAATCTGCTCGGCTACCAGCCCGATGATGTGCTCGATGCGATGAAGCGCCAGCTTGATGCCGGCATCGAGGTCGGGCCTCAGCATCCGCTGGCCGCGGAGGTTGCCGAGCTGATCCATGAGTTCACCGGTCTCGAACGCATCGCGTTCTGCAACACCGGATCGGAAGCGGTGATGGGTGCGATGCGCATCGCGCGCACGGTCACCGGACGCAGCCTGATCGCGATCTTCACCAACTCCTACCACGGCATCTTCGACGAAGTGATCGTGCGTGGCACGCGCCAGCTGCGCTCGATCTCGGCGGCCCCGGGCATCCTCGCCAGTGCAGTCGAGAACGTGCTGGTGCTTGACTACGCGAGTGACGAAGCGCTGGCGACATTGCGCAGCCGCGCCGGCGAGCTGGCCGCGATCATGATCGAGCCGGTCCAGAACAAGACACCGACGCTGCAGCCGCGCGCGTTTGTGCATGCACTGCGCGAGATTGCCGACAGCGCCGGTTGCGCGCTGATCTTCGACGAGGTGGTCACCGGATTTCGCCTCGCGCCGGGCGGGGCGCAGGAGTTCTACGGCGTACGCGCGGACATCGCGACGTTCGGCAAGGTCATCGGCGGCGGCCTGCCGTTCGCCGCCATCGGCGGCAGCGCGCCGTGGCTCGATGCACTCGATGGCGGGGATTGGCAATACGGCGACGATTCGTTTCCGGAAGCCGGCGTCACCTATTTCGCCGGAACGTTCGTGCGTCATCCGCTTGCCCTGGCCGCGGCCAAGGCGTCGCTGCTGCATCTGAAGCGGGCCGGTCGCGGCATCTACGACGCGCTCAACGGGCGCACGCAGCGCATGGTCGATGCGCTCAACGCCGGCTTCGCCGCGCGCAACGCGCCAGTACGCGCCGTGCACTGCGCGAGCCTGTGGCGGCTAGCCTGGGACGACGACCAGCCGTTCACTAGCCTGTTCTACTATCTCGCGCGTTTTCACGGATTGCATCTCTACGAGCAGTTCGGACATTTCGTGACCACGGCGATGGACGACGCCATGCTCGATCGCATCGTCGAGGTGTTCCTCGCTGCGCTCGACGAACTGATGCCGCTCGGTTTCATCCGCGCGCGAGCCAATGACACGACCGGCATCGGAGCGCTTGCGGGCGCCCTATCGCCCACAGCCGAACATCGCACGGCGCCGACGACCGAGCCGCAGCGCGAGATCTGGCTGGCTGCACGCAGTGAGGTGACCGCGTCGCTCGCCTACAACGAAGCAGTGTCGCTGCGCCTGCACGGCAGGCTCGACGAGGCGATGCTGCGGCGCGCGCTGCAGGCCACCGTCGACCGACACGAATCGCTGCGATGCACGTTCGCCGAAGACGGCCGGGAACTGCATGTCGCGCGGGCCAGCGCCGCCGCTTTCAGCAGTGACGACCTGCGTGATCTCGACGCCACGGCGCGCGACGCCGCCATCGCCGAAATCCTCCATGGCGTCGTCACGACCACATTCGACCTCGAGCAAGGGCCGTTGTTTCGTGCGCAGCTCGTGCGCGTTGGCGATGACGAACACCTGCTCGTACTTTCCGGCCACCATATCGTCTGCGACGGCTGGTCCTTCAGCGTCATCGTGCATGAGGTCGCCGCGCGCTATTCGGCGACGGCGAGCGACGCCGTTGACGGCGGTGCCGAATCGTTCGTCGATTTCGCGATCGCGCAAGCGCGCCTCGGCGACGGTGTGCGCCAGCAGACGGAGCTGGCCTACTGGGCTGCGCGCTATGCGCATTTGCCTCCGGCGCTCGACCTGCCGACCGACCGCACGCGTCCGCGCGAGCGCACCTTTGCATCGGCCCGAATCGACAGAACGCTTGATGCACGACTCGTCGACGCGATCCGTCGAACGGCGGCAGGCAGCAGCACGAGTTTCTTCACGATCCTCGTCGCCGCATTCGGCGCGCTGCTGCAGCGCCTCTCGGGGCAGGAGGATTTCGTCATCGGCATCCCGGCCGCTGGCCAGGCCGAACAGGGGCGAACCACGCTGGTCGGACATTGCGTGAACCTGCTGCCATTGCGCGTGGTCGTGCCGGCAACGGTGCGTTTCGAGGAGCTGCTGCAGCACGTGCGCAGCGAGCTGCTCGACGCGTTCGATCACCAGCACATCACCTACGGCACGTTGCTGCGCACGCTGAACCCGCCTCGTGCGCCGGGCCGCCTGCCTTTGGTCAGTGTGGTTTTCAATCTGGATGAGGCGCCGAACCCGCGCACGTTCCGCTTCGGCGACCTCGATGTCGGTTTCGCCAGCGTGCCTCGCGCGTTCGAGAACTTCGAACTTTTCATCAACGCCGTGCAGGATGCCGGCCAATTGCGCATCGAATGCCAGTTCAAGACCGACCTGCACGACGCGGCGACGATCGATGCGTGGCTCGATGGCTACGAGATGCTGCTGCGTGGCGTGGTCGATGATTCGTCACGCGCAATCGCGCAGTTGCCGATACTGTCGGATAGCGCCCTGGCGAATCTCGACGCCCTGCAGCCGGCGCAGACGCCGTATCCGGTCGACCGGCTGGCTCACGAATACTTCGAACGGCAGGCGGACCTCGCACCCGAGCGCGCTGCCGTGCGCGACTCCCAGGTGCAATGGACCTATGCGCAACTGGAAGCGCGTGCCAACCGCATTGCCAATGTGTTGCGTGCGCGCGGCATCGGCCGCGGCGCACGGGTTGGTCTTGGCGTCGCGCGTGGCGTCGACATGGTCGCCTCGGTCCTCGCCGTGCTCAAGGCCGGTGCCGGCTATGTCCCGCTCGATCCGGCGTTTCCTGCCGAGCGCCTGCAGTTCATGGTCGACGACGCCGAGCTCGCGGCGGTTGTGGTCGACGACACGTCACCGACAGCGTTCGCGTTTCCGGCCGAGCGCGTTGTCTCGCTGCAGCGAGACGCCCTCCTGCTCGAGCAGGCGTCATCGAGCCGGCCGGTGCGTGATGAAGCCGCTGCCGATGCTGCAAGCATCGCGTACGTGATCTTCACTTCCGGATCATCCGGTCGGCCCAAGGGCGTGTGCGTGCCGCATCGGGCGACGTCGAACTTCATCACGGCGATGCAGGTCGCGCCCGGCATGCGCGCCGATGATCGCCTGCTCGCCGTCACCACGCTGTCGTTCGACATCGCTTTCATGGAAATCCTGCTGCCGCTTTCGGTCGGCGCCGAGATCGTCGTCGCCAGTCACGACGAGGTGCGCGATCCGGCCGCGCTGCGTCGGCGTCTCGAGGAAAGCGCAGCCACAGTCATGCAGGCGACGCCGTCGGGCTGGCGCATCCTGATCAATTCAGGCTGGCAGGGCGGTCCTGGCTTCAGGGCGATTTCCGGTGGCGAGCCGATGCTCGTCGATCTCGCGCAAGCGCTGCTCGCGCGCTGCGAGGAAGTGTGGAACGGCTACGGGCCGACCGAGACGACCGTGTATTCGACGTTTTCGCGCGTGGTCGAACCCGAGCGTGGTATCCACATCGGCGTGCCGATCGCGAACACGCGCATCGATGTGCTCGATGCCGATGGCGCGAGATGTCCGCTCGGCGTCATCGGCGAACTTTACATCGGCGGCGACGGCGTCAGTGCCGGCTACCTGCGTCGTGCCGAGCTTGACGCCGAAAGGTTGGTTGCCGATCCCGCCTCGATCGACCCGCGCATGCGTCGCTATCGCACCGGCGATCGCGGCCGCTGGCTGGCCATGGGCGTGCTCGACCATCACGGTCGCATCGACCATCAGGTCAAGGTGCGCGGCTATCGCATCGAACTCGGCGAGATCGAATCGCACCTCGCCACGCATGCCGCCGTTGCGCGCTGCGTCGTGACAGTGCGCGAGGACACGCCGGGCGACGCACGCATCGTCGCCTACGTGGTGCCGTCGGCGCAGATGCCGTCGATGTCTTCTCTGCGCGACCATCTGCGTGCGCAGTTGCCCTACTACATGCTGCCGCAGCACGTGGTCGAGCTTGCCGAGCTGCCGGTATTGCCGAACGGCAAGATCAATCGCGCGGCGCTGCCGCCGCCGTTGGAACACGGAGAACCCGGCACCGAACAGGCTGCCGTGGCGCCGCCGATGTCACCGGCGGAGACATTGCTCGCCGACGTCTGGCGCGACGTGCTCGACGTGTCGGGCGTGACCATCGATGACAACTTCTTCGAACTCGGTGGCCATTCGCTGTCGGCGGTCGACATGGTTGCACGCGTCGAGAAAGCCACCGGCACGCGTCTGAACCTGTTGCGCATCGCCACCAGCACGCTGCGAGCACTGGCGGCCGAGTTGCCGGCAAGTGCAGTCGCTGTCGAGGATACTGTCAGGCCCTCAACCGGCGAGCGGCTACTGCGCATGATCGGATTCGGCCGAGGTCGCACGTGACGGTGGCGCGAACGTTCGAACCGTCGTTCCTCGACTCATCCGCCGGACGCATCTTCGTCGCCTACCATCCTCCGCGTGGGGTTGCACGCGGCGCTGTAGTGATCTGCCCGCCGATGTTCCACGAGCAGGTGCGCGGCTATCGGCTGTTCGCGCTGGCTGCCGATGCGCTCGCGTCGTCAGGCCTCGGCGTACTGCGTTTCGATTACCCGGGTACCGGCGATTCCGACGGCGACGAGGAGGCGTTTACGCTGGACCGTGCCGAGGCCGCAGCGCGTGCCGCGCTCGACCGGCTCGAGCAGTTGAGCGGCTCCTCTCCAATGGCGGTGCTCGGCATACGTGCTGGTGCCTACATCGCGACGCGCCTCGCCGCGCAGCGCCCGCAGGTTCGCCTGTGGCTGTGGCAGCCGACAGATTCCGGCGCGCAGTATCTCGAGTCGCTTGCCGCGATCGACCGCGAAGAACGGACATCGGAGTTGCGCTTCGGCGGAGCGGCGCGCGCCGCCGTTCGCGCTGAGGCCGGGGTCATGGTCGGCTATCCGGTTTCCGGCGCCTGCGTGGACGCGCTGCGCGCAGAGCCTGATCCACGTGAAGCGGTTCGAAGCGTGGATCTTTTTATCGATCGCGCGGTTCACGCGGCGACGCCAAACGTCTGCGGGACGATCGAGATTCCCGAGTCGGTCGCGCACTGGCCGCTGCAGGTGGACATGCTCGACGTTCCGGTAAAGCCGTGGCGTGAGCTGTGCGCAGTGCTCGCAAGCCAGTGGGAGCGCGCCCCGCGTGGATGAGATCCTCGAACTTGATGGCGGGCTGTACGGTGTGCTCAGCATGCCGACATCGGCGGCGCCAAAGAAGACCGCTGTGGTGCTGCTCAATGCCGGCCTCGTGCATCGCGTCGGACCGTTCCGCATGTACACGCGAATCGCCCGGGAACTCGGCGCGCAGGGGTATCCGGTGCTGCGCTTCGATCAGCCTGGAATCGGCGATGCGCTGACTCTGTCGGACTGCTCGCCGGCAACGCTGGTCGCCGGTGCATTCGATCGTGTCCGGCAGCGCACCGGATGCGAGACCTTCATTGTCGGCGGATTGTGCAGTGCCGCCGACCTCGGCTGGATCGTTGCGTGTTCAGATGCGCGTGTCAGTGGTCTCTACATGCTCGATGGTCTGGCGCGCAAAGGCGTCTGGAACCTGCTGGCGCGCGCATCACGGCTCGCGCGAAAATCACCGGCGCATTGGCTGCGCGCGTTGTCGAACAACGTGCGGACCACAGCGCGAACGGGCGCAGAGCTGGTTGACGCGGATGTGCGCGAATGGCCAGAGTCGGGCGCCGACCGCACGCAACTGGCGACGTTGCTCGATCGGGAGGTGCGCGTGTTCGCCGGCTACACAGGCGGTACGTCCTACTTCCTGCATGCGCGCCAGTTTGCGGGCACGTTCGGTTCCCTCGCGAACAGCGAGCGTGTCCACTTTGTCCATTGGCCGGATGCCGACCATACGTTCTACCTCGAGCGAACGCGCCGACGGCTGATCGACGAATCCTGTCGCTGGGTGTGTTCGCGGTTTCCCTGAAACGGGAAGAAGTGCCGCGGGTCATTCGAACCGCGCAACACGGTCGCTGCAGTCAACTACTCCCGCTCGACTGCACCGAGATCCAGTGCCGAGCCGATCACCGCGCGCTTTCTGGGCAGGTGATCGCCGTCGAGTTGGTAAAGCACCGGATGCGCCTGCGTGCCGTCGGCTGCAGGTACCGCCGCGTCGATGACGACCGAACCAGCCTTTGGTGTGAAGTTGGCGAGGTCGACCGGATCGACCGATCCGGTGACCAGCGCATCGGTGCCGATCAGTTCGCCACCGACCTTGTGCCACGGACCTGCATCGGTCCACCGCTCGTCGATCCAGTTGCGCGCGAACGTGATGATGCCGCCGGCCGTCCACGCACTTCCGACATCGGTATTGGCGCGCATGCGCGGGTGTTCGATCGAGCGCTCGAACAGGAAGATATTGTTGCGTACATCGGCTTTTTCCTCGGTCGTCGACAACTGGAAAAGTGCGCCGTAACCGGATCCGGTCAGCCGAACGGTATTGTGGAAAAAGTACAGGGTTCCCTTGCGATTGTTGACCTCGCCCCAGCCGTCACCCGGGCTGCTGCCATTGTGGTCGCCGCCGTAGTGGATCGTGCTGCCCTTTTCGCCGGGCTTGATGATCTGGTTGCCGTAGACGAACGTGGTCCGGTACGCCGGATCGGCACGTGCGATCGCCGAAAAATCCTCCGCCTCGACGAGGTCAATCGCGCGTGCGCCATCCTCGATGCGGTTGTAGCGCACGACCGTGCCGACCGAGCGGTCCTTGATCGAATTGCCGCGCGCGCCTTCGCGCAGCGCACCGAACCGGTTGAACTCGTAGATCACGTTCACGCTCTGCACGTAGGTCGTGTGAATGCGATCGCTGCCCTTGATGCCATTGCCATGGAAATGATTGCCGGCGATGCGTATGTCCCGGGTCACGGTGAAGTCGCCATCGTCGACCGACTTGGTGAAGATCGCGTGCGAACAGTCGGCGATCTCGTTGTCGATGATGGCAATCGAGCGACCCCGTTCCACCCACACGCACGCACCGAATTCCTCGTAGGCTTTCCTGGCGCCCTTCGAGTCGGTGAAGGAATGGTCCGGGTGCGCCCCTTCGATGCGCAAACCGTCGATCTGCACATGCTCAGGGAAGGCGGTCCAGTCATCGCTCGTGCGCTGCTTGATGACGATCACGGAGCGCGATTCGTGCAGCGGATGACCGTAGGCATCGTCTTTGGAAGCGATGGCGTCACGACCGCTGATCAACGGGCGTTCGCCGTTGGACCCGCGCACGCCGCAGATGCGCACCGGCGCATCGGGCTTGCCCTTGGCGGAGATCATGAACTTGCCGAAATACGGCGACGACTGATGGAAGATGCGCACGGTGTCGCCGGGGCCGAGCTTGCGCCACGGCACACGATCGAGCGTGGCGAGCTGTCCCTTGCCGGGGCCCACCTGGAAATCATGTCCCTTGCCCGACGCTTCGCACGGCGTCAGGCCGAGCGCTTCTCGCGTGCTCTCGGCCAATGGCTGCGCCGCGGCCAGCAATGACGTGGCGGACGTCGCCACCAGCAACCAGGAAACCAGCGCCATCTTCGCGCTGCTGAAGGCGTGCGTTTGGACTGTGCTGCGGCGGGCATGCTGGCAGGCTCGGGGCATCACTCAACCTCTGCTGGATCTGCGGGACGTGCGCGCGCGGGCATGGCTGCTGGATCGCGCACCGAGCACGACGATAGCACCGGATGCCGATGCGGCGCGCGCAGGCGCACCTATCGCGCGCTGGATTGATCGCCAGCCGGCGCCCGCGATGCGGGATCATTGTGGATGAAGTCTCGCGCAGGCTGCATACTTGGGCGGGATATGAGCTGATTGACACGCGCACGTGCACGGCCGGCACTCGAACGCCGAGAGCCATGCCGACCGCGTCGTACCGTCGGCGCATCGGATGGCATCGTGACGCGATCGGATTGTGGCCGGCGAAGGATACGGATCGAGATGCTGGCCGCGGCAGAGGAAATGCATTGACTGCTTTCGTCGACTACGTGTTCCGACGCGCCGCTGCCGTGGCCTCTCCTGGCGGCGCGCGCGCGCGCCTCACGATCCTGTTCTACCACCGCGTCCTGCCCGCATTCGATCCGCTGCTTCCCGACGAATGCACCGCCAATGTCTTCGATGCACAAATGACCGCGTTCGCCAGTGCGTTCACGATCCTGTCGATGGACGATGCGATCGAGCGCTGGCGCACCGGCACGTTGCCCGAGCGCGCCGCGTGCATCACCTTCGACGATGGCTACCGCAACAATTTCGAAGTGGCAGTACCGGTGTTGCGCCGGCATGGTGCGACCGGAACGTTCTTCGTCGCCAGTGATTTCCTCGATGGCGGTTTGATGTTCAACGATTGCGTGCGCGAGACGGTGCGCCGCTTGCCGAACGGTTTGCTCGATCTTTCATGGGTCGGACTGCCGGCGCATACGGTCGATGACGACCGCTCGCGCATCGCCCTGATCGATGCATTCATTGCTGCGGTCAAGTACCTGCCTCCCGAGGAGCGCGCTGATGTCTGCGGCCGGCTGGCGGGTGGCGCGTCGCCGCGCTTGCCGAGTGACCTCATGATGACCTCCGAGCAGGTGCGCAGCATGCAGCACCAGGGCATGACGATCGGCGGACACACCTTGACCCATCCCATCCTCAACCGCATACCCGATGACGAGTGCATTCGCCAGATCGCAGGCAATCGCGAACGTCTCGCTTCATTGCTCGACGACCCGCCGCGCCACTTTGCCTATCCGAACGGGCGCCCTGGCGTCGACTACGCGGCACGCCATGTCGAGATGGTCAAGGCGGCAGGCTATTCTTCGGCAGTCTCGACCGCACGCGGCGCGATCGACGCGGACAGTGATCCGTTTCAGTTGCCACGGTTTTCGCCATGGCACAAGGGCGCACATCGTTTCCGCATCAGCCTGCTGCGCAATCTCGCACGGCGACCGCATCCCGCCCGCGAGTTCATCGGTGCCGAAGCGGCCGAGTGATCCGCCGATCACGTGCCGGCCACCGTGACAGGCGCGCGTGGGCAGGCGCGCAGCCGCGATTTCCGCTCGATGATCGTTGCGAGAGGCCATGCAGGTGGTCGGGATCGGACAATGCCTGCGCGCGGCGTCCCGTGCGCGTATCGAAACTGGCGTGATGATCAGCGCACGAGGCGACGCAGCAGCGGCACGCGCGCGGCAATTGTGCGTGCAACGACCAGATCCTGCTCGTTCCAGGCGCGCATCAAAACAGTGGCCGGTGCGTAGACGGCGGCGAACGCGATGCCGGCGATGAACTGGCCGACATTGCCACGGTCGACCATCAGAACGGCAGCAGCGGCGAGTGTACCGACGCCGGCGGCGAGAAACAGCCGAAGGATCTGCCCGCCCGGCAGTTGCAATTTGAGCGATCGCGTCACCAGCAGCAAGACGATCAGGCAGACCACGATGCGCGAAATCATGTGCGCGGCGAGGGCGCCGAGCAGGCCATGCAGCGGGATCAGGATGAATGCCGCGATCGCCGTGACCACCACGTAGGCGGCCATCGCCAGCGCACGCTGTTTCTGGTTGTCGGTCGTCGTCAGTGCCGCGCCGAGTCCGCCATCGAACAGGGTCAGGCCACCGACCAGGGTCATGCCCTGCAGCAGGATGATCGCCTGCGTGTATTCGGCGCCATACATCAGCGTGACCACCGGAGACGCCCACAGCATGCCGACACCGGCGAGCAGCAGTCCCATGCTCAGGAAATAGCGTACCGAGTTCGCCACGATCGGCGCGACCCGCTCCATCCCGCCAGCGCCGAACGCATGTCCCATCATCGGCATCAAGACGAAATTCAGTCCGGAGGACAGCAGGTCGATACCGCTGCGAGTGAGCGCCGCGGCGATCAGGAAGAATCCGACCGCTTCGGCACCGATCCACCGGTTGAGAAGGAAGGTCTCGATCGACTTGTTGCTCAGCGCGGCGACCAGGGTCAGTCCGATCGTCCATGCGAGGTGAGCGCGGATCCGTTGCTGCGCGATCGGCTCGATGGCGACGTGGGTCGAGTGGATTCCGGCGCGAGCCACCATGATCCGCGCGAGGATCGAATGCCCGATGCTGACACCGACGAACAGCAGCAGATACCACAGTAGCGATTGACCGCTCAGCGCCAGCGCGACAACGCCCAACAGGCTCAGCAGGTTCATCGCCGTCACGGTTTTCGGCTCGACGCCGAACTCGCCATAGCCCTTGGCGATCGACGAGTTGAACAGATAATCGGATTTCGCCGCTGCGCTGGTAAGGGCGATTGCGGCAACCAGCCAGAGTTGCTGTTCCCAGCCAGCCGGCTCGAGCCATGGCATCAACGGCAGAAACAGCAACACCACTGCAGCGAGGCTCCATATCTGCAGGCGCGCCAGCCATCCGTGTACAGCCGCAGCGCCGCTGCGCTGGTCACGACCGAGGTATTCGGAAACAAAGCGGATGCCGGTGGTCGGCAAACCGTTGACCGCGAACGCCACCAGCAGTCCGGACAGCCAGACGAGATAGGAGTAGCGGCCGAACTCGGTCGGCCCGAGCGAGCGCGCGATCACTGTGCTGAGAATCAGGCCGATTGCGTAGTTCGCATACGTCGACGCGGTCACCAGTGCGACCGAGCGCAGTACCGCGCCGCGACTGAATGGATTGTTCATCGAAACGTTCGAGCCAATACGGCGACGGCGGCGCCGGGCAGTCCGCGCATCACGCGCTCGTCACTTCGTTGCCCAGCACGGATTCGATGCGTTTCGCGACGACGTCCCAGGTGAAGTCATGCTCCACGCGTCGACGTCCGGCGCTTCCCATCGACTCGGCCATGGCCGAGTCGGCGCCGATCGCGATCATCGCATCGGCCAGCGAGTCGGCATCTTCGGGCCTGGCAACGAGTCCGGTTTGCCGGTCCGCCACGATCTCGGGCATGGCGCAACGGTCCACCGTGATGCAGGGAAGTCCGTAGGCCATGCCCTCGATCAGCGAAATGCCGAACGGTTCATAGACCGACGGCAGCACCAGTGCCGTGCACGTTTCGAACAGTGTGGTCAGCAGCGCGGATTGCGTCGGGTCGCCCTTGGACAGGAATCCCGCGAAGGTGACGCCGTCGGGTGACTGCGCCGGTCGGGCGGGACCGACGATCGTCAACCTCGCATTCGGCAGCGCGCGACGCACACGCGAAAATGCGTCGAGCAGGAACCTGCCGCCCTTGCGTTCGAACTCCTTGCCGACGAACAGGAAATGCGGGGCATCGAAATGCCGTGGCGGAACATCGGGCAAGGTCTCGAAGTTGATGCCGGCACCGACGACGTGCAGCTTGTCGGGGGGCACATTGAAGTCCCGCATGAACGACGATGCCAGCCATGAGCTCATGACGAGGATGCCGCTCATGCCGGCGTAGACATCGGCTTCCCACGCCAGGTGTGCGCGCTTCGATGCCGGATCAATCAGCTCGCGGTCGAAGTACTGGTAGCGCTGGGCGGCGTTGCTGTCGTGGTAGCCGAAGATGGGCTTCGAAGTCGCGCTGTGGCACGAAAGGCGGGCACCGATCTGGACGACCGCATCGTGCCCGGTGTGTTCGTCCATCTGCTGTCGAGCCAGCGCCGACAGTGCGCGGAATCGTGCCTCGCTCGCGTGGTATCGCACCTGCCAGCGGTGCCTCGGCAAGGCGAATGCGCGCAGCTGGTACAAGCGCTCGGACCACGGCGACAGCTTCACCTGGCGTGCGTCGGCGAGGATTCCCCGTTCTTTCAGCGACGTGAAGAAGTAGCGCGATGAGCCCGACCAGCTTCGTCCATCGAACGGCGCTTCAAGACTGATTCCTAGCACGCGCATCGTCGTTTCCATCGAGATTTCGGCAAGGGGGATTGATCGCGCCGCATAGAGTGATGCTTCGCGATGCTGCGGACAAGTCGGACGCGAAGCGCAGCGGCACGACCGCGCATGAACGGCGACGCGCGCGATGCCGGTTCAGGCGCGTGCGCTGGCGCGCAGGGCAAGCGCTGCAGTCGGCGATGGTAGGCTAACGGGCTGATTTCCGTATCGGGACAAATGCCGGTGCCACCCTGCCCAGCTCACCTGAAATTCCGCATTCTGCATGTCCTGGAGAGCCTCGATCGCGCCGGCCTCGAGCGTGTCGCGAGCGATCTTGCGTTGAGCCAGCATGCAGCCGGCCACGCCGTCAGCGTGTTCTGCATCAACGACACCGACGGTTTTCGCGCTGAGCTCGAGCAGGCCGGCATCGACGTCGTCATCGGCGGCAAGTCGCGGAGTTTCGATACCCGCGTGATGCGTCGATTGCGCGGCGTGGTCGCGCAGGCCGACATCGACGTCGTGCACACGCACAACTTCATGCCCAACATCTATGCCGCGGCATCGCTGGTCGGCGCCATGCATGAGCGCGTGCAGGTGACCACCTGTCATGACATGGGAACGCGCCTGTCGAATCGAAAGCTTCTGGCGATGTATCGCCTGTCGTTGCTGCGCACGGATCGCGTGGCAATGGTCGGCAAGCAGGTGCACGACCGGTATGTCGGGCAGGGCCTCGTCAAGGAACGTCGCGCCAGCACGATCCTCAACGGCATCCCGGTCGGAAAGTTTGCAGGTGCCAGCGGTTCGATCGTGCGTGCGCAGTTGGGGATTCCTGCATCGGCCCGCGTCATCGGCTGTGTCGGACGACTCGTCTCGATCAAGAATCATGCGCTGATGATCGAACTCATGCCCGATCTGGTAGCGAAGTTTCCGGATCTGCATCTGGTCCTGGTCGGGCAGGGCGACAGCCTCGACGCGCTGCAGCGTGAGGTCACCTCGCTCGGAATCAGCGGATGCGTGCATATCGCTGGCGAACAGCCCGATGTCGTGCAATGGCTGGCGGCATTCGACATCTTCGCGTTGCCATCGTTTTCGGAAGGACTGTCGATTGCGCTGCTTGAGGCCTGTGCTTCGCCATTGCCGACGGTGGCGTTCGCCGTCGGCGGCAATGGCGAGATCATCGAACACGCCGTCAGCGGATGGCTTGCCGGTGAGGGTGACAAGGCAGCGTTCCGCAGCGGTCTCGAACGCTTGATCGATGACGCCGGACAGCGCGCGAGGTTCGCCACGGCCGCCGCGAACTGGGTCGCCGCCAACGCCTCGGTGGCTGCCATGACGCGCCAGTACGATGCCTTCTATGTCGCCGCGCTCGCCGAGGCCGGTGTAAACCGACGCCCACTATCGCCGGCCTGATTGGATGGCGTCGCGGGCTCAGGACTCGCCGCGTTGCTGCGCGCCAAGGTGGCTGAAGGTCGACGCGAGTGCCTCGCGTGTCGGCACGCGCTGGGTCCATCCAATCGACTTCAGCGCGGCGTTGCCGTAGCGCAACGGGCGATACATCGAGCGTACGACATACGGCGTGAACACCGCCGGCAACTGACCTTTCGAGCGTTTGTGATACCACACCAGCAGGCGCGATCCGGCCAGGAACAACCGATATGGAATCGGAATGGCACGCAGCCGCTTCACCGATCGACGGTAGTCGCGCAGGTAGGCGTTGCAGTCGGGCAGGTCGTCGTCGACCACGTTGAACACGCTTCCGGGCGGTGCGCGCAGCGCAGCTATGGCGACCGCATCGGCGCAGTTGTCAACGTAGGTCAGTGGCAGCAACACGCGCCTGCCGAGGCTGAAGAACAGGCCGAGTGCGCCGATGCCGACACGCGGGGAGAGCGCACTGCCGCCGGGGCCATAGATCACGCCCGGACGCAGCACGACCGACTCGAATCCGTGTTGCGCCTGGAAATCGGCGAACAGGCGTTCCTGCTGTGTCTTGGCGAAACCGTACGGGCCTTTATCCACGCCGACCGTTTCCAGCGCTACCGACTCATCGAGCAGGGCATCGTCGTCAAGTGTCTCGGTGCGGTAGACCGCGAACGAACTGATCAGCACGACGCGACGCACGCCGCCCGCGACCGCGGCCTCGAGCAGGTTGCGTGTGCCGATGACGCTGTTGGCGTACATGTCGGCAGGTGCGCCGCGCATGCCGGCGGCGGCATGGATGATGCAGTCGACGCCGGTGACGGCATCCGCAAGCGTGCCGCGCGCGAGCAGGTTGGCGCCGACCGAATCGAGGCGCGCGTGCGGATAGCGCGACTGCAGGGCGTCGAGCAGACCCTCGGCAGGTCGCTGCCGGACATGCAGGCGGATGTCATCGGCGCCTTGCGCAAGCAGGCTTTCGACGATGCGCTTGCCGAGGAAGCCGCCCGAGCCGGTGACAAGGATCTTCATGGGCGACCTTTCATGGCGAGGACAATCGCGTCGATCACGTTGCAGACGCGAAGGATCTGCGCCTGTGCGATCGGGTCGTCATGGCGCTTGCCTTCGACGGCATCGTAGAAGCGCGACAGCAGCACGCGCATGCACTGGAAATAGTGGGCCTCATGGCGACCGAAACGGCCGAGGTTCCGCCATGCGTTGCGACGGAACTGGCGAGCCTGCGACCACGGTGGCAACAGCCTGCCGATCGCGCTCGGCTGCGTCTGTCGCGCACTGTGCACGAGCGTGCGCGCGGCGTAGTCGAGTTCAACCGTGTCACGCGTGCCGACCACCTTGAGCATGTGCGAGGTCGGCCGCGCGTGCGCACTGACGATGCCGCTGGCCGTCACCTCACCACTGCGCAGCAGGAAGCGAAGCTCATCCGCCATCGCGTCGACCACTGCGTTGCCGGACGCTTTTCGCTGCCGGAACGCAACGACGTCGATGCTGAAATCATCGGTGATGAACGGTGCGATCTTGGCGAGCACGTGGTCGAGCACGTTGTGGAACAGCTTGCCGGGCAGGCGGTGCACCCAATGACCCGGGTCGGCCATGACCGCGATGCCGTAGTCGCCCGAAAGGTTGTAGCCGTAGCTTGTATCGAGGTGCACGATCTGGCCCAGTCGGCCGTCATCGATCAGGGATTGCAGTTCGAGCGCCGGCGACTCGAAGTTGTAGAGATAATTGACGCTGACGCGGCGGCCAGCCGCATTCGCCGCATCGATGATGGTCTGTGCTTCGGTGGCATTCAAGGCGAATGGCTTCTCGACGAACACATGGCAGCCGGCCGCGAGCGCGATCAATGCCAGCGCCACATGCGAGTCCGGCGGCGTTGCGATATGCACGACGTCGGGTTTCTCGCGTTCGAGCATCTCCACCAGATCGGTGTAGCGCCTGGCAATGCCGAGGCGCAGGGCCAGCTGCTCGGCCATCAACGCTTCACGATCGCACACGGCCACGACCTCGCCGCGCCCGATCGCACGAATCTGTTCGACATGACCGTCGGCGATCTTGCCGCATCCCACGATGACGATTTTCAGCATGTGTGTCCTGCCTATCGCTCGCTGCGCCGCCACGATCCGCTGTAGCGGCCGGTGGCGAAACGCCATGAGGCGACGAGAAATGCGAGGTTGAGAGCGAACAGGAACGCCGGGATGCGCAACAACGGCGCGAGCGTTGCACCGTTGCCGGCGCGCACGTACAACACGGCGGCGAACGCATAGGCGCCGATCTGCACGATGGCGAACACGCGCCAGGCCGGTGAGCGCAATCCGAGCAGCAGGCTCGCCATCAGTGCAATCAGTAGAAGATGCGGTGCGAGCCAGCGCAGGACCTTGTGCGAGACGTAGGCGAATCGTGTTGCCATGCTGGTGCGCAGGAAATATTCGGGATGCCTGCGCAGCGCCTGGAAATTGCCGATGCCGATGCGCACGCGCCGCGTGAACTCTTCGCCGATGGCCTCCGGCGTGTCCTCTTGCGCCCACGCGCCGGGTTCGTAGGCGAGACGTCGGCCGTTTGCTGCGATGTTCATTGCGACGCAGAAATCGTCGCAGATCGTGTCCGCGCGCAGCGGCTGCCAGAGCTCGCGGCGGATCGCATAGATCGCCCCATTGGCGCCGAGCAGGCCGCCGATGCGCGCCTCGAAGAACTTCAGCAACTGCTCGAACCGCCAGTACAGGCTGTCCTGATTGTTGCCCGCCGACGTGCGCAATCGCAGTTCACCGCTGACGCAGCCGACCGCCGGATCGCCGAAGTGCGCGACCAGGCGGCGCAAGGCATCACGATCGAAATGCGTATTCGCATCGGAAAAAACGAGGATCGGTTGCGTGGTCGCATTGACCAGATCGTTGAGTACGCTGGCCTTGCCACGGTTCTGCGTGAATACGTGCGCATGGATCGTGTCTTCAAACTCGCGCAGGATGTCTGCGGTGCGGTCGCTGCTGCCATCGGAGCCGATGTAGATGTGCAGGCGATCGGCGGGATAATCGAGTGAACGCAAGTTCTCGATGCGCGCGCGCAGATGGCGTTCCTCATTGAACGCCGCGATCACCACGGCGACGTCGGGAAGCGTTTCGAGTGACGCGATCCGGCGCTCGCCCTTGCCGGCGACGAAGCGCAGGTCGCGCAGCAACTGCACGACACTGCCCACGGCCAGCAGGATCAGCGGATAGATCACGTACGAATAGACGACCGCAGCAAGGCAGGCGATGGCGAGGGCGGCCAGCGCGATCGTCATTCAGGCGCCGGCCCTCGGCGCGTAGGCCGGTCGTGGAATCTCGAAATCCCGATACTGGCCCGGATCGCCGTCGTGGCCCGCTTCCGCTGCCTTGACGATGTTGTAGACCTCGCGCGCGCTGACATAGTGCAGCTTCCAGTCGCGGCCGTCGTTGTAGCGCGTTTCGAGATGACTGAACGCCTGGTCCATCGCTGCGCCGAGCAGGGTGTCCATGTCGCGTTCCTGGGTGCCGTGCGTGTGCACCTTGACCAGTATCCATTCCGGCCGGCCTTCGACATGGATGCCGGTGTCGACCCAGGCATCGATGCGCGCTGGATCGGGCGGGCAACTCGTACGCACGTCGGCATTCTCGATGCGCGGCAGCACGCCGAACTTGCGGTTGTTCCAGCGGAACCCGAGCGGCCCCTGGATGATCATCAGATCGCCGACCGCATGACCGCCGACACGCACACGCTCGCCGCGATCGTGGGACTTCGGCTTCGCAGCATCATCGGTGGCGTAGTAGATGCGGTTGACCGTGCTCGGCTGGCACGGATCGGGCGCGGCTGGAAACGTGAAGTCGGCGTAGCAGCCTTCTTCCCGCAGCACGATCAGTTCGTTGTTGACGCCGCAGCCGGTACCGTCCGGATGGCTGTTGTCGAGCGCCCAGTTGCCGTGGATGAACGCCCATCGCGGCTGCCTCGTCTGTGCGTCGATCGGCAGCGCATCGTGCTCGTCGACCAGCAGGCGCGTGAACGAGCGCAGCTTTTCGCGCAGTCCGGCTTCGGTGTCGGCATCGTGGTGCAGATGGATCTCGATCTCGCCGAGGCCGAGTCGGCACAACTCGACGATCGCATCGATGTGTTCGCGCCGATACTCTTCGCCGGGATAGAAGAACGTGTGCACGGGTTGACGTCCGTCGGCATCCCTGTGCGTCGCACAGAGCTTTGGATAATCCGCACGCCAGCGCGCGACGCGATCGCATTCGACCGCGTAGTCGGGCGACTTCCACATCGGTTCGTAGTGATCGACGAAACAGAACAGCAGGTGCCTTGTCTTTCCCGCCGGCACCGCAGCGCGCCAGTCCTGCCGAAGGTAACCGGTCAGCCAGTTGATGATGTTGCGCTTGCGTGCCAGATGAGTCAGCGCGACGAGCGCGGCGCCTGCCGCAACGGCGACCAGCAGGATCAGGGGATTCATGACGTGTGTTTACGGCTCGGTTCGGAAAACCACGGACTGAGGGCGTCCGTGCAAGGGAGCGGGAGTCGTCAGACTCACGTGCAAGTTTATCACGCGCACTGTTGCACGCGTTTGAACCGGCCGATGCCGTTGCGCGCTATCCGCCGCTACCCCGGTCGACGAGGATGATCGCGTAGATTGCAGCGAAGCTCATGAACATTGCCCATAGGGTGGGCCAGAACCAGGTTGTCGGCGGCGCTGCGGGCGCACTCGGCGCATCCGCCGATGCGCTGGCGATGTGCACACTGTGCGCGGCACTGATGCACAGCGCGAGCAGCAGGAACAGGCCTGGGGAGTAGGTGCGAGAAAGGAACCATGCGCAGGCGAGGTAGCCGACCAATGCCGAACGCAGCATGTTGGCGTTCCTGAGCTCCACCGACCCTGCTGGCATGCTGACGATCGTGTGCCGCAGCCCGCGGTAAGCCAGCACGAGCAGGGCTATCCAGACGAAATAGCCAGGCAGGCCGAGTTCGGCGAACCCAAGCACGAAGGAGTTGTGTGCGGTGCGCTCATGATGTTCGGTGAAGTTGCCGTAGCCGACGCCGAACATCGGATTGCTGCGCAACATCTGCAAGCCTTCGTACCAGGCATCGACGCGCTGACTGGCGGACTCTTCCTGGGTCGAAAAATCGCGCCCGCCGCCAAGTCCGATGAAGCTCGCACCGATCAGCGCGGCGACCAGCAACAGCGTCGTCCATGTCTTGCCGACGGCCCGGTTGACGCCGAACAGGAACAAGGCGGCGATACCGAGCACCGCGCCGCGGGAATGGGTCAGGTAGATCGAGTAGAAGAGCATGCCGGCCGGAACCGCCAGCGCCAGCAGGCTTCGAATCTTGCGCCGCCGATTGAAACGGCTGAACAGCATCGGCAGGACCATCACTATGGCCTGCGCGAGATCGTTTGGATCGTTGAGGAAGCCGAGATAGCGCACGCGCCAGAGATAGCTGCCAGACGTATCTTCAGCGGGGATGCTGGAAGGCTCATCAAGCAGGTCGCTGGCAGGCTCGGCGCCCGTGCCCTGCCTGAGCACGAGCTCCTCGGCCATGTACCCTTCGTGGTACGCGGCGATGCTGAAGCCGGCGATCACAACCATGCTGACCAGCAGCGTCGTGCACGCGATCGTGACGCGGCGAGGAGACGTCAGGTTCATGCACGTCAGGACGAACAGCATGGCGGCGGTGCTGAAATCGTAGACCGCCGGCAACGCCCCACCGGGCCATCCATTGGCGATTTGCGAGACCGCGATGATCAGCATGAGCAGGGCGAGCAGCGCGAAATGCAGAGGCCGCGCAGCGACCTCGCCACGCGACATCGCACGCGTCAGCGCGAACGCCGCCGCCACGATCCACAAGACCAGCATCGGACGGTACTCGAGCAGCTCCGGCGCGAACATCTCCATCGGCCGCAAAAATGTCAGCGCGACATAGAGGATGTAGAGAAAGAAACCCATGCGCGGTGGAGCCTGCCGTGACGGATGGTTCGAGGGCGCAAAGAATAGCCGACAATGTGAGCGATCCACGAAGCGCACCGCGATGCCCGTGCAAAGGCGCCCCTGCTATGCTTCCGATTTCGGCAACAACAGCCCGCCGCGCATCCATGCCCAACGATCCGATGCCTTCGCTCAATCGCGTCCTTTACCACCACCGCACGCAGGGCAAGGCGGTGGAAGGCGTGCATATCCGCGGCATCACCGACGCGCTGCGTGCCGAGGGCGTGGCCGTCGACATCATCTCGCTGCCGGGCGCCGACCCGTATGCGAGTCCCAAGGCAATGTCGCCTACACAGCAGGCCAAGTGGTGGATGCGGCTCGTCAACCGGCTGCCGGAACCACTTTTCGAGTTGACCGAGGTCGCGTACAACTTCGTCGCCGGCTGGCGCATCCTGGCGTACCTTTCGAGGCATCGCGATCTCGATTTCATCTACGAGCGGTACTCGCTCTTCATGTTCATGCCGGTACTTATCGCGCGGGCGCGCAAGCTTTCGATCATCCTCGAAGTCAACGATTCGGCGACCGTGCAGCGCGTGCGTCCGCTGTTCTTCCAACGCCTTGCGATGGCGATCGAACGCTGGGTATTCCGCAAGGCCAGCGGTCTGGTTTTCGTTTCCGGAATCTTCCGGGATCGCGCGATTGCTGCGCATGGCCAGCTTGCGCCGGCAATCGTGACGCCGAACGCGGCCAACATCGACAAGTTCAGTTTCACCGCGCAACAACGCAGCCAGGCGCGCGAGCAATACGGACTCGAAGGACATGTGGTGTGCGGTTACCTGGGCGCATTCGTGCCATGGCACGCGATCGATGCCTTCGTGCACACGATTGCGGACCGGCTCGCCGATGCGCCGCATCTCAAACTACTGCTTGTCGGAGACGGCGCGACGTTCCCGGCCTTGCGCGAGTTCGTGCAGCAACGCGGTCTTACCGAGCAGATCGTGCTGACCGGTCGCGTGCCACACGATGCGGTACCTGGACTTCTCGCGGCGATGGACATGGCCATCCTGCCGAGTGCAGGCGACTACACCTCGCCGGTCAAGCTGTTCGAGTTCATGGCCTGCGCCGTGCCGCCGATCGCTCCGGATTTCGAGCCGATCAAGGAAGTCCTCGTTGACGGCAACACCGGCTGGCTGTTTCCGGCCGGAAACATCGGTGCCGCGGTTGACGCGGTGCTGACGCGCAGCAGCGATGCCGAAGCCTTGCGTCAGGTCGGCCAGGCTGCGCGTGCCTACGTGGCTGCCGAACGCCAGTGGCGCAACAACATCGTCCAGCTTGCCGGATTCCACCGTGCGCTTGTCCAGACGACGCGCCAGTCGTGAAGCTGCTTGTCGCCGACCTGCGCTCGAAGCAAGTCCTGTATTCGCAGTACGGCGAGCACTGCTCGATGCTACGTGCGCTGCTCAGTGATGGCACCTCGGCGAATGCGCTGTATCGGCTGCAGGGCGCGCTCGTGCGCTGGCATCTGGCGCCTTTGGCACTCGTTCCGCACTGGCTCAACAAGGTCATCAACGGCTGCGTGATCGGCGTGCGCGCGCGCTTCGGTCCCGGTTTCGTGCTGATCCATCCAATCGGTGTCGTGATCAATTCGGCAGTGAGCGGCGGCGACAATGTGCGCATCGAGAGTGGTGTCGTGATTGGCGACAACCACGGTGGCGTTCCGCATCTCGGCAGCGATGTGTTCATCGGATCGGGCGCCAAGATCATCGGCAGGCTGTCGATAGGCGATGGTGCGCGCATCGGTGCCAATGCGGTCGTGCTCGGCAACGTGTCGCCGGGTGCCACCGCGGTCGGGATACCGGCGCGGGAACGCGTCGCGGCTTCAACCACCGAACGCTGAAACCCGCTCATCGCATTGCGATCGACAACCGCGTCGATGAACCTCAGTGATTGGTGTCGGGCAAGGCTTGCTGGGTGTGGCGTGCGGACGCGTGCATCGCCATGGAATCCGGCACATCTGCATGGTCCACGTCGGCATTCCAGACCTCGTCGAGAATGCGCCCTGGCATGATCGCTGGCACCGGCAAACCGAGCAGCGTCAACAATGTCGGTGCGACGTCGAGGTTGCTGCAGCTGCCGATTTTCCGACCAGCGATGATGCCATTGCCGAAGAATGCGAGCATTCCGTCGGGATGATGCATGCCTTGTTTCGTGGTCGGCGCCTCGGCGACGAAATGCTTCTGCATCGGTGACGCCACGATCGCGCCTTCGGAGTTGGTCAGCAGGTAGCGCACGTCTGTCGGTGGCTTGGCCATGCCGAGCGGGGTAATGGTCAGGATGTCGGCGTTCTCCTCCACACTGATTGCCGGCTCATCGCCGTCCGCAGATGTCCGGCGTGCTGCCGCGATACGTTCGCGCAGCGCAGCCCTCACTTTGGAGTCCGGCACGCGCAGATTCCATTGCGGCACCATGGTTGGCACGACTTCCGTGATGCCCTCGCGTCCGATCACGTCGAGGAAGGCCTCGATATCTCGAAACCGAACGATCACCTTGCCGTCGGGATAACGCTCACTCGAGTACGGCTGCTGACCCATGCTCGATGCGACCACGAGCACGCCGTCATCGGGCAGCAGGCGCATGAAATCACCGATCAGTTCGTCGCACAGGCGGTAGCCGGCCGGCACCGCATCGCCGAACGCCTCGCGTTCCTTTGCGCTGGATCGCGAGGTGAATCCGCTGTCGTCCCATGCGCGCCAGTAGTGGTGCATGAAGTGGGCTGCATGATTGCTGTGCCAGGTGGCGAAATCCGGCGCATGCGCGGAATAGAGGCGAGCGAAAAAATCGCGATTCATGGTTGGCTGCAGGCACACGCGGCGCCAGTGACTGCCGCGATCGAGCCGCTCGCGCACGAGTTGGGAGGCAATCTTGACGACCGTGGCCGGGCGCAAGCCAAGCCGAAGCAGCGCCAGTGCCGCACGTGCCAGTCCGAGCACGCCATCGCCGTTGCCGGTGCGGTTGTGCAGTCGCGTGCCGAGGCGGTTGATCGTCTGGATCGGTTGCAGCTGCGGCGGATAGGTTTCGTCACCTGGCGCGAACGGACCGGGCACGATGAAGCCATCGACCTTGCGTGGCGGATAGGCGCTGATGCTGCCGAACACGCCGACCGATTTTCCGGCCTCGTCGACATAGTCCCACAGCCGTTTCGCGGAGATGCTTTCAGCGCTCTGCTCGAGCACTGCGGCGCCGTGGACTTCCCTTGGCACGCCAGTGTGCAAGGTCACCCACGTCACCCATGGATCAAGGTGTGGCGGTTGCTCATCGGCAACCTGAGTGAACCACGACCCGCCATTGCGCAGGCGCTCGAAGTTCGGCAGGTAATCGCGTCCGTGCTGGGCGATCAGTTTGTCGACCACCATCCAGTTGACTTCGTTGAGTTCGAGCAGAAGGACTTTCCTGGCGGAAGTCATGGCAGGCTCCAGGGTGGCGTTGCACCGGTTTTCAGCGTATCGCATGGATGGATCGAGGGTCATGGCGATGCGTCCGTGCGCATGATTCGAGCTGTGTCGGCGCGGCTTGCGAGCACGTTCTCGCAGACCGCGAGTGTTTCCGCGGCGACCTCGTCCCAGCTGCGGCGCATGCGCGAAGCGATGGCGACAGCGTCCCATGACGTCGCCAGTGCTCGCTCGAGGGCGGCCTGCAACGCCCGCGCATCGCGCGCCGGAATCAACAACCCGCTCTGCGCATCGATGATCTCGCGTGTGCCGCCGACATCGGTGGCGACTACCGGTATGCCACAGGCCAGCGCCTCGACGACCACATTCGGATAGCCTTCCGACCAGCTCGGCAGGGTCAGCAGGTCGGCTGCGCAAAGCCACGCGGCGACATCGGAAGGTTCCAGTCCTCCCGGCATCAGCACCCGTCCGGCCAGCGATCCTGCCCTCACGCGTTCGACCAGTTCGGCACGCATGACGCCATCGCCGATCAAGGCCAGGCGCAGGTCGGGCTGCGCGTTGCTCATTGCCTCGAAGGCCTGCAGCAGTTCGTGCAGGCCTTTGGCTTCGACGAATCGGCCTACGTACGCGATCAGCCGAACATCGCCAGCGATGCCGAGCCTCGCGCGCATGGCCACGCGGTCGCGCGGATGGAATACCTCGGTGTTGAATCCGTTGACGATCGTGTGCACCTTGGCCGGTGATGCGGAGAAGGTGTCGATCGCAGTCTTGCGCATTGCTTCGCTGACCGTCAGCAAGGCATCGGCGCCGGCGATGGTCCTGCGAGTCAGCCACTGGCTGATGCCGGAGCGCACGTGGATGTCGGAGCCGAGTGCGCCGACCACGCACGGGATGCCGAGCCGGCGTGCGGTGCGCATGGCGGCGAAGCCATCCGGGTAGACCCAGTAGGCGAGCATGAGATCGGGACGGAATCTGCACGCGCGCGGCGTCAGCGCGCGGCTGGCGACCAGGCCGTTGACCGCGCGCGAGATGCCGGTGACGGCCGGATAGGTGAAGGTTTCCACGTCGAGCCCCGCGAGCGTGTAGTCGGGACCGACGATGCCACCGAGAAAACTACGCGGCGCGAGCCCGCCGAGCGATGGATAGCGCAACTGCATGAAATACACGCGCACCTCGGCGATGCGTGACAGCGCGCGTGCCGTCTCGTGGATGTAGCGGCCGCGAGTCTGATCGTGCGGCACCGGCAACATCGGCGTGACCAGGGCGATCCTGCGCATCAGGATCGGCTGGCGTGCGCGGCTGCGCGCTCGCGGCATGACGTGTCGGCGCCACGCCGTCGCGCATTGCCGGCATCAGCGGCTGGCAAGTCGCTGCTCCCACGCGTACGCGGTGCGAATGATGAAATCGAGATTGTCGTGCAGCGGTCGCCAGCCGAGTCGCGTGGCGAGTTTCTCGCTGCGCGCGATCAGCATCGCCGGATCACCCGCGCGCCTTGGTTTCTCGAGCACATTGAGGCGTTTGCCGGAGATGCGCTCGACCGCGTCGATCACTTCGCGCACGCTGTAGCCGTGTCCGTATCCGCAGTTGAGCGTGAGCGATTCGCCGTCGGCACGCAGGTGGTCGAGTGCATTGAGATGCGCCGCGGCGAGATCCTCGACATGGATGTAGTCGCGGATGCAGGTGCCGTCCGGCGTGTCGTAGTCGGTACCGAACACCGACAGTTCACTGCGCTTGCCGACCGCATGCTCGCAGGCGACCTTGATCAGCAGCGTGGCATTCGGCGTCGATTGCCCGATGCGACCCTCGGGATCGCACCCGGCGACGTTGAAGTAGCGCAGGATAACGTGACGCAGCGACGTTGCCGCGCACAGGTCGCGCAGCATGACCTCGCTCATCAGCTTGGAGCTGCCGTACGGATTGATCGGCTGTGTGGCGGTTTCCTCGTCGGCGACGCCACTGGCCGGCATGCCGTAGACCGCCGCAGTCGAGGAAAACACGAAGTGTCGGACCTCCGCGCGCGCGCACGACTCAAGCAGGCTGCGCGTTCCGCAGGTGTTGTTGCCGTAATACTTGAGTGGGTTGCTGACCGATTCGGGCACGACCGTATGCGCGGCAAAATGGATCACCGTGTCGATGGCATGCTCGCGCAGCACGGCGCCGACGCGCTCCGCGTCACCAACGTCGCCAATGACGAGCTCGGCGCCGATCACGGCCTCGCGGAACCCCGAGCTCAGGTTGTCGAGCACCACCACGCGCTCACCGCGAGCGGACAACTGACGCACGACGTGGCTGCCGATATAGCCGGCGCCGCCGGTAACAAGAATGGTATTCAAACGCTGCAACGCTCCACGCTGGGGGAAGCTGCGACCTGCGGTCGTCAGCGGATATAGCTCACGCGCAGGTACGCGGAGTTTTCGTCATAACCGAGGTCGGCATCGGAACTTCGCTCGGTGTGGGTGAGATCGACGCGCCAACTCCAGTGGCGTGTCATCTGCTGGCGCAGGTAGGTGCCGAGCAGGGTGTCGCGCGTGTTGCCGGCGTCATTGGTGAAGTCACGTCGCGTCAATGCGGCGAGGACGCCGATGCCCAGAGTCTGGCGCAGACGATAGTCGAGATTGAAGCTCGTGCCGAACTCGTCGCGATCCTGGCCGAAAGCGGAGTCGCGCTCGTAGCGGATGCGATTGACGAATGCCCCGGTGGTCGCGGTCCAGCGTACGCCGAGATAGGCATGGCGCGCATCGATGCGGCGCTCTTCGAAGACGTCGGCGGTGATCAGATCGGAACCCACTGGCACGTCGCCGATGCCGGTGTCGAACGCCGCCGTGCCGCTGGCGAGACTCGCCGCCGCATCCGACAGTTGCCAGAACAGGCCAAGCCCGAAGGTCGTGCGCCCGGTGCTGCGCCAGTCCAGGGAAGCGCGCGCAAGCGGTCCGTCCGAGCTTTCGCCATCGTCGAAATCGATATACGAGTAGCCCGCCGAGAGGTCGAGATCGAAGCGCGCCAGTTGCTCGGTGTAGCCGACAAATGCCGAGGTGCGACGGTAATCAGTCGACAGCAGGTTGCTGTCGAAGTCGACGTCGTCGACTTCGACGTTGCCGGAAATGCGCCGCGTCGGACCGAGGTCGTAGAGCGCGCGCAGGGCGCCACCGAGACGTTGCGAATCGAACTCGCTGTTGATCTCCGCGTAGGTATCGACATAGCGCAGTTCGGCCTGGCCCTCGAGGGTCGGTGTCAGCCGGAAACGGAATGTCGGACCGGTCGAGAAGACGTTGGTCCTCTGCACGTTGTCGGGCGAAACGGGTTGGCGCAGATCGATCGGATTGACGCCGAGGTTGTCGGCGAACGTCCACGCAAGCCGTTCCGGAATGATGCTCCAGTTGACGCGCGCGTCGAGGGTGGTGCGCGTCTCGTCGCTGAACTCGTTGCCGAGATAGTTGCGGTACTGGAACAGGCCGCTGGCTTGCGCCTGCACTGCGGAGCCACTTTCGGTCAGCGTGAAGCCGAAACTCGGGATCACCACGTTCTCGCTGATCGGATCGTTTTCATCAAGGTTGATGTTGTCACTGTGCAGGAAACCCAGTTCGGCCACGTAGTCGAAGCGAACCGCAGCAGCGTTTCCGGCCGCGAAGAGAACGATCAGCGCAATGACGATTCGACCGAAAACCATGGCGTATCCCCTGTAGCTGCCGTTCACGGCAGTTGGTTCAGCACGATGCCTGCGAGCTTGTCCGGATCGAAATTGGCGACAACTTTCTGGATCGCGCCCGGCGTGTCTCGACCGGTGCCGGCGACCAGCACGACGAAATCGGCGAGGTCGGAGAGGATGCGCGCATCGGGCGAGCCCTTTACCGCTGGACCGTCGAGGAACAGGTAGCGATCGGGATAGCGGCTGCGCAGCGAGTCGAGCATCGCGCGCATGCGAAACGAGCTGAAGTACTCGCCACTGGCTTCGCGCTCGCGTCCCGCCGGGATGAGGCGCAGTCGCGGAATGCCGGTGTGATACAGAACCTTCTCGACGCCGATTGCCGGATGGTCGAGGAAATCGATCAGTCCGCCCGATGCAGCTTCCACGCCGAGCGCCTTGTGCTGACTCGGGTGGCGCAGGTCGCAATCGATCAGCAATGCGGTTTTGGCTTCATCGAAGGCAAACGCGGCGGCGAGGTTGCGCGCGACGAAACTGCCGCCGCTGCGCGGACTGACCGAAGCAATCATCGTCACGAAGTTGCGTTCGCCACCGAGCGCTAGCAGGCGTGTTCGAATCTCGCGGAACGCATCGGCGTGTTCGCGCACCGACGAGTCGCGATGGATGATGCGCCGGTCCTCGAGTACGCGTCGCGCAAGCGCATTCGGCTCGACGATGCGCGCGATCGATCGCGAGGCATTGGCGCGCCGCGCGATGTCGCCGGCGGCGGCGCCGAGTGCAGCACCGACGTGGTCGGGCAGATTGTTCTGCTGGTCCGGGAGTTCGTTCATGCGCCTTTGCCGAGCCTGATCCAGTAGACGAACACATACGCGCCGAACACCGCCAGCACGAGCAATGCAGCGGTGGCGGTTCGCGTGCGGTTGCGCAATCGCTCGCGACCCGTCGAGTAGACCGGCACGGTGGCGAGCACGGGAAGTCCGATGGCGCGTTCGAGCTGGCGCGCGTTGCGCACCCGCGGATCGAACTGAACCAGTGCAAACAGAAGACCAAGTGGCACGATCACTGCCAACGCGATGCTGACCGCCGCGAAATGCACCATGCGCAATCCGGACGGGCGCAATGGCAAAATCGCCGGGTCCTGGATGCGGAATGTAAGGCCGCGTTGCTCCTGGTCGAGCACCATCGAGACACGAGCGTTCTCGCGACGGCGCAGCAGGTCCTGGTAGATGTCGCGATTGACTTCGTAATCTCGGGTCAGTTCCGCCAACGCGCCTTCGGATGCGGCGATGCGGCGACTGCGATCGAGCTCGTCGCTGAGCATCGTCTCGCTCGAGGACATGCGCGACTGCGTGCCGGCAACTTCCCTGCGCAGTTCTGCGAGTTGCGATTTGAGTTGCTGCACGAGCGGATTGAACTGGGCGTTGTCGAACGGGCTCTGGCTGCCGGAGCCACCACCCTGCGAGCGTCGCGATTCCTCATCCGTGAGCTGGCGCTGCACGTCCTGCATCTGCATGCGCGTGCGCACCACGTCGGGATACTGGTCGGTGTAGGTCAGCAACAGGCGGTCGAGTTGCGCCTGCAGTTCGACCAGCTGCGCCCGATAGAGTCCGGCGCGTGTCTGTACCGCCGTGACTTCCGATTCGCCAGACAACTGCGCGACCAGCGCACCCTCGCGCGAACGCTGCTCCATCAGGTTCATGCGCGCCTGTTCTACCTGGGTGCGCAGTGCGCTGATACGTGCGTTGGCATCCGTTGCGCTGCCCGGCTGTGCATCGGCGTGCGCCGACCGGTACTGCAGCAGGCCATCTTCGGCGCCGGTCAGTTTTGCCTTGTAGTCGTTGACCTGACTGTCGATGAACTCGAACGCGTCGCGGCTTTCGCGCTCCTTGGTCGCCTTGCTCTCGGCGATGAACAGTTCGGCGAAACGTTCGGTGACATCGAAGGTGCGCTGCGGATCCGAGTCGCGGTAGGTGATCTGCACCAGTTCGGGCCGCGGACTCGTGACCTGCGTGCGGTCCTTGATCTCTTCCATCAGCCGATCGCGCATGATCGGACTCGGCTGCTCCTTAGACCATCCGCCGACCTCGAGGATGTCTTCCATGACCTTGCGGCTGAAGATGACCTGCCGCGCGATGCCGGCGCGGTCGGTGACGCCGGTGGCGACCGCGCGCCCTTCGAGCAGCGGCTGGATGATGTCGCTGCTCTGAGCAAGGATCGTCGTCGACGCCACATACGTGCGCGGGTAGACCAGGCCGAGGACCAGACCCGCACTCGCGATCACGGCAAAAATCACCGCAATCGTTATGCCGTAGCGGCGCGCTTCCTTGAGCAGTTCCGGTATCAGTTCCGGAATCGGTGTCGGTTCGGCATTCATCGAAAGGGCAGGCTCCGCGACCTGGTTTCTGCTGACGTCATGATGCTCAGAACGCGCGTTCCGGGACTGTGATCACATCGCCAGGCTGAACCTCGAAGTTCGTGGCCAGTTCGCCCTTCTGCAGTATCCGGTCAAGGCGAACGCCGTAGGCGCGGGTCGTCGTGCCGTCCTTGCGATACAGTTCGGTGCGGTCGGATGCAGCGAATTCATTGGTGCCGCCGGCAGCGAGCACGGCATCGAGCACGGTCATGCCCTGGCGATACGGCACCGAAATCGGGGTGCGAACGGCGCCCGTGACGCGGACGCGAGACAGGTACTCGTGGCTTCTGAGCTGGTCGACGATCACCGTCACCTGCGGATTGCGCACGAAATTCTCGAGTTTCAGCTTGATCTCTGCCGACACTTCCTCGGGCGTCTTGCCGCCCGCCTCGACATCGCCGACCAGCGGCACCGATATCTTGCCGTCGGGGCGAACCGGCACGGTGACATTCAGGTCAGGGTTCTGCCAGACCGCCACGCGAATGCTGTCATCGACCCCGATGCGGTAGGCGGAAACCGCCTGCACCTGCGGATTGACGGTCGGCACGTCGGTGGAACGTGGACCGGTTGCGCAGCCGGAAAGGATTGCCAGCAAAAGCACCGGTGCGACTCTCGAAATCCATGCCATAGAAGCCCCCTGGGCGGAAAAAGTGTGAATCAGGTCACAGAATTGGCGGATTCTACCTCAGCTTCAGGCCTCGTAGTACTGGCGATACCACGCGACGAAGCGCTCCACGCCCACTTCGACCGAGGTCGCTGGAGCATAGCCGGTATCTCGCGCGAGTTCGGTGATGTCGGCATTCGTATCCGGGACGTCGCCCGGCTGCAATGGCAGCAGGATTTTTTCGGCCTTGCGTCCGAGGCAGGATTCAATGACCTCGATGTAGCGTGCCAGCTGCACCGGCTGGTGGTTGCCGATGTTGTAGACGCGATACGGGGCTGACGAGGAGCCCGCACTGGGCTGCATCGGATCGAACAGCGGGTCAGGGCCCGGCACACGATCGAGCGTACGCAGGATGCCCTCGACGATATCGTCGACATAGGTGAAGTCGCGCGTGTGCTTGCCGTGGTTGAACACTTCGATCGGTTCGCCGGCAAGGATCTTGCGCGTGAACAGGAACAACGCCATGTCCGGCCGTCCCCATGGCCCGTAGACCGTGAAGAAGCGCAGGCCGGTGGTGGGAAGGTCGAACAGATGGCTGTAGGTATGCGCCATCAGCTCGTTGGCCTTCTTGGTCGCCGCATACAGGCTGACCGGATGATCGACCGCATCCTGCACGGAGAACGGCAGTTTGCGGTTGGCACCGTAGACCGAGCTCGACGATGCGTAGACCAGATGCTCGATTCCGCCATGCCGGCAGGCTTCGAGGATGTTGGTGAAACCGACGATGTTGCTGTCGATGTAGGCGCGCGGGTTTTCAAGCGAATAGCGCACGCCGGCCTGGGCGGCCAGATTGACCACGCGTTGTGGCCGGAAGCCGTCGAACGCCCGCTTCATTGCGTCGCGATCCTCGAGCGAGGCACGCGCAAATTCGAAATTCGCGTGCGGCAGGAGCCTCGCCAGCCGTGCTTCCTTGAGCGTCGGGTCGTAGTAGTCGTTGACGTTGTCGTACCCGAATACGCTGTCGCCGCGCGCGAGCAGTCGCGCGCTCAATGCCGAGCCGATGAAACCTGCGGCACCCGTCACCAATACGCGCATGTCAGTGTTTCCCTGTTGCAGCAATCTCACACGCCGGATCGAGCGAGTGGCCATGCTGCAGCCAGCTACCGCCGCCCGTGTGCGTGCCGGGACGGCTACAGGCGATCATCGACGGCCTCGCGCGGCAATACTTGTTTGACATCGAACAATACGCAACCCGGTTTGCCGAGTGCGCGGATGCGCTCGACACCCATGTCGATGAACTGCTGGTGTGCGACAGCCAGAATGATCGCGTCGTATCGGCCGTTCTCGAGTTGCGGTAGCAGCTGCAGCTCGTACTCGTGCTCGGCTTCGGTGGCGTCCACCCATGGGTCATGGACTTCCACGTTGGCGTGGTAGCTCTTGAACTCGTTGATCACATCGGTGACGCGCGTATTGCGCAGATCCGGGCAGTTCTCCTTGAACGCCAGGCCGAGCACGAGGATGTTGGCACCGGCCGTGTGGATGCGCCGTTGCGTCATGAGCTTGATCACGCGCTGCGCGACATGGCTGCCCATGCCGTCATTGATGCGGCGTCCCGACAGGATGACTTCGGGGTGGTAGCCGATCTGCTGGGCCTTGTGCGTGAGGTAGTACGGATCGACGCCAATGCAGTGCCCGCCGACCAAACCTGGTCGGAACGGCAGGAAATTCCATTTGGTACCGGCCGCGGCGAGCACTTCACTGGTATCGATGCCGAGCCGATGGAAGATCAGCGCTAGCTCGTTGATGAGCGCGATATTGAGGTCGCGCTGCGTGTTCTCGATCACCTTTGCCGCTTCCGCCACGCGGATGCTGGACGCCTTGTGCGTGCCTGCGGTGATCACGCGTCGATACAGGGCGTCGACGAAGTCTGCAGCCTCGGGCGTCGAACCCGATGTGACTTTTATGATCGACTCAAGGCGATGCTGCTTGTCACCGGGATTGATGCGCTCCGGACTATAGCCGACGAAAAAATCCACATTGAATCGTAAACCGGATTCCTTCTCGATGATCGGCACGCACACTTCTTCGGTCGCCCCCGGATAGACGGTCGATTCGAAGATCGCAACGCCACCACGGCGGATGGCGCGTCCGACCGTGCGGCTGGCCGACTCGAGCGGACCGAGATCGGGGCGCTTGGCGTCATCAATCGGCGTTGGCACAGTCACGATGAAGACCGTGCAGGCGACCAGATCGGCCGGGTCCGCGCTGAACGCCAGGTGCGGAACGTTCCGAAGTTCATCCGGGGAAACTTCCAGCGTGTGGTCACGATGCGCTCGCAGAGCCGCAATCCGCCCCGCATTGATGTCGAACCCTAGCGTTGGCAGATGGTGCCCGAAGCCGACCGCAAGCGGCAAACCGACGTAGCCCAGTCCGATGACGCAAACAGTCGTGCCTTCCCCTAGTTGCAGATCCATCGAGAGTTCCTGAGAAACGCAGCCGCCCATTCTAGCAAGTCGTAAAGATGGCGCGAAATGGATTTGTGATCTTGATGCGCTGACATGGCGACCACTGCTCCGGAGAATCAGCAGATCAATGCTTCTGCGGTCGTTCCCAGCCCTGGATCGTCGTCTGCCGCCCGCGCGCGATCGTCAGCTGGTCATCGGGCGCGGTCTTGGTGATCACCGAACCGGCGCCGATCGTTGCACCCTTGCCGACGATCACCGGCGCGACGAGCGAACTGTTGGAACCGACGAATGCGCCTTCGCCGACGACGGTCAGGTGCTTGTTGACGCCGTCGTAGTTGCACGTGATCGTGCCTGCGCCGATATTGGCATTCGCGCCGATCTCGGCATCGCCGACGTAGCTGAGATGATTGGCCTTGGCGCCCTGGCCAAACGTCGCGTTCTTGGTCTCCACGAAGTTGCCGATGCGCGTTCCGGCTGCGAGTTCGGTTCCCGGGCGCAGCCGTGCGAACGGGCCGATCACGCACGGTCCGTGTGTCACGACGCCTTCGAGATCGCAATGCGCGCGTACCACGGTACCTGCCGCGAGTCGCGAATTGCCGATGCGGCAGAAGGGACCAATCGAGACTTCGTCGCCGAGGACGACGTCGCCTTCGAGGATCACATCGACGTCGATCTCGACATCGCGCCCGACGCGCACCTTGCCACGCACGTCGAAGCGCACGGGGTCGGCGAAACGGACGCCGGCAGTCGCCAGTGCAGTCGCCTGCATGCGCTGGTACAGGCGTTCGAGCGCTGCCAGTTGCCACGGATCGTTGGCACCGAACACTTCCTGCGGATTCGTGCACAGGCTGGCCTCGGCCGGCTCGCCTTCCTCGTTGGCCTGCGCATAGATGTCGGTGAGATAGTATTCGCCCTGCGCGTTGTCGTCGGAAAGGTTGTTGATCCAGACACGCAGGCGACGCGCGTCGGCGACGAGAATGCCACTGTTT
>JBBSOU010000023.1:0-34886 GCA_038259445.1 Lysobacterales bacterium | reverse complement strand
GAGACCTTGCCGACCGCACGCGTGCCGCTCGGGTAGCGACGGCTGATCGCGACCCACGGATCCTCGCCGAGCTGCTTGAGGCCGAGGCTGACGCGGTTGCGCTCGCGATCGAACTTGAGCACGCGCACATCGAGCTCGTCGCCGACGTTGACGACTTCGCTCGGATGACGCACGCGCTTCCACGCCATGTCGGTGATGTGCAGCAGGCCATCGATGCCGCCGAGATCGACGAACGCGCCGTAATCGGTGAGGTTCTTGACGACGCCCTTGACGACGGCGTTCTCCTGCAGGCGATCGAGCAGCTGCTCGCGCTCGACGCTGAATTCGCTTTCGACCACGGCGCGACGCGAAACCACCACGTTGTTGCGCTTGCGATCAAGCTTGATGATCTTGAACTCGAGTTCCTTGCCTTCGAGGTAGGACGGGTCACGCACCGGACGCACATCGACCAGCGAGCCGGGCAGGAATGCGCGGACATCCTTGATGTCGACCGTGAAGCCGCCCTTGACCTTGCCGGAAATGCGTCCGATGACGCTTTCGTTCTTCGAATGGATCTCTTCGAGTTCGTCCCACACGAGCGAGCGCTTGGCCTTCTCGCGCGACAGCATGGTTTCGCCGAAACCGTTCTCGATCGCGTCAAGGGCAACCTTGACCTCGTCGCCGACGTTGATTTCCAGCTCGCCCTGATCGTTGCGGAACTGCTCGATCGGAACGATGCCTTCGGACTTCAGTCCGGCATTGATGACGACGACGTCGGAGCGGATTTCGACCACTGTGCCGACGACGATCGAGCCCGGTTTGAGCTTGGCGATCGACTGGCTCTGCTCGAACATATCGGCAAAGCTTTCGGTCATCAGGGGTTCGGCGAGACTTGCATTCATGTTGGGTTTCCAATGGGGACAACAGACCATGAACCCGTCGTGGCGTCTTTGCTCACGAGCGCGGAACTGGTCCACCTGTCGGGGGCATGCTTTTCATGCCATCAGCACTAACCGGTGCGACATGCACCGGACCGTTTCCCTTCGCGCGGACTCAGACGGGACGCACGACCGACAACACCGCGGCGACCACACCCGCGACCGGAATTCCGGTGGTGTCGATCGTCAAAGCGTCCTCGGCCGGGCGCAGGGGGGCCACTGATCGCGTGGCGTCCCGCTCGTCGCGCGCCTGTATCTCGCGCAAAAGGGCGGCAAGCGTAACATTCAACCCCTTATCCTTCAACTGCTTATAGCGCCTGCGCGCACGCTCATCGGCGCTCGCGGTGAGGAACACCTTGAAGCGTGCATCGGGGAAGATCACGGTACCCATGTCGCGGCCGTCGGCGACCAGTCCTGGCACCTTGCGAAACCCGCGCTGCTTCTCGAAAAGCGCCGCGCGCACGCCTGGATAGGCGGCGATCGCCGAGGCCGCCGCACCGGCCGTTTCGGTGCGCAATTCGTCGGTGGCGTCGTGCGCATTGACGAGCACGCGCGTCTCGCTGCCGTCCTTCGGGTCGCGGAAAGCGATCTTCGTCGACTCCGCGCAGCGCGTCACCGCAGCGGCGTCGGTCAGGTCGATGCCACCCATACCGGCAGCAAAGCCGATCGCTCGGTACAGCGCGCCCGAGTCGAGCAGGTGCCAGCCGAGCGTGTCCGCAACCAGGCGGCTGATCGTGCCCTTGCCGGACCCGGAAGGCCCATCAATCGTAAGAACCGGAATGCTTTCGTTGACCATGTTCGCACTGCGTTGCCGGACAGACACGCAGTGTAAACCGGCGCACGCGCCAGCGAATCAGCCGGCGCTGCGCAAGAGATACCCTGATCACACGATCAGGCCTTGCCGGCAGGCTTCCGAGGTACACGTTTGCGCGTGGCGGCCACCGGTTCGGCGACGCTGGCCTCGCCTTCAATCGACACATCGCTCTGGAACAGGGCGATCGCGGTATCGGCAACCTTGCCGGTGTCGATGTACACGTAACCGGCGACACCGAGCGCGCCTGCGACCGGAATCCAGCGCGTCACCAGTCGACTGGCGCTACGCTGGGCGATGCGCAGCACGACCTTGTTGGCAATCGCATACAGCGCCGAGAGCGGCGCCTTGCGGATCAGGTAACGCTCGCCGGCGCGGATGATCACGTCGCGGAACGCGCCGGCCGCGGTGTGGCCGAACAGACAGAACAGCATCTGTTCGCGACTGAGCAGGTCTTCGCGCCCGTGCACGCCGGCAATGTCGGCAACCATCTGCCGCTGCATCTTCCACACCGCGAGCAGTTCCGGCGCGATCGTCAGCCACCCGAGCGGCCCGGGCGGCAACGCCAGCGTGCCTGCAGTCGCCGCGGCCTTGATGGCCGTGCTGCGTGCGAGCACCTTGGTGCGCACGCCCGGATTCCTGCTGACGGTAGTGCGCGGCGCAGGAATATCGCCGACCAGATCGAGCAGACGCTCGGACAGGCTGTCGCGCGCGGCGGTGCGGCTGGAAAAACGCTTGGCTGGATCAGGCTTGGGCATGTCGGTCTCCACAGGTCAGCACGAAAGTGTCGAGACCATGGAGCGAACCTGCGGTGAACGGATCACGCCGCCTTGCGCTGCAGGCACTCGCCGAGTGCATCGACAACGCGATCGACATTCGCCGCCGAACTGCCCGCACCCATCAACCCGATGCGCCAGATCTTTCCCGCGAGTTCGCCGAGACCGGCACCGATCTCGATCGAGAACTCCGTGAGCAGCCGCTTGCGCACGACCGCTTCGTCGACACCCTCCGGCACCTTCACCGCATTCAACTGTGGCAGGCGCGCAGCCTTGGCGACGAGCAGTTCGAGGCCGATCGCAGCCAGACCACGCTCGAGGCGCAGATGGTTTTCACGATGCCGCGCGAACGACGCCTCGAGTCCCTCTTCCTGCAGTGCGAGCAGGGATTCGTGCAAGGCATAAAGCATGTTGATCGGTGCGGTGTGGTGATACGCGCGCGCACCCTGACCCTGCCAGTAGCCCATCAGCAAACCGAGGTCGAGGAACCAGCTTTGCACCGGCGTCGTGCGCGCCTTGATGGCCGCAACCGCCTTGTCGCTGAAGGTTGCCGGCGACAGTCCCGGTGGCGACGACAGGCACTTCTGCGAACCGGAATAGATCGCGTCGGCCCCCCAGGCGTCGGCCAGTACCGGAATGCCACCGAGACTGGTGACCGCATCGACGATGCTCAGTGCGCCATGCTCCTGCGCGAGCCGGCACAACGTCGCCGCATCGGACATCACGCCGGTCGAGGTTTCAGCATGCACGAATGCCAGCACCTTGGTGCCGGGATTCGCCTTGAGCGCGCTTTCGACCTTGTCCAGATCGATGGCCGTGCCAAAGGCATCGTTGACCATCACCGCAGTCGCACCACAGCGCACGACGTTCTCGCGCATGCGCCCACCGAACACGCCGTTCTGGCAGACCACCACGGTATCGCCCGGCTCAACCAGATTGACGAACGCTGCCTCCATGCCGGCCGAGCCCGGCGCCGAAATCGGCACCGTCAACGCATTGCGGGTCTGCATCGCGAACCGGATCATTTCCTTCAGCTCGTCCATCATGCCGACGAAGCGCGGATCGAGATGGCCGATGGTTGGCCGCGCGAGTGCATCGAGCACACGCTGCGGCACCGGTGACGGGCCAGGTCCGAGCAACAACACTTCAGGCGGATGGAAACTCGGCATGCTCGATCCTCACGAATAGTTGACGCCCGGAAGTCTACTTCAAGCTCCTGCGTTGACGGATGAAGATGCAACGCACTGATCGCCCCGGAACGGATTTCCTCTCTCTCGCTCGCCCGGAATCGAGACAGGCAGAAGACCTGTCCGGCAAAGCAGAGGCGAACGCTCGAACCGTTCACTCACGACGATTCGGGCGCATCCGTTTCGGCGACTGTCCTGCGTTCACTCCACCAGACGGTCGCAGCGACCAGCAACCAGGCCAGAAAGAATGGCCAGCGTGGCGCAGCCGCTGTTGCCACGGCCAATGGCGGCTCTCGTGCACCGAGCGCAACGCGCCGTGTCGATTGCACGGTGTCGGCATGCGCAAGCGCCGGCGCCTGCAGCGGATCGTGAACACGGATGTTGGTGTGCGATTCGCCTTCGACGATCCGGTGCCACCCTGCCTGCGTCGGCCAGAACGCCGCACAGCCCGGCGTCAGCGGATCATTGCGCAATGCGGTGCGCACGCGATCCGGTGATTCGATCATCGCCTCTTCACCGACGCCACAGACGACAGCGCGCTGGTCGATCCACGCGCGCTCGCGCAAGCTCGGCGGCGAGGGTGCATTGGCGCGTGCAAGCGTGCGCAGTGCCTCGCTCCACAGCATGCCGAAGCGCGCTGCATTCCCGGCAAGCACGAGTCGGTAACTCTCCTCGAGCCACCACACGCCGATACGTCCGCGACCGTGAGCGCGCCATGACGCAAGCGCTGTGCCGTCACCGGCAACAAGCAAAGGCGCCGCGTCATCGGCTGCAACTGCCACTGGCCGGCGCGCCAATTCGACAGTCTCGTCGGGCCCTGCCGCGAGTGTCGGCAGCATCACCGCGCGCCCTATCTCGGCGGCCTCGACCTGAAATCCAAGCGCTTCCCATTCCTTGCGTACCGATGTCGGAATCGGCCCGGTCACACGCAACAGGACGCCGAGGCCCTGCTGTGCCGCCTCCTGCACAGCGTCCTTTTCGATCGCCGACATCGCCGCCCAACTGCGTTCATCGGCGATCAGCAAATCGCTCTTTCCGAGCGATTCGGCATCGATCCTTGCGACCCCGTCGCGCAAGGCGATGCCGCGGCTGATGGCCATGCGCACGCCGAGTTCGACGCCTGCATCGACTGCCCAGCGACGCAGGTACTTGAGCTCGGCGTCGACCGCACCTGCGATCAGCAGCACGCGCAGCGCATCGCCGGCATGCACCACGACTTCCACCGGCATTTCCTCGACAACCTGCTCATCTGCGGCAAGCGCGCGGATGACGAAACGGCTGATGCCGGCAGTGCGCACGGCGGCATCGACATTGAAGCGTCCGGCGGCGTCAAGCGCCGAGCGCGAGACGATCCTGCCGGCACGATCGAGCAGTTCAACATTGCCTTCCGTGATGCCGTCGACGCGGCCATGCACGCGCCAGGTCGATCCGGCCTTCAGCTCGGCAGGCGCATGCAGCTCGCTTATTCCTGCCGGCGCGGTGGAAAAATCCATCGAGACGACGCGCGACCGTGCGACGTCACGATCGCGCGCAGGCAAGCCTGCGCCGACCACATGTATGCGCCGTATCGCGGGATAGCGACGCAATGCGGTGGCGAGGTCCGGCACGCTCTCGGCAGACGCTGCCGGTACGACCCCGGGGAGGCTCACTGTGCGTATAGACGGGTCGAGCATGTCACGTTGCGTGACCGTGATGCCGGGCGTCAGAACGACCAGCATCTGGTCGGCCAGCGGTCGCTGCGGTGGATGGAAAACCAGGTAAAGCAAAGCCGCCAGCACGAACTGGGCAGCAATACGCCAGATGCGACCGCTGCGGCGCAATCGCCAGGTGCGCCAACTGGCGATCAGGGCGATCGCCAGCAAGGCTGCGCCGATCAGCAGCGGCGCGTTCATGGCTGCTCCTGCTCGCGCAAGCTGTCGAAATAGACGTCCGCCACGTCTCCGGGTCGTGCACGCTGTGCGACGCCGGTAGCCGGCGCCGGCAGCAGTGGCCAGAGTACATCGAGCAGGCGATCGCGGCACGGCGCGCAATCGGCGTCACGCCGCCATGCATCGAGCGCGGCGACCACGCCGAGTCCATCCTCCAATCCCGTCTCATGCTCGCGAAGCCATGCTTCGAACCCGGCGGTGCTCGGCGCGCCACCGCTGGCGAGTGCGTCATGGAATGCAACGAGCGCTGCGCTCTCCGAAGTTGCTGCAGCCAGCGCAATCGTGCGGCTGCGCGCATTGCCACGATCGCCGGTCAGTCGGCGCTTTTCATCCACCTGCGGCAATTCGAGTCCTACCCGCGCAAGATAGATGCGCGTCGACTGTTGCACCTGCTTGATGAACTCGAGCGCGCGATGCTCGTACGGCAAGGCGTCCGCGGGCTTGCCGAGTCGAAGCTGCAGCTCGGCCTGCCACATCTCCGCGAGTGCTGCCTTGAGGATGCGACGCGTCTCGGGATCGAGCAAGGTCGCCGCCTCGGCGTAGTCATGCGTGTGACCGTATTCGGCGACTATCTCGCTGGCGTTGCCAAACCCAGCCGGGGTGTGGTCGTGGCCATCGTCGGGGCTGTGACCTTCGGGCAACGCTGCGTCAGCGGCTTCGGCTTCTTCATGTTCGTGATCCTCGTCCTTCTCCGACGCTGTCGGCCCCGGCCCGCCGCCACTCTCGAACTCTTCTCCGAGGAACTGACCGTAGCGCAGCCGCAGGATCTTCTGATCGACGCCGATCGCGTCCGAGCGCTTGACGAACTCGTCTGCGGCGAGCGTCGGACGCTCGGCGATCAGTGCTTCGCTGTCGATGATGATCTGGCGCTGGCTACGGAAATACGCCGGCAGCACTTTCTGCACGATACCGTCGACACCCTCGGCCTCCGCAGACAACTTCGACGGCCAACGCAGGATATAGCTGGCGCTGCGTGCGGTGTTGGCGGTAGGCGTGCGCGTGTCGCTCACGCCGAGGCGCACGATCAGGTCATCGCCCGAGGCGAAGCCCAACGCGCCAAGGTCGAGCGCATGCCGATAACCTCGCTGGCGTGGATTGCCGCCCGCTGCGCCACGCAATATCAGCTCCTGTTCGCTGATGGCGATCTGCTCGCCACTGCCCTGCGCGAGCGTCACCGTGAGCCGAGCGACGCCGACGCCGTAGTCATCGCTGACCTCGAACTGCAGCGGCCACGTCGGCTGCTCCTGTTCGAGCAGGCTCAGGGTGCGATCCGGTGCGATGACGCGGATGTCGGGCGGCAGGTCGGCAATCGCATCGAGTCGATACAGGCGATCCTCGACCAGCGGTGGCGCATCGCCGACGTCGATCCGATACAGCGTCGACTCGCGCAGCACGTGCGTGCCGGACCAGCCTTCGCCTTCCCTGCCCAGTGCGATTTCTGTGCCGTCATGCAAGGTCAGTCGCGCCTCGCTCGGAGACGGGTCGAGCACGACGTGCCAGCGCAGGATAGAACCTTCGGCCGTCTCGACCTCGAGCGTGGATTCGCTGCGCGGTGGAAGTGCCGTGTATGCCGGCGCTTCGATATCGATCCTGGTGGAAACGAGTCGTGTCTGTGTCGCCACTACCGGACCTTCCCTCTGCGCCTGGCCGACATCGGAGTCGGCGGCATCGCGCATGCCTGGCCAGATCAGTGTGAATACGAACACGACCACGGCGAGCGCACTGGCGAAGACGAAACGTCGGGTCGGAAACGCAGGCATCGGGGTCGACGACGCTGCCCCGCCAAGCCGGGCGAGCACGCGCTCGCGTTGCAACCGTTGCAGGGGCGTGAGTGCACCCGGATCGCCCAGAACGAGATCGGCACTGTCTTCGAGCTGCGGAGACGCGTCGTCAAGCACGCGCACGACGTCCTGCATTGCCACCGATTGCACCGACCGGACCATCAGTGCGACGCTGATGAGCGCAAGGATGGCAATGCCGATGTATGCCCATGGTGGCGGCATGAAGCGCAGCAGGACGGCGCCAGCGGCAATCAGCAGCGGCAGCGTCCAGGCCGCGACGTACAGCGCGCGGCGCACGCGCAAGCGCCGATGCAATGCATGCAATGCCTGCGCGCTCATGCGAATGCCCGCCGACGCGTGGCGAGCCAGCGTTCAAGGAGGAACAGCAGCACGATCAGCACGATGACGATATCGTCGAGCGGGAACACCGCTACCGCGGTGCGCGCGGGATCGACGCTTGGCCTCACGGAAGACGCGTCGGCACGCGCCGGCGCAGGTTCCACGCCAACCAGCAGTTCACGCATGCGCTCGGGAAAATCGGCATCGAGGATCGGCGCGAACGAGGCCGGATCGAACGCATGCAGAAACGAGATTCGAACTCCGGCGCCCTGGCGCTGCGCGGTCGCGATCGTTGCGCCCCGCCCGTCGCGCCACACCGGTATCGCGTCCGGCGTCGGCTCGACCATCCTCGTCACGACCCGTCCTCCGGCGGCAACCCAGGCGTCGATCGCCGCTGGCCACGCCCCGCCGAGCCAGATCAGCCATTCGGTTCCGTCAGGCAACGGCACATCAACCGGGTGCAGGTCGGCGACGTAGCGATCCGACACGGGTACATTCCATGCCGCGATCATCGCGCGCAGATAACGCAGAGCCGATGTCGCTTCCGCTGGATACCTGACGGCCACACGAATCGGCGTCGGCTGCGACGGCTCGGTATCGACCGCCGACGTGTCGACGACTTTCCATTCGACTTCACGCGAGAGTACCAACCGCTCGCCGTCGAGGCCATCAACCGTTGCCGGCACGATAACCACGATGCGATCACGCGTGTCGATCACCGCATCGAGTTCGCGCAACAGGCTTGCAGTACCGATGTCCGCATCGATGCGCGCTGAGTCGATCGATGGAAACCCCGGCGACAGCCAGCGCCATTCGGCGTCGGCGCCGAGGCCGGTCACGGCGTCGCGCGCCTGCGCAGCCTCGATACCGGGCACGACCACAACCCACTCACGCACTCCACGCCAGTCACGATCGAGCACCGGTGACGCGAGCAGAAGCGCGCTTGCTGCGATCAACAGCAGGCGCACGATGAGCAGCATGAGGTCATCGAATTGCAGGCGCCGCCGCGGACGCATGCGCTCGCCGACCCAGCGCAGCGCTGCGAAGTTGATGACCACGTGTTGCGGTCGACGTATCAGGTGAATGAGCAACGGCACGAGCAACGCCGCCAGCGCCGCCAGTCCGAGCGGAGCCAGTAGAGCCACGCTCATGTACCGCGCGTCCGTTTGGCGCCGAAAAACTGGCGCAACGGAGCATCGATCGGCTCATCGATGTGATACGCCGTGTGGCGGATGCCCGCAGCGCTCAGGCGCTTCCCGAGCACGGCGCAGGCGTCGGCGAAATCGGCAAGAAACTGCGCGCGCACCGCGCTGCCGTCCAGTCGCCGCTCGAGTCCGCTCTCGACATCACGAAACAGATGCCCGCCCTTGAACGGAAAATCACGCTCCTCGGCACTGAGCATCTGGATCGTGACCACATCTCTTTGTGCACTGGCCAGACGAACGGCAAGTTCGGTCAGCGTGTCGTCGAAGAAATCCGACAACATCACCACCATGTCGCCGGCCTGGACGCGTTCCCACACCGGCATCAGTTTATCGGCGGAAGGCAGAGTGCCAGCGCTGCGCAGGCCATCGAGCTCGAGCAGGCAGCGATCACGCTGGCGCGCGCCGAACCCGGACGACACCAATGCCGTCTGCGCGTCGGACAGCGACAGCAGGCCGAATCGATCGCCCTGGCGCAATGCCAACTCGATCACGCAGGCGGCCAGCAGACGCGCGGCGGCGAGCTTGTCGAAATCCCGGCGCGCCGCGTCTGCCTGCGACATCGATGCGCTGGCGTCAATGACGATCCACACGCACAGCGTGCTGTCGCGATCCGATTCGCGAACGAAGAAGCGATCCGAACGCGCATACAGCTTCCAGTCGATGCGCCGTGGTTCGTCGCCGTGTTCGTAGGCACGGTACTGGGCGAACTCGAGACCGGCGCCACGACTGCGACTTGAATGCATGCCGATGCCGAGGCCGCCCGCCGCCGACCGCGGCTGCAGGTGCAGGTCGCCGAGGCGCGCACGCAGTTCCGGCGAGATCAGCATTCGGCGTTGCTCAGGCCGGCCAGGCGACCGACCGCAACAGCACCGCGACGATCTCGTCGGCACTGCGCCGCTCGGCTTCGGCGGCAAACGACAGCAACAGTCGATGGCGCAACACGGCCGGCGCCAGTGCGATCACATCCTCGCGCGTCGCCGCGAATCGACCGTGGATCAATGCCCGCGCCTTGGCCGCGAGCACAAGCGACTGCCCGGCACGCGGGCCTGCACCCCAGCGCAACCACTCGCGGATTTCGGTGACAGCACTGTCCTGTGGACGCGATGCACGCACGAGGCGCGTGATCCAGGTCATCAGGTCGGCGCCGACATGCACATCGCGCACGAGCTTCTGCAGCGCGATCACTTCATTGCCGTCCATGACCTGATCGACCTTGCTGCCGGCCGCACCTGTCGTGCGCGCGAGAATCGCCTGCTCTTCGCTTTCGCTTGGATAGCCGACCTGGATGTGCAACAGGAAACGGTCAAGCTGCGCCTCGGGCAATGGATACGTTCCAGCCTGCTCGAGTGGATTCTGCGTTGCCAGCACGAAAAAAGGCTCCGGCAGCGCATAGGTCGTGCCGGCATAGCTGATCGTATGCTCCTGCATCGCCTCGAGCAGTGCCGCCTGCGTTTTTGGCGGCGTGCGATTGAGTTCGTCGGCGAGCAGCAGACTGGTGAATACCGGCCCCTTCTGGAACGTGAAACTGCGCTTGCCGGTGCCGTGATCTTCCTCGAGGATTTCGGTGCCGAGGATATCGCTCGGCATCAGGTCCGGCGTGAACTGGATGCGCCGGAACTCGAGGTTCAGCGCCTGGCCGAGCGTTCGCACGAGCAGGGTCTTGCCGAGTCCCGGCACGCCCTCGAGCAGACAGTGTCCACCAGCCAGCAAGCCGATCAGCAGCTGCTCGACGACCTCGTCCTGGCCGACGATGGCCTGCGCGATCGAATGCTTGAGACGTCCGAGGCGTTCGATCTGCTGCTGGACGTCGGCTTCGCTGAGGGTATGCGTCATGGGTTGGTATCCGGTTGCACGATTCGTGGATGTTTCTTGCGTTGCGCGGGTCGACCTGGACGGATCGGCAGGCACCTTGGCGAAGCGAACGGCATCGAGGCTGTCGCAGCTTCCGAGGACGGCCGTTGCTGAAGCTCAGTTCGTCATCGCATAGACGACGATGTTGACGGCAAACTTGGTGTTGTCTTCAGCGAGGAAGCGCTTGTTGCGCCAGTCGTAATCCCACTCGCAGCCGTAATCCTTGTTGCTGTAGAGCACGCCGAGGCGGCCGTCGATGTCGATGCCCTTGAGGTAATCGTGGACGAGATCGTCGCCCCAGCCGTTGAGTTCGAATCCAGTCGCCGGTGGTCCGTCGAAATTGAAGAAGCTGCTGTAGATGGGATGTCGCTTCGGCAACTTCTTGATCGCCGTCGCGCCGAAGATGCGCGCCATCTCGCTCTCGAACGACTTGGCGAACAACCCATCGATGTCATGGTTGCAATCGTCGACGAAGACGAATCCACCGTTGCGTACGTAGGTCTCGAAATTGCGCCGCTCGTCCGGGTTGAACTCGACGAGCTTGTGGCCGGCCATGTAGCAGAACGGTGCCGCCAGCATGCGCGGATCGGCCAGCGGCAGGATGTGTTCCTTCGGATCGACGCGCAGGGTCGTGTACTGGATCAGCGCATCGAGCAGGTTCGACGGCATGCGCTGATCGACATCCCAGTCTCCCGACTCGTACATCAATCGCGTGAAATGAAAGTCATACGCCCGATCCTGCGCACGCAGCCCCATCGGCGCCAGTGCGGCGCCAGCCAGCAGGCGAAGGAAGTCGGCACGGGTCATTTGAAGGCAGGGGTTAGGGGTTAGGGGCGAGGGCGCAAGTACGAAAGTAGACGGTTGGATGAAGATGCATCGAAAGCGAGTTCGATGTGTGGCCCGCGAGAAGTCAGGTACTTGCGCCCTCGCCCCTCGCCCCTAATCCCTCGCAGACATTCCCTCACCCCTTCCATTCCCGGCTTACCCGGCTACACCGCATCTGACAACGAAGTGAAAGTGAACTCGCGGATCTTCATCGGCGGGATCATCATCACGAACGGCGATTCGTCGTCACCGACGCGCTCGGGCTTGCCGATCTCCTCGACGTTGTTGAGCATGATCACCGGCGATTCGTTGAAGCGGAAGTTCTTGATCGGGTACTTGATCTCGCCATCCTCGATGTAGAACGTGCCATCGCGGGTGAGACCGGTCAGCAGCACGGTCTGCGGATCAACCATGCGGATGTACCACGTGCGCGTGACGAGAATGCCGCGCTGCGTGGTCTTGACCAGGTCCATCGTCGACTTGTCGCCGCCGACCATGATCAGGTTGCCGGGGATCGCGTTGGCTTTCTTTTCCTTGAACTTGGCCCAGTAGCGCGTATAGCGCAGGTTCTCGACCTTGCCCTTGTTGATGATGTTCATGCGCTCGCGCGGCACGCCGTCGTTGTCCCACGGCAGCACCGGCGCCGAGGCGTCGTTGGGATCCCCATAGATCGTCACGCGTGGATCGAACAGCTGCTCGCCGACCTTGTTGCCGCCGCCTTTCTTCGACAGGAAGCTGCGACCTTCATCGGCCTGTCGTGCGTCGAAGCCGAACATCATGAACGAGATCAGGCCCGAGGTTGCCGCCGGCTCCATGACCACCGCGTACTTGCCGGGCTCGAGTGCCTTGGCATCACGCGAGCGCTTGGCCTTGTCGATCGCTGTCTTGATTTCGGTCTTGGCATCGAAGCGCTCGACATCGGCGACATTGCGCGCGACCCAGCCCGAGCCGGTCTCGTCCTCGGTGCGCACGGTGCAGGTGAAGTCGAGGTTGGTGCTCTTCTGGTAACCGAAGTTGCCCTTGCTGTTGGCGACCGCGGTGAAGCGCGCGCTGTCGGAGAGGAATCCGGCGGCGACCAGCTTCTCCTTCTTGCACGATTCGATCGAATCCGCCGCCACTTGTGCCCGATACTCGGGCGTGATCGCGGCCGTCTTTTCGATGAAGGTATTGGTCGCCTTGTAGGTCTGCTTCTCGATCGCCGGCACGAACTCCGGATTCTCCGGCGCGAGACGTGCGAGTTCCTCGGCACGGCTGACGACCTTCGCCAGCGAGGCATCATCGAACTCGTTGATCGTGGCGACGCCGACGCGCTTGCCGAACGCGACCTGCACACCGAGTTCGGCATTGCTGACGATGCCGCTGGTCGAAACGCTGTTCCGCGCATAGCGGATGTTGCCGTCGATCGACCCGCTCAGGGTGGCCGTGCATTCGTCGGCCTTGGACAGCGCAATGACCTTGTCGAGGATCGTCTTCGCCTGCTCTTCTGTGTACATGCTCATCGTGCTTCTCCGAGGATGCTGGTTGGTTCAGCGCGTACCGGGCAATGCCGGCCCACGCGCGTCTGCGAATGCTGGAATGCGATGGCGCGTCAGCCCAGGCTGCGCGCGGTGTTGATGACATTGATGCCGTCGAAGCGCGCGGTGCTCGAGCCGTGCGATACCGCAGACACCTGGCTCGGCTGGCCCTTGCCGTCGAAGAACGAGCCGCCGATGCGATAGTCGCTTTCATCGCAGATCGCCGAACAGGCATTCCAGAACTCGGGCGTGCGAATCTGGTAGGCAACGTCCTCGATCATTTGCGTGACCTTGCCGTCCTTGATCTCGTAGAACAGCTGGCCGCCGAACTGCGCGTTGTAGCGTTGCTGATCGATCGAGAACGAACCATTGCCGATGATGTAGATGCCGTTCTCGATGTCCTTGACCATGGCATCGGGCGTCAGCTTCTGCTTGCCCGGCGCCAGCGACACGTTGGCCATGCGCTGGAACTGCACGCTCGACCACGAGTCGGCATAGCAACAACCCTGCGATTCCTTCTCGTCGATGATGTGCGCCTGATCGCGGATCGCCTGATAGTTGACGAGGACGCCGTCCTTGACCAGGTCCCAGCGCTTGGTCTTGATGCCTTCGTCGTCAAAACCGACCGCGCCGAGCGAGTGTGTCTGCGTCTTGTCGGCGTACAGGGTGACCTTGTCGCTGCCGTACTTGAAGTCCTTGCTCTTCCACTTGTCGAGAGTGGCGAAGCTGGTACCGGCATAGTTTGCCTCGTAGCCGAGCACGCGATCGAGTTCGAGCGGATGACCGACCGTTTCGTGGATCGTCAGCCACAGGTTGACCGGATCAAGCACGAGATCGTACTTGCCGGGCTTGACCGAAGGTGCCTTGAGCTTTTCCTGCGCGTGACGCGCGGCGATCGCGGCGTCCTCGACGATATCGTAGGAGTTCGTGTAGCCGACGGCACCACCGGGCAAGGCCACCTTGTGTTCCTTCTTGCCGTCCAGGTATTCGTACCCCATGCCCATCGGCGCCGACAACCCGCTGCGACTGCGGAACTTGCCCGTGGTCTTGTCGACTGCACTGACGTTGATCGGCGCCCAGATGCGATGGATGTCCTGGTCGATATAGGACCCATCGGTCGAGGCAAAGTACTTCTGTTCGTTGACCTGGAACAGCGTCGAGTTGATGAAGCTCGCGCCGGCTTTCATCGCCGCCGCGTTGGCCGCCAGCAGCAGGTCGACCTTTTCCTTGACCGGCACTTCCATCGCGTTGCGCACGATCGGTGTCGACCACGACACCTCGCCAACGCCCTTGGCCGGTGCGAGCTGCACCGGTTGGTCGGTCAGCTTCGAATTGGCCTTGGCGATCTGCACGGCCTGGCGTGCGGCATTGGCAACAGCCTCGGGCGACAAGTCACTGGTGGCAGCGAAGCCCCACGTGCCACTCGCGATGACGCGCACGCCGATGCCGGTCGACTCGGTATTGACGACGTTCTGCACCTTGTCCTCGCGGGTGACGATGAACTGGCGCAGATAGCGGCCGATGCGCACGTCGCAGTAGCTCGCACCCTTGTCCCTGGCCGCCGACAGGGCGGTGTCGGCGAGCCGCTTCTTGAGGGCGACATCGATCTTCGTATTGAGGGCTTCGGCGGCAATGACGCGGCCATAGGCGGGCAGCAGCAATACGCCGAGTCCGGCGCTCGTTGCCTTGAGAAAATCGCGTCTTTCCATCATCAACTCCAGTACAGGGGTGGATCACTGACGCCGGCTGGCGCCCGCCTTGGGGATGCGCGACGGCGGGCGACCGTCGCATGACACCGATGCTGACCCGTCGGCGAGCGCGCGTCATGTGACGAATGGCACGGTCGATACGAAGTCGACGCCATCAACCGAGACTGCGCGCCGTGTTGATCACGTTCATGCCATCGAAGCGCGCCGTGCTCGAACCGTGCGACACCGCCGAGGACTGCGGCGGCTGGCCCTTGCCGTCGAAGAACGAACCGCCGAACCGGTAGTCGCGCTGGTCACAGATCGCGCTGCAGGCGGCCCAGAACTCGGGTGTGCGGATCTGGTAGGCAACATCCTCGATCATGCCGGTAACCTTGCCGTTCTTGATCTCATAGAACAACTGGCCGCCGAACTGCGCGTTGTAGCGCTGCTGGTCGATCGAGAACGAACCGTCACCGATGATGTAGATGCCGTTCTCGACGTCCTTGATCATGTCGGTCGGGGTCAGTTGCGCCTTGCCCGGTTCGAGCGACACATTCGCCATGCGCTGGAACTGCACGCTCGACCACGAGTCCGCGTAGCAGCAACCGTGCGATTCCTTTTCGCCCAGGATGTGGGCCTGGTCGCGGATCGCCTGGTAGTTGACGAGCACGCCATCCTTGACCAGATCCCAGCGCCGGGTCTTGACGCCCTCGTCGTCGTAGCCGACCGCGCCGAGCGATCGCGGCTGGGTCTTGTCGGCAAACAGCGTGACGCGCTCGCTGCCGTACTTGAAGTCCTTCGCCTTCCACTTGTCGAGCGACGCGAAACTGGTACCGGCGAAGTTCGCCTCGTAGCCGAGCACGCGGTCGAGTTCGAGCGGATGACCGACGTTTTCGTGGATGGTCAGCCACAGATGCGACGGATCGAGCACCAGATCGTACTTTCCCGGCTTGACCGAGGGCGCCTTGAGTTTCTCGCGCGCCTGTTTGGCTGCAGCCACCGCATCAGCGCGCATGTCGTAGGAATTACCGTAGCAGACCGCGCCACCCGGCAGCTCGAACCTGTCTTCCTTCTTCGCATCGAGGTATTCATAGCCCATGCCGAGGCAGGTAGAGAGGCCTTCGCGGGTGCGGAACTTGCCGCTGGTCTTGTCGATCGCGGTCACCGTCATCGGCGCCCAGATGCGGTGCACGTCCTGGTCGATGTAGGAACCATCGGTCGAGGCGAAGTATTTCTGCTCGTTGACGAGGAACAGGATCGAATTGACGAAATCGGCGCCGGCCTCGATCGCTGCGGCGTTGACGTCGAGCAGCAGCTCGACCTTTTCCTTGACCGGCACATCCATCGCGTTGCGCACGATCGGCGTCGACCATGAGACCTCGCCGACGCCCTTGACCGGCGCCAGCTGCACCGGCTCGCCGCCGAGCTTTGCATTGGCCCTGGCGATGGCGACGGCCTGGCCGGCAGCCTTGGCGATCGACTCGGGACGCAGGTCGCTGGTCGCCGCGAAGCCCCACGTGCCATTGGCGATCACGCGCACGCCGATGCCGGACGACTCCGTGTTGACGACGTTCTCGACCTTGTCCTCACGTGTGATCACGTACTGGTTGAGGTAGCGACCAATGCGCACATCGCAGTAGCTGGCGCCGGCAGCGCGAGCGGCATTCAGGGCGACATCGGCCAGTCGCTTCTTGATCGCCACGTCGACACGCGTGGTCAGCGCCTCGGCCGCAATCACATGGGCGCCGGCCGGCAGCAACAGCATGCCCAGGCCCGCACTTGTCGCCTTGATGAACTCTCGTCTCAGCATTGCCAGCTCCGCAGTTGACCCGTGACCATGGCAGTCACGCGCCGGGTTGTTTGGGATATCTGGCCCGATGTTCGCCGATCCGCCAGTCGGCGTCATGTGACAAAGGCAATGGTTGGCGTTCAAGATGCCGCACCTGACGCGTCGCCCCTTAAGGCATGCGTCATGCTTGCATCGGCACACTGCGCGGCTGCCTCCCCACTGACCCGAGATCCGATCCCATGCGCTACGACGTTGGCTGCGAGCTTTCCTATGACGTACGCGACGCGGCGACCGCGTTGTTCAACATCCGCCCGGCGCAGACGTCGCAGCAGCGCATCGTCACGGAATCGCTGCAGATCACGCCCGATGCCGATGTCGAGTCGATGACGGTCGCCGCCAGCGGCAACCGCCTCGACCGCGTGCATTTTTCCGCCGGAACCGTTCGGCTGCGCTACGAGGCGACGGTCGAGCTCGATGCGTTCTCGTTCGATCCCGAACAGGTACTCGAGAGCCCGCCGGCCGTGTTGCCGATGGAGTACCTGGTCGACCTCATGCCCAGCCGCTATTGCGAGGCTGACCGGTTCTCGAACTTCGCGCACAAGGTGTTCGGCAATTCCCGACCGGGTCACTTGCGCGTGACCGAGATTTCGAACTGGATCTATGAACACCTCGATTACCAGCGCGGCAGCAGCAACGCGCACACCTCGGCGATCGATACGCTGACCGATCGTGCCGGTGTCTGTCGCGATTTCGCCCATGTCGGCATCAGCCTTTGCCGCGCGCTCGGCATCCCGGCGCGTTTCGGCAGTGCCTATGCGGTCGGGCTTGATCCGCCCGACTTCCACGCCATCTTCGAGGCCTGGCTCGGCGATCGCTGGTACCTGTTCGACCCTACCCGTCAGGCAGCGCTGGATGGGCTGATCCGCGTCGGTGTCGGCCGCGATGCCGCCGAAGTCGCGTTCGCAAACTTCTGGGGTGGTCCCGTCGATCCACGCGACATGCAGGTGTGGATCCGGCGCAGCGATGGCCAGCAGGAACTCGGCCCGCGCACCACCGATGCCGTATCGGTAACCGCCGCATGAGCTTCATTCGCGGCGCACGCGCGCTAAGCGTGCTGATCTCGGCAATCGCACTTTCCGCCTGCCAGGGCGCGTTCTTCGGCACGCTCAATCGCGGCGGCGGCGGCGACGTGCCGGTGCAGTCGATCGCCTACAGCACCGATCCGGCGCTCGCACTTGACCTGTATCTGCCCGCTGCCAACGCGCCGACACCGGCACCGGTCGCGGTGTTCTTCTACGGTGGCAGCTGGCGCGGCGGCTCGCGTGCCGACTACGCGTTCGTCGGCAAGGCACTCGCTGACGCCGGAATCGTCACGATCGTGGCCGACTACCGCGCTTTTCCGCAAGCGCGCTTTCCCGGTTTCATGGACGACGCTGCGCGCGCGGTGCGCTGGGCCCGCGACAACGCGGCTGCGCACGGCGGCGATCCGCGCCGCGTGTTCCTCATGGGCCACTCGGCCGGCGCGCATATCGCTGCTCTGCTGGCAACGGATGCGCGTTACCTGTCGGCCGTCGGTATCCGTCCCGGTGACATTGCCGGCGTCGTCGGCATCGCCGGACCCTACGATTTCCTGCCGTTGACCGACCCGAAACTGATCGAGGTGTTCGGCAGCGAAGAAGAGTGGCCCGAGTCGCAGCCGATCAACTTCGTCGACGGCGACGAACCGCCGTTCCTCCTGCTGCACGGTGTGGATGATCGCGTCGTATGGCTGCGCAACAGCGAGTCGCTCGCGTCACGCCTGCGCGCGGTCGATGTGCCGGTGACCCTGCGCGAGTATGAAGGTCTCGGCCACTTCCGTATCCTCGCGGCGATCCGCTTTCCCCGGCTGGCTCCGACGCTTGCCGATACCGCCCGCTACATCCTCGCGCCGCGCACGGATACTCCGCTGAAGTCTGCACAGGCGTCACCGTACTGACTGCGCGCAGATCAAGGCGACGCGACGAAGTCAGACGGGCCGTGATACGAATCGCGACAACGCAGAGCTGCATGCAGGAAGTGCCGCGCCCTACCTGTTGAATCCAACGACCGGTGTGATGTGCACAAGGCCCGCCCGCCGACATGCGTCGCGCCGACCAAGCTCGCTCGCGCCGGCGGGCGAGCGTTGCGGACATCATGCCGCTTGCGCAGATGTGATCAGAGTACCTCTAGGGCGCTCTGACGTCGGGGCGGCGCGTCCAGTCGAAATCGACGACAACGCGGCCGTTGTCGGCTTCGCTAGCCTCTATGCGCGCAACCCGACCGCTATCGACGCAGACCCAGGCGCGCACGTCGCCATCGGCAGCGGTGCCGGGTAACTGCCCCGACGCGCGGAATCGGTACGCATTGGCTTCGCACTGGCTGGTTTGCGCGCGACCGTCGACCCGAACCTCGCGGATCGACGCGATCGCCTTGCGCATTTCGACCGGATCGAACTCGGTCACTGGCAACAGATTACGGTCGGTCGGCGCCCACAGGCCGAGCGCGCTCACCCATGCACCTGACGGCATGACGATGAACTCGAGGTCCTCACCGCGCACATGGATGCGGTCCGGAAACAGCACATCGATCTCGCCACTGACTGCCGGAGTGCCTGCACCGAACACGTTGCCCTGCACTCTCGCACGAAACCCGCCGGCATCGATCACGCGCTCGAAGGCCTGTCTTAGCTCGACTTCGGGCGTCGCCGCAGCGGCCCCGTACGATGCCAGCAACGCGAAAGCGATCAACCATGTCTTCATTGAAACCCCTGATCAGTTCTGCGCGCAGTTTGCCCTGTTGCGCATGAACCCCGTATCAGCAATTGCACGACACCAAGATCCGGACTGCCCTGACACCAAGATCCGGACTGCCCTCATCCGCCGTGACGTTGGGCGCGTGCACCGCTTCCTTTGAGACGGCTTCGCCTTTCACTTCTGCATCCTGCCTTCGCGGCCAGGCACCTTGTGCTCGCCTCATCAAGTACGAGGCACGCTGCGGCGGCAACTGTCGCGGCAGAAATCGGCGGTCCTGCCGCTGCTCGCCGAGGGCAAGAACCAAAAGCGCCCCCTTCCGCCCTCCGGGCAACTTCCCCCGCTCCGCAGGGGAAGGGAATTTTTAAGGTTTTCCGAAATCTTGGCGATGTACACACGGAGTACGGGAGAAGAGAAAAGATGACGGTCTCGGCGATTCTGCGATCCTCCGGCGCTGCGCGCGGTAACGGAAATCGGCTTCGGCGAAATCGGCTTCGGCGAAATGTTGATGCACGGACCAACCGCTGTTCCCTTCCCCTGCGCAGCGGGGAAAGGTGGCGCGCAGCGACGAATGTTGATGCACGGACCAACCGCTGTTCCCTTCCCCTGCGCAGCGGGGGAAGGTGGCGCGCAGCGACGGATGGGGGCGCATCGGAGCGCTCAACGGATTCCTCTTGCGCCGACGTCGAAAGTCGAGGGCATGTACTTCCTGTGTTCTTTCGTGGAAACGTACGCACGATCAAAGTCGCAAGCCGAAGCGCCCCCTTCCCCCCTCCGGGCACCTTCCCCCGCTGCGCAGGGGAAGGGAAATGTTGACGTTCTCGGGAGTTGTGGCGATGTTTACCCGGCTCGCGGGAGGAGAGAAAAGATGACGGTCTCGGTGATTCTTCGATCCTCGACCGCTACGTACACAGTCTTCGCAGGCGTGGGCGGATGCGGTGTTTCCACACAGCGCGTAGGCTGTGAGCCATGTTCATCGCCTTTCTGATCTTGACCCTGCTGCTCGTCGTGATGACGGCACTGCCGTTGTCGCGCTCCGAGATCTGGTGGGTGCGTGCGCTGGATTTTCCGCGCTTGCAGCTGGCCGTTCTTGCGCTGCTGCTGCTGGTCGCAGAGATCGCCGTGCTCGACCGCGGTTTGGCAGGCACATGGACGTTGGTCGCACTCGTTGGCCTGTGCCTTGTCTGGCAGGGCTGGTGGATTGCCCCGTTCACGCCGTTGGCTTCCGTCGAAGTGGCGGATGCACCGGCGGACGCCGACCCGGACGATTCGATACGTATCCTGACCGCGAATGTGCTCGGCACGAACCGCCAGTCAGGCAAGCTGCTCGAGGCAGTCTCGATCCACTCGCCGGATGTGATCGTGACACTTGAATCCAATGCGTGGTGGCAGCAACAGCTCGAGCAACTCGAGCCGCACTATCCCTACACGGTAAAATGCCCTCTCGAAAACCTGTTCGGCATGCATGTGTATTCGCGATTGCCGCTGACTGACGCGCGCATCGAGTTCATCGTCGAAAAAGACATCCCCTCCGTCCATGCCGGAATCACACTGCGCTCCGGTCGGCGCGTGAATGCGCATTTCATGCATCCGACACCACCGAATCCGGAGTTCAACGACTCGTCGACCGAACGCGATGCCGAACTCGTGATCATTGCCAGACGGGTCGCCGACGCTGAGGTTCCGACGATCGTGTGCGGGGACCTCAACGATGTCGCCTGGTCATCGACAACGCGACTTTTTCGCAAGCTCAGTGGTCTTCTTGATCCGCGTGTCGGCCGCGGCATGTACAACACCTTCCATGCCGAGTGGTGGTTTCTGCGCTGGCCGCTCGACCACGTGTTCCATAGCTCGCATTTCAGTCTGAGGGAGATTTTTCGGCTTCCGTCGATCGGATCCGACCATTTCCCGTTGCTGACCACCCTGCAGTTCACGGTCAAGCATGCGGACCAGGACCAGAACGGCCTCGATGCGGACGCGGACGACCAGTCGCGCGGCGAAGCCAAGGTAAGGCAATCATCTGGCTGATATTGACGCGACAGGCCGGTTGCGCCGCAGCTCCTCGTCGAGCAACCAAGGTCGCAGCGTCAGTAGCCGAGAGTTGCTTCATCCAGAAGCAACAGCACCGCGGCTGCGACGGCACCACGGATGTGTGGTGCCGGAAAGCCTATGCCACCGAGATCAGGAATCCGCTGCGGTTGGCGAGTTCACGAAAGCCCGGAAACGACGTCGCGACATTGGCGCAGTCGTTGATGCGTATCGGTGAAGCGGCGACAAGGCCGGCGACTGCAAAGCTCATGGCGATGCGATGGTCGCCGCGACTGTCGACCTGACCACCGCCGATGGCGCCGCCGGTGATGATGGCGCCGTCCGCCTGTTCGACGATGTCGACGCCCAGCGCGAGAAGTCCACGCGCCATCGCCGCGATGCGGTCGGATTCCTTGACGCGAAGTTCGGCTGCGCCAGTGATGCGCGTGGTTCCCGAGGCGCCGGCCGCGGCGATGAACAGGATCGGAAACTCGTCGATCATGTCAGGCACAAACTCGACCGGGACATCGATGCCATGCAATTCGGCATGGCGCACGCGCAGATCGGCGATCACTTCACCGCCCTGCTCGCGGCGGTCGGACTCGGTGATGTCGGCGCCCATCAAACGCAGTGCGCAGAGCAAACCGGTGCGACGCGGATTGAGGCCAACTGCGCGCAAGACGATGTCAGAACCCGGCAGCAGCGATGCGGCCACGAGGAAGAACGCCGCTGATGAAAAATCGGCCGGCACGACGACGTCGGTGGCGTGCAGGCGATGGCCGCCGTCGAGCTTCGCATAGCCTTGATCGAAGGTGATCGGCCAGCCGAATGCAGCCAGCATCCGCTCGCTGTAATCGCGCGTCGGATGCAGTTCGCGCACGATCGTTTCACCGCTGGCATAAAGTCCGGCCAGCAGCACGGCCGATTTGACCTGCGCACTCGCCACGGGCGGCGTGAAATCGATGCCATGCAGCGCAGTCCCGCCGGTGATACGCAATGGCGGCAGTCCGCCCGCTTGCGCATCGACGCGTGCGCCCATCAGGGAGAGCGGATCGATCACTCGAGACATCGGCCGCCGCGACAGCGATTCGTCACCCACCAGCATGCTGTCGAAGCGCTGACCAGCCAGCAGGCCGACGAGCAGGCGCATGCCGGTGCCGGCGTTGCCACAGTCGATTGGCGCCGACGGCGGCATGAGACCATGCAGGCCCGCACCATGCACGACGCGCTGCGATGGCGACGGTGTTTCGATGCGCACGCCCATCTGCGCGAATGCGGCGGCGGTCGCGCGCGTGTCCTCGCCTTCGAGGAACCCGTCGATTCGCGAGGTGCCATCGGCGAGTGCGGCGAACATGATTGCGCGGTGCGAAACCGACTTGTCGCCTGGCACCACCAGTTCGCCGTTCAATGAAGCGCCCCGCGCACTGCTCCAGTCGACGCGCGCGCTCATGGCAGGGCCGCCAGCAGGCGTTCGTTCTCGGCGCGAGTGCCGATGCTGATGCGCACCGTGTGCGCGAGCCCATAGCCACCCATTGGTCGCACGATCACGGCACGTGCGAACAGATGCGCTTCGAGCCCCGCGGCGTCGACATTGAGATCGACGAGCAGGAAATTCGTCTGCGAACGCAGCACGCGATAGCCGCGATTGGCGAGCTCGTCGGCAAGCCAGGCACGTTCGCGGCAGGTCCACTCACGCACATGCTCGAGGTGCGCATGATCGGCCAGCGACGCTTCGGCAGCCGCCAACGCGATGCCATTGACGTTGAACGACTCGCGCAGGCGTTCGATTACCGCGATCACGCTGACGTGGGCAATCGCGTAACCCACGCGCAGCCCGGCGAGCGCATGCGCTTTCGAGAACGTGCGCGTGACGATCAGATTCGGATGGCGCTCGATCAGGGCCAGCGCGGAACGCGGTCCGGTCGCATCGATGTACTCGTGATACGCCTCGTCGACGACGACGAGGGTACTTGCCGGCACACGTGCGAGCAGGACCGCGAGTGCGTCGAGCGCAAACCAGCTCGCGGTCGGGTTGTTCGGATTGGCCAGATAGACAATTCGCGTATCGGCACGCAGCGCATCGGCGATCGCATCGAGATCATGACCGTAAGACATGGCCGAATGATATCGCGGCAGCGCGGGGACACGGATCGCGACGGCGCCGGCGGCTGCTGTCGCAATCGGAAACACGGCGAAACCGAACTCGGAATACACGACTGACGTATCCGCATCGGCGAAACACTGCGCGATCAACATGAGCAGTTCGTGGGAACCGTTGCCGAGCGCGATGTTGGCTACATCTGCACCGAGCTGTGCGGCCAGCGCGCGCTTGAGCGAAAGCCCTTTCGGATCGGGATAACGGAACGCTTCGGCCAGCGCCGCCTGCATCGCCGCGAGCGCGCGCGGGCTCGGCCCGAGCGGATTCTCGTTCGAGCCAAGTTCGGCGAGCTGCTCGCCATGCACGGCGCGCAATGCCGGCAGATCATGTCCGGGATCGTAGGCGCGCAGGGCCGCGGTCGCCGCATTGGCGAGCCGCGTCGCGTCGAAGCTCAAGGCACCGCCACCGGATATGAGCCGAGTACCTTGATCTGCGCCGAATAATCGACCAGTTCGGCCAGCGCCTTCTGCATCGGCTCGTCCTCGACATGGCCGGCGAGGTCGATAAAGAATGCATATTCCCACTTGGCCTGATGCGACGGTCGCGATTCGATACGGTTCATGCTGATGCCGTGGCGCGCAAATGGATTGAGCACGTTGAACAGCGCGCCGGGCTGGTCCTTGATGAAGACGAGCACCGATGTGCGGTCGTGGCCGGATGGAGGAAACAGTTGCCGGCCAAGCACGAGGAAGCGCGTCGTGTTGTCGGCGTTGTCCTCGATCGGACCGGTGATGACCTTGCGCAGGCCGTAGACGTGCCCGGCCGCTTCGCCGGCGATCGCCGCCGCATCGTCGGCGTTGCGCGCACGTCGTGCGCCTTCGGCATTGCTCGACACCGCGATCTTCTCGACCTTCGGCAGGTTGCCGCGCAACCAGGCCTGAGTCTGCGCGAACGACTGCGGATGCGAGTAGATGCGCTCGATGTCCTCGATGCGTCCACTGCGCGAAAGCAGGAACTGATGCACGCGCAGCTCGACTTCACCACAGATCTTGAGGTTGGACGTCAGGAACATGTCGAGCGTGATCTGGATCGTACCCTGCCCCGAGTTTTCGACCGGCACAACGCCGAAATCGGCATTGCCATTCTCGACCTCCTGGAACACCTCCTCGATGCTCGCCATCGGCATGCCGTGCGCCGAGCGCCCGAAATGCTTGAGCACGGCCTGCTGGCTGAAGGTGCCTTCCGGTCCGAGGAAGCCGATCTTGAGCGGCTCCTGCTGGGCGAGGCAGGCCGACATCACTTCGCGGAACACGTGCACGAGCACTTCGTCGCTGAGTGGCCCTTCGTTGCGGTCCACGACCATGCGCAGCACCTGCGCTTCGCGCTCGGGTCGGTAGTAGTCGACCGCGGCGGCGAGCGGACCCTTGGCCACGCCAACCTGGTGCGCAAACCGTGCACGTTCGGCAATCAGCTCCTGGATCGAGCGATCGATGCCGTCGATGCGCGCGCGCACCTCGGCAAGATCGAGCGGTTTGCCGGCGTCGTCTGTCTGATTGGTCATGAGAAGAAATTCCGTGCGCGCAGGCGCTCAGGATAACGTCGATTGATCGCCATCAAGCATGCCGATTGGCGAAATCGCGCATGAAGCCGACCAGCGCCTGCACGGCGTCGAGCGGAATCGCGTTGTAAAGCGACGCGCGCATGCCACCAACCGCCTTGTGCCCCTTCAGCGCGAGCAGGCCGGCCTCGTGCGATTCGTCGAGGAAGACGGCATCGAGTTCGGCGCGCGGCAGCGTGAAAGGCACGTTCATGAGCGAACGAGCGTCATGCGCCACCGGATTGACGTAGAAGCCGGAATCATCGATCGCGGCATACAGCAGCTCGGCCTTGGCCTTGTTGACCGCGGCGATCGCATCAAGTCCGCCCTGCGCCTTGAGCCACCGGAAGACCAGTCCGGACAGATACCAGCCGAACGTGTTCGGCGTGTTGAGCAGCGAATCATTGGCCGCATGCTCGGCGTAATTGAAGATCTTGGCGATGTCCTTGGGGCAACGTTCCAGCAGGTCGTCACGCACGATCATGATGACCAGGCCGGAGGCGCCGATGTTCTTCTGCGCGCCGGCGTAGATCAGTCCGAAGCGCGACACGTCAATTGGCCTCGACAGGATGTCCGAGGACATATCGGCGATCAGCGGCACATCGCCGACATCGGGCACGTGCTGGAACTCGACGCCATGGATCGTCTCGTTCGGCGTGTAATGCACATAGGCGGCAGCCGGATCGAGGTCCCAGCCGGCGCGCGGCGGAATGGAGGTGTAGTGCGTCGCGATCGATGTCGCAGCGACGCGTGTGCGCACGTACGGCGAACCTTCGCGCACCGCCTTTTCACCCCAGGCACCGGTGACGACGTAGTCAGCCGACTGGTCGGAACGCGCGAAATTCATCGGGATCTGGGCGAAATGCTGGGTCGCACCGCCCTGCAGGAACAGTACCCTGCAGTTCGCAGGGATCACCATGAGTTCGCGCAGATCGCGTTCGGACTGCTCGACAAGGGCGAGGAACTCCTTGCCGCGATGGCTGATCTCCATGACCGACGCACGCGCCGAGCCCCACTCAAGCAGCTCGGCCTGCGCCTGGCGCAATACCGCCTCCGGGAGCGCGGCGGGGCCGGCGCTGAAGTTGAAAGCACGGCTCACGGAAGATTCCTTGGTCGATCAGACAACGGGGAGTAGCAGATACGCGGCGCATGCGTGCGACGGCCGCTCATTATGCCGTCGAGCTGAACCTCTGCAAGATCGACGAAAGGTTTATCCGCATCCCCCGGTCTTCACTCGTCGTATCCTGTCGTTGTTACGGACGGCGCTGCGGCAAACGTCGTGCCTGCAATCGAGGAGTTCTTTCCATGTCCAGACCCGCACTGCCAACGATTGCAACGGCGGAAATCACGCCGGAATCGATCTATCTGCGCCGCCGTCAATTGCTCAAGGGCCTGATCGCCGCGCCCGCCTTGCTCGTCGGCTGCGAAGGTCCGGCCGGCGTCGCGGCAGCACCCGCTGCCGATGTCGCCGCGTTCGGGCGCGTGCTCGACGGCGTGAAGCCCACTGCGTACAGCACGAGCGAAGCGCCGACCAGCGTGCGCGACGCGACTACCTACAACAACTATTACGAGTTCGGCACCGACAAGGCCGATCCGGCGAGGAACTCCTCGCGCTACAAGCCGGAGCCGTGGAGCGTCGAGATTGCCGGACACGCCGAAGTCACCGGCAGCGTCACGCTCGAAGACCTGCTCAAGCCGCACACACTCGAAGAACGCATCTACCGGCTGCGCTGCGTCGAGGCGTGGTCGATGGTGATCCCGTGGGTCGGCATTCCACTCGGTGACCTTCTCAAGCGTTTCAAGCCGACTGCGCAGGCCAAGTACGTGGCCTTCACCACGGTTGAACGCCGCGAGGAAATGCCCGGCCTGCGCTATCCGGTACTGGACTGGCCGTATCAGGAAGGCCTGCGCATCGACGAGGCCATGAATCCGCTGACGATCCTCGCCGTGGGCATCTATGGGCGCACGCTGCCGGCGCAGAACGGTGCGCCGCTGCGTCTCGTGGTGCCATGGAAATACGGCTTCAAGAGCATCAAGTCGATCGTGCGCATCGAGTTCACCGAAACACAGCCGAAGACCTCGTGGAATCTGTCGGCGCCAAGCGAATACGGCTTCTACTCGAACGTCAATCCCGACGTCGACCATCCGCGCTGGAGCCAAGGCAGCGAGAGGCGCATCGCCGGTGACGGCGTGGGCCTTTTCGGCAACCGCCTGCGCACCTTGCCATTCAATGGCTACGCTGAGCAGGTGGCGTCCTTGTACGCGGGCCTGGACATGCGCAAGAATTTCTGATGGCGACCGTTCCCCGGCGCTTCGATCGCATCGCGGCAAGCAAGCCGCTCGTTTTCATCGCCGCGTTGCTGCCGCTGCTGCTGCTGGCATTCGATACGTGGCGCGGCACGCTCGGGCCCGATCCGGTCGCCCAGCTCGAGCATGCCAGTGGCATCTGGGCCCTGCGCATGCTTCTGCTCACGCTCGCGATCACGCCGCTTCGCACGTTGACCGGCTGGAACGTTCTCGTGCGCTTCCGGCGCATGCTCGGTCTGTTCGCATTCTTCTACGCCAGCGTGCATCTGGCGATCTATCTGGTCATCGACCTCGGCGGCTTCTGGTCGCAGATCTTTGCCGAGATCGCGAAAAAGCCGTTCATCACGGTCGGCTTCCTTGCCTGGCTGCTGATGCTGCCGCTGGCCATCACCTCGACCAAGGCGATGATGCGCAAGCTCGGGCGACGTTGGCAGCAGCTGCATCGGCTGGTCTATTTCGCCGGCGCGCTCGCTGCCCTGCACTTCATCTGGCAGGTCAAGTGGGGCGAGTCGATTGCCGCGATCGAGCCAGTCATCTACGCGGCGATCTTCCTTTTACTGTTACTCGCGCGAGTGCCCGGCTGGATCGCGCGGTGGCGCGCTCCCGTTGCGGCGCAGTCTCCGAAAGCGCAGCGGCCCTGACGCGAATCACGCAGCGCCCTGCTTCAGAAATCAAAAATGCCGCTTTGCTCGTGCTCGCCCCGGGGTGGAGGATCGCGCCTGGATCGACTTGCGGGACGGATCGCGACAAGGCGGAATCAGCGACTGCCAAACCAGAGCAGCGCAGCGATGCCGAGGCCAATCAGCGCCGCGGCCACGATCAGCCACCAGACACTGCTGGTCCGCTCGGCCTCCGCCGGTGCCGGATCGGCAATCTGGATGGCCGGCATCGTCTGCGTGATTGCCGGTGCGAAGTTGGCCGGGGTCGGTGATTTCTGGCCGCGCGCCGGGAATCCCGGTGCTTCGAGCACGAAGCGATTACGGCCGAACGAAATCTGGTCGCCCGGGTGCAGGACTGCGTCATGCACGGTCACGCCGTTGACTGATGTGTTGCCCTGCGTGCCAATGCCCCGCAGATGGATCGCGTCGCCGGCGGCATCGATCGAGGCGTGACGTCCGCTGATGCCCGGTTCGTCGATGTCGAGTCCGTGGCCGCCCTGGCCAATGACCAGACGTTCACCGATCGCGATCGTCTTGCCGAAGTGGGCCCCGGACACGCCGCGCAAAACGACACTCGCGACGCTCGGACGCACGCCGCTGACGCGACCGTCGTCGATCGGCACGCGCGTATCGATGCTGTCGTCGCGATCGGGCTTGAGAACCATCGCGACATCATCGATGTTGACCACATCGCCGAGCCGCAGGAGTGCCTTTTCCAGCACCGGACGTGCGTTCACATGCACGCGTGCCTGCGCGTCGAGCACTTCGAGGATGACCCCGCGCTGATCGAGTACGAGCCGGGCATGCCGTGACTTGATGCCCGGGCGATCGAGCTGGACGGTGTTTCCCTCTGCAGCACCGATGCCGACGATTCCGCTGTCGGCCATCACCTCGGCGTGCTCACCGCTGGGAAAACTCAGGCGCATCGGCGCACCGTTTGTGGAAAGTCGGCGCACTCTATCAGGATGCAGCGGTGCTGGCATCCGCTGCCGGGTTCGCGCAGGACCTCGAAAACGTGCAGGCCAACCCCATACCTTGGTCGTGTCACTACTGCCCTGCGGCCGCCTTGAGGCATCATGGCGACGGTCGCACCGGAACACGGTCATTGGCTCTACAGGAGAACTCGCGGCATGGCGCGTATCGACATCCGACGCAAACACAATTTTTCGATGAAGGACGCTCGCAAGGCGGTCGACAAGTTGGCCAAGCAGATCGCCGACGAGTTCAAGCTCGACTGCGCCTGGGAAGGCAACACCCTGGCTTTCAAGCGCAGTGGCGTCGACGGCCACATCGTATTGAGCAAGGACGAGATCCACGTCTATGCCGACCTCGGCTTCATGATGGGCGTGCTCAAGCCGACCATCGATCGTGAGATCAATCGCCACCTCGACGAACACATCGGCTGACCGCATGCTGGCCATCCATGCAGCGCGCGAACCGCTGAAGAAAAGCCGGCGTCGCTCCAAGATCGGGCTGGCGATGGCCGGCGGCGGTCCGATTGGCGGCATTTACGAGGTCGGCGCCCTGCGCGCGCTAGACGAGGCCATCGACGGTCTCGACATGAATGCACTCGATGTCTACGTTGGCGTCAGTTCGGGCGCATTCGTCGCCGCGGGTCTCGCCAACCGACTCGACACGGCCGAGATGTGTCGGGTCTTCATCACCGGCGACTCTGACCAGTTCCGAATCCGTCCCGAGGACTTCGTTCGTCCGGCCGTGTTCGAATACCTGCGGCGCGTCGCGAGCATGCCCCGATTGCTGTTCGGCTGGCTCGGCGAGTTCGCGCGCCACCCGTTCGACCTGCGCGTCTCCGAAAGCCTGCTGCGCATGAGCCAGATGCTGCCGACGGGCTTGTTCGACAACGAAGCGATCGAACGCTTCCTGCGCCAGGCTTTCACATCGCATGGTCGCAGCAATGATTTTCGTACCCTTGCGCGCGAGCTATACATTGTTGCCGTCGAACTGGACAGCGGCCAGGCGGTGAGTTTCGGCGCACCGGGCTTCGACGATGTGCCGATTTCGCGGGCAATCGAAGCGAGCTCGGCGCTGCCCGGCATGTACCCACCGGTCGGCATCAATGGCAAGTACTACGTCGATGGCGCGTTGCGGCACACATTGCACGCATCGGTGGCGCTCGAGGCCGGGGCCGGCCTCGTGTTCGCGATCAACCCGCTGGTGCCGATCGACGCCGCCCATGCGCACACGCGTGGCAAGGGCACTCCGGCAAGCCTGATGGAAGGCGGTCTCCCGGCGGTCCTCTCGCAGACCTTCCGAACCCTGCTGCAGTCGCGCATGCATGCCGGCATGCCACGCTACGGAACGCACTACGCCAGCGCCGATCTGCTGCTGTTCGAGCCGGACACCGATGATGCCGACATGTTCTTCACCAATGTCTTCAGCTTTGCGCATCGCAAGCGGCTGGCCGAATACGCCTACCAGCGTACGCGCACCGATCTGCGCACACGACGCTCCACGCTGGCGCCGCTGTTCGCCCGCCATGGGCTGCGCCTGCGCGACGAGGTCCTCGACGACGAGCAGCGCACCCTGCTGTCGGGTCTCGCCGTGAAGCCGCCGCGGCGATCCCAATCGACCTCGAGCCTGCACCGTGCGCTTGATGATCTCGACCTCGCGCTCGACGGCGGCAAGCAGCGCAAGCCGGCGCGCGCAACGCGCAAGGCATCGACGGATCGTCCCGCGAAACCCGGCACGCGCGCTTGAACCCTTCCGGATGGGATACTTGCTCTAGCGGAGTTGACTAGGCTCCGCATCATTCGGGTGCCTATGCTGCCCGACTCATCGAAGGAGGGATCAGTGAACAAACCGAAATTGAAGTCCAGAGGTGCTGCAAAAGCGGCCCCCGCTTCGCCGAAACAGGCCGGCAAGACGATCGTGGAATCGGCCCAGCACATCTGGCTCGCCGGCCTCGGCGCGTTCGCGAAGGCGCAGGACGAAGGTACGCGCCTGTTCGAGGCGCTGGTCCGCGAAGGCGTATCGCTCGAGCAGAAGACGCGCAAGATCACCGCCGGCAAGGCCGGTGAAGCACGTCAGGTCGTCGAGTCGGCGGTTGGCCAGGTCAAGGAACGCAGTCAGGAAACCTGGGACAAGCTCGAGAAGGTGTTCGAGTCGCGCGTGTCACGTGCACTGAACCGGCTCGGCGTTCCCGGCAGCGAAGAGCTCAGGGACCTGAGCACGCGCGTCGAGCAACTCTCCCGTGAAGTGCACAAGCTCAACGCCAAACCGGCAGCGAAGTCGGTGGGCGCACGCACGGCTGCCGCCAAGAGTGGCGCCACGCGTGCCGTGATGCGCGTCAAGGACGAGCTCGCCGATGTCGCGCGTGAACTCGAGTCGGCACAGTTGAACAAGGCCAAGGCGAAGAAGACACCGGCGGCGGCGAAGAAGCCGGCAGCGAAGAAGGTTCCGGCGAAAAAGTCCCCGGCAAAGAAAGCAGCGGCAAAGAAGTCCGCTTGATCGAAGCAGCGGTTGGCGGAACACTCCGCCAACCGCTGTTTTCGTTACCAGTGCACGCCACGCATCAGCGCGGCGAATGCGACCTGCTCGGTCGATGGTCCGGCGATCGCTTCGGGCGCGCCGCCCTTGATGCCCTTCGCCGCCGGCGAGTCCGGGAACAGGCGGAATGCGGTGTTCATGACGATTTCGTAGGCGCGAGGCGCCACCGAGTAGAACAATGCCGCGAACACGCCGGTTCGCGTGGCCACGCGCACCGGGCGCTCGATGATCGCACCGACGACGAGATCGCCGGCCTCTTCGGGCGACAGTGTCGGCACCGAGTCGTACATCTTCGTCGGCGCGATCATCGGCGTCTTCACGAGCGGCATGTTGATGGTCGTGAAGTGGATGCCGAGATCGGAGAACTCGGCCTGCGCACAGCGCGAGAACGCGTCGAGAGCGGCCTTCGACGACACATACGCAGAGAAACGCGGCGCGTTGGTGAGGACGCCAATCGAGGAAATGTTGATGATGTGGCCACGCTTGCGCTCGGTCATCTTCGGCAGGAAGCCCATGATCAGGCGCAGCGATCCGAAATAGTTGAGCTGCATCGTGCGTTCGAAGTCGTGAAAGCGATCGTAGCTCGAGGCGATCGCGCGACGGATCGAGCGACCGGCATTGTTGATCAGGATGTCGGCACCACCGTGCTCCTCGGTAACCCGGCTGACGAACGCGTCACACGACGCAAGGTCGGCGAGGTCGACGACATAGGTGTGGCAGATGCCGCCGGCGTCCTCGACTTCCTTTTTCGTCGCCGCCAGTTCTTCCTCGCCGCGCGCGCAGATGACAAGCTTGGCTCCGGCCGCGGCGACCTTCATGGCCACTGCCTTGCCGATGCCGGATGAGCCACCAGTGACCACGACCACGCGACGACGCACCTTGCCCGACAGCGAGTGGTCGATGAACAGATCCGGGTCGAGGTGGCGTTCCCAGTGGTCCCAGAGCTTCCACGCATAGGTTTCGAGCTTCGGCAGCTTGATCTTGGAGCCGCGCAGCGCGCGTTCGGTTTCGCGCGAATCGAAGCGCGTCGGATAGTTGATGAACTTCATCACTTCAGCGGGAATGCCGAAGTCGCGCATGAACACGCCGAGCATCCGCTTGACCGGTGGCAGGCTCGACAAGGCCTGGCGAACCGACGAGGGAACGAAGGCGAACATGCGCGCGTCGAGGCGCATCGTCATCTGTGGCGCGTGGCCGGCGCGCGCGAAGATGTTGAGCACTTCGCCGATGCGGCGCGGTGCCGGATCGGTCAGATGGAAACAATGCCCATCGAGCTTCGGCACGTGCGCGATATGGTCCATGGCAGCGGCGACCCAGTCGACCGGTACCAGATTGATGCGACCGCCTTCCAGGCCGATGGTCGGCACCCATGGCGGCAGCACCTGGCGCAGTTTCTTCAGAAGTCGAAAGAAGTAGTACGGACCGTCGATCTTGTCGATCTCGCCAGTCACCGACGAACCGATGACAATGCCGGGACGGTAGATGCGGAACGGCCGCTTGCACTCGTCGCGGACAATCGCCTCGGAGTCGTGCTTGGTGCGGAAGTACGGATGCTCTAGGCCTTCCGCTTCGGCGAACATGTCTTCGCGGAACACGCCGGGGTACATGCCTGCCGCCGCGATCGAACTGGTGTGATGGAAGCATCCCGCGCGGATCGCACCGGCCAGTTCGACCGCGTTGCGCGTGCCGTCGATGTTGGCACTGGTCTGGCTCTTCGCATCGGCGGCGAGATCGTAGAGGGCAGCGAGATGGAAGAAGTGCGTGACCTTGCCAGAAAGCGTTTTCTGCATCGCCGGCGATACGCCGAGGCGTGTCTTCGACAGATCGCCATTGACCGCGATCAGGCGATCCTTGCCTGCGCCCAGCCGCGCCGACAACTCCTCGAATTTCGCCATCGATTCCTTGCGCACGAGACAATAGATGCGGCCCGGACGCAACAGCAGTTTTTCCAGCAGATGGCGACCAATGAAACCTGTCGCGCCGGTCACGAAGTACGTCATGAGCCCCTCCCGTTGTGCATGAATGTGACCGTCGACCTTGTGCATGCGCCCCTCGACGTGGGCTCGATGCATCGACAGCATAGTCGTGTGCCGAAGACGTTTCCATTCGCACGCCGGCCGCGTTGACCGTCATGGGGGCGCGTGTTAGAAGAACAGCGCGCGGGGCACGCGAACAATCAGGATTCGAACATGGCCGAACTCAAACAGCGCTTCGAAGCGGCAGCCAGCGACATCAAGCTGCTCGACGAGCGCCCCGACAACGACACGCTGCTCAAGCTGTACGCGCTATACAAGCAAGGCGCGGAGGGTGACGTATCGGGACCGAAACCGGGTTTCTTCGATTTCGTCGGCACCGCAAAGTACGAAGCCTGGGCGAAACTCAAAGGCACCAAGAACGAGGAAGCGATGCAGAAGTACGTCGATCTCGTCGACAAGCTGCGCGCCTGATTCGCTCGGCGCCGGTCAGACCCGATGGCGCGCCAGACCCGCGAACGCATTCTCGAAGTGGCGCTCGAGATGTTCAATGCGCAGGGCGAGCCGAACGTCACCACCAACCACATCGCCGACGAGCTCGGCATCAGTCCGGGAAACCTGTACTACCACTACCGCAACAAGGACGACATCATCGGTCACCTGTTCGCACGCTATGAACAGCGCATCGACGTCGCACTCGTCATCCCGCAAGACCGGTTGCCGGATCTGGAGGACATCTGGCTGCAGTTGCACGTCGTCTTCGAGTGCATGTGGGACTACCGCTTCGTCTATCGCGATCTGGTCAACATCCTTTCGCGCAATCGCAAGTTGCGCATGCACTTCGCGCGCATCCTCAAACGCGCGGCCGAAAGTGCCGCCGGCGTCCTGCGCGGGCTCGCCACCGCCGGCATCATCCGCGCGAGCGCAGACGAAATGCGTGCGACCGCCGACAACATCGTTCTTGTCGCCACGTTCTGGATCAACTTCGATGCGGTGCGCAACAGTCGTCACGAAGGCGGCAGCCAGGCTGATATCGGCCGCGGAATCCATCAGGTGATGATGCTCATCGCCCCGTTCCTGCGCGATGCCGAACGGGTCCACCTGAACACGCTGGCCGGGGCCTACCTGCGCTGAAGCGTGCTCGGACGCGTCTCGACCTGCGACCAACTGCCACGCGCATTGCACCGCAACAGCGACGGAATCTGACGCTCAAGCTGTTGTGTGCCAAATGAGAGCGCGTCGAGCGATGCCTGCACGACGCCAGTCAGACGGAGCCCATTTGCATCGTCCCGGACGCAATGAAGCGTTCTTCGGGTACCAGTGTCCATTTGAAGAAAT
>JBBSOU010000022.1:0-36372 GCA_038259445.1 Lysobacterales bacterium | reverse complement strand
GACGTGAATCTTGCGGCTGCGTCTCATGATGACGCTGAGCGTTTCACGCGCCTGATCGGTCATGGCTTCGCGCCCTGGAATCACGAGCAAAGGCGCCCCCTTCCGCCCTCCGGGCACCTTCCCCCGCTGCGCAGGGGAAGGCAACATGCCGGCAGCTGACGACAGTCTCACCGGATGTGGTGCAACACCTCCGGGGACACGACCCCGGGAACGTTCCCCGTCTGCGCAGGGGAAGGGAAAATGCGTCGGCGGTCGGGCCTAGCGCGCGCAGATCTGGCGACGATACTCGGCGAGGAATACGGCTGCACTCGCCGCGATATTGAGGCTCTCGACGCGTCCACTGCCTGGAATCGTCAGGCGAAGATCCGCCGCAGTGATCAGCGCTCCGCTCATGCCCTCGCCTTCCGCGCCGAACACAAGTACAAGTCGCTTTGGCAACTTGACGTCGAACAGTGATTCGCCGGTGCTCGGCACGCTCGCAGCGATCGTGTAACCGGCAGCACGCAGGCGCGCGAGCGCATCGCGTTCGTCGTCGATGCGCGCGATCGGCACGAACTCGGCGCCGCCCTCGGCGACACGCGCCGCGGCACCGGAAAGATCGAGTGACGAGGTCGCGGGCACGATAACGCCAGTGACGTCGAAATGCGTGGCGCTGCGCAACAGGGCGCCGAGGTTGTGTGGGTTGCCGACACCGTCGAGCCACACCAGCAGCGATGCCGCATCGGATCGATCGCCGAGCAGCGCGTCGAGCATCACGGGTGCGGGACGGCGCATCTCGAAACAGACGCCTTCGTGATGCCGCGATCCACTGAGCTTGTCGAGATCTGGCGTCTCGACCACGCGGTAGCCGAGACGGTTCTTTACACACCACGCCATCACCGGCTTGAGCCGCTCGAGTCGGGACTCGGTCAGATAGACCTTGCGCAGATCGTTCGGACGCGCCTCGAACGCGGCCATGCAGGCATTGAGGCCATACAGTCGCATCTCGCCGACCGGTCGCACGACGCGGCCATCGTCGGCCGCTTGCACCGGTGCGGATTCCCCCGCGGCTGCGGGCATCGGCACGCGCTCTTGCCGTGGGGTGATCGATTTCTTCCACGGTGAAGGCTTGTCGGCCGCTCCGCGCTTCCACTTGTCGCCCGTCATCTGCTGGTTCCGCTACGCGCTCAGCAAGCGCCCTGGTCGCGAAGCTTCGCATACATCCGCACGTCGACAACCACGCCGCGCTTGATGACTGCCTGGCGACGCGTTCCTTCGAAGGCGAAACCGCATTTCTCGAGCACGCGCGCCGACGCAGGATTGCTCGCGAACACATTCGCCTGAAGGCGCAGCAATGGTCGGGTCGCGAACTGGTGGTCGCACCAGAGCGCGACGACGCGCGTCATCACACCTTGCCCCCAGTACGTGCGGCCGATCCAGTAGCCGATCTCGGCACTGACGCGATTCTCGCCCTCGCCGACGCGCACGCCAATTCCGCCGACGGCATCGCCATCGATCTCGATCGCCAGTGAGCAGTTGACAGCGGCCACCGGACTGCGCAGAAACGCAATCGCGTCGTTTACCGAATACGGCCACGGGAAGCGATCCGACAATCCCAGTGAAACACGTTCGTCATCGGCGTGGCGCTGCAATGAATGCGCATCGTCGATGTGCCAGGGCCGCAGTCGGAAACCTTCGCCCGACAGCAATCGCCCTGGCGCGGGCATCACGCGATACCGCCGACCGCCGGCGTTTCCGCCTCGAGCTTCTCGAGCTTCTTCGCCAGTGCTTCGGGTGAACGTGTGTACGGCGCCAGCAACGTGTAGAACGCCGGCACGACGTACAGCGACAGCAGAGTCGAGAAGGCGACACCGAAGATGACGACGACGCCGATCGTCGAACGACTCGCCGAGCCGGGCCCGCCGGCAAGCACGAGCGGCACGGCGCCCGCAATCGTCGCCACCGAGGTCATCAGGATCGGCCGCAAGCGCACCGCTGCCGCTTCGGCAATCGCCTCGGCGACCGCGCGCCCCTCGTCACGCAACTGGTTGGCGAACTCGACGATCAGGATGCCGTTCTTGGCGGCGAGGCCGATCAGCATGACGATGCCGATCTGACTGAACAGATTGAGCGTTCCCCCCGTCACCCACAAACCAAGCAACGCACCGAGTACGGCAAGTGGCACGGTCAGCATGATCACCAGCGGATGGATGAAACTCTCGAACTGCGCGGCGAGCACGAGATAGACGATCAGCAGCGCGAGACCGAAGGTCAGGAACACGGCACTGCCGGCATTGCGGTATTCGCGCGAATCGCCCTTGTAATCGATCTGCACGGTGCCTGGCAGCTCGGTTCGCGCGGTCTCTTCCATCCAGGTCAGTGCCTCGCCCAGTGTGTAACCCGGGGTCAGTCCGGCCGACAGCGTGATCGCACGCATGCGATTGAAGCGATTGAGCTGCCCGGGCTCCGCCAGTTCGTTCATCGTGACGAGATTCGCCAGCGGAATCAGTTCGCCGCTGCGTTGCGAGCGCACGTACAGATTGTCGAGATCGGCCGGCGAAGCGCGATCATCGCGTTGCGCCTGCATCATCACTTCATATTCCTCGCCGTCCTGCACGTAGGTAGTCACGCGCCGCGCGCCCATCATCGTTTCGAGCGTGCGGCCGATCTCCTCTGTCGATACGCCGAGATCAGCGGCTCGCGCCTGGTCGATCTCCACGCGCATCTGCGGACGCGTTTCCTTGTAGTCGGAATCGGACGCGAACAAGCCCGGATTCTGCTCCATCTTGACCAGCATGCGGTCACGCCAATCGGCCAGTTCGGCATAGTCGGGACCGCCCAGCACGAAACGCACCGGCTGGCCGCCACCGCGCACGAGTCCGCTCCTGACCGACGGCAGCGCGCGCACGCCCGGCAACGATGCAAGGTCCTTGCGCAACTGATCGGCGACGTCGGTGGTCGATTCTTCGCGCGTGTCCCAGTCCTTCAGAAACACGGTCACGCCGGCGGTGTGCATCTCTTCGCCGGATCCCCAGTTGCCGGGGACGCGCGTGTTCACTCGCTCGATCGGGCCGCTGTCGCCAATCAATCCTTCGAACACTTTTTCGACCTGCTGGATCTGGCCGATCGTATAGTCGTAGCCGGCGCCTTCCGGACCGGTGACGCTGACCATGAACACGCCGCGGTCCTCGGTCGGTGCGAGCTCGCTCGGCACGGTACGCAACAGCCACGCGCTGGCACCGAGGGCGAGCAGGATGAGGATGCCGAACAGCACCGGTTTGCCGCTTGTGCGCTCGACCTGTCCCTTGTAGCGCGACGTCAAGGCGTCGAGATTGCGGTTGATGAACTTGTTGAACCCGCGCGGTTCGGTGTGCGCGCGAACGAGCTTCGAAGACATCATTGGCGTCAGCGTCAAGGCAACGAAGGCGGAAATGGCCACGGCCCCCGCCAGAGTCACGGACAACTCGCGGAACAGTCGACCCGTATTGCCTTCCATGAACCCGACAGGCAGGAACACGGCAACGAGCACGCCGGTCGTCGCGATCACCGCAAATGCAACCTGCTGGGTTCCACGTTTGGCCGCCACCATCGGTGGTTCGCCCAGATCGGCGCGGCGCTGGATGTTCTCGAGCACAACGATCGCATCGTCGACGACCAGGCCGATGCACAGCACGAGTGCGAGCAGCGTCAGCAGGTTGATCGAATAGCCGAACGCATACAACGCGATGAATGCCGCGATCAGGCACACCGGCACGGTCACCGCAGGAATGATCGCCGAACGCAGGCTGCCGAGAAACAGGAAGATGACGATGACGACGAGCACGCTCGCCTCGATCAAGGTCCAGTACACGCGATCCACCGATGCTTCGATGAACAGCGTGCTGTCGAATGCGACGAAGATGTCGGTGCCTTCGGGCAGCGTTTCCTGGATGCGCTCGACTTCGGCGCGTGCCGCACGCGCGACATCGAGGCTGTTGGCGGTCGAGGTCTTGACGATGCCGAGGCCGACGTTCGGTTGCCCATTGCTGCGCAAATAGGAACGTCGTTCCTCGGAAGCTCGCTCGACCCTGGCCACGTCGCCAAGGCGGATGAGATAACCGTCGTCGCCCTTGGCGATCGTCATTGCCGCAAAGTCTTCCGGCGCGCGGTAGCCGCGTTCAATACGCAGCGTGAAATCACGGGAATCGGACTCGATGCGGCCGGCCGGCAATTCAACGTTCTCGCTGCGTAGTGCGGCTTCTACATCCGATACGGCAAGGCCACGCGCGGCGAGCGCTTCGCGGTCGAGCCAGATGCGCATTGCATAGCGCTGCCCACCGCCCAGCTGCACGCGCGCGACACCGTCAATCGCCGACAGGCGATCGAGCACGTAGCGTTCGGCGTAGTCGGTCAGCTCAAGTGCGTCCATGCGATCCGAGCGCATGTTGAACCAGGTGATGACGTCGGCGTCGCTTTCGACCTTGGACACCTGCGGCGGGTCCGCTTCTTCCGGCATGCGGTTCTGCACGCGGCTGACCGCATCGCGCACGTCATTGGCGGCGGCTTCGATGTCGCGCGACAGATTGAACTCGAGCGAGACGTCGGCGCGGCCATTGCGACTGCTGGAATTGATCGTGTCGACACCCTCGATGCCGGACAAGGCATCTTCGAGGATCTGCGTGATGCGCGTCTCGACCACGGCCGCGGAGGCGCCCGGGTAGTCGACTTCGACCGACACGATCGGCGGATCGATCGCCGGAAGTTCGCGCAGCGTGAGTCGCGAAAACGACATGACGCCAAGCACGACCAGCAAGAGACTCACCACGGTGGCGAACACCGGTCGCTTGATCGAGATGTCGGAAAGCATCATGGCTGGTAGTCCCGGTCAGGTGCGCACGCGCGGCGCACTCAGGTTTTCGCCGCAGTCTGGGTCGGCGCGTTTTCGGATATCGTGACGCCCGTGCGCAGCTTGACCGTGCCATCGACGACCACGCGCGCGCCGGCCTCGAGACCTTCAGTCACTTCAACTTCACCGCGCCGGCGTGCCCCGAGCGCGACCTTTACCTGTTCCACCTTCTCGTCGGCGCCGACGCGGAACACGAACGATTCGGTGCCGATCTGCACGATCGAAATCTCGGGCACCACGAGCGCTTCACGTTCGGGTCTCAGCACCTTGACGGTCAGCAGCATTCCCGCGCGCAGGGCGCTATCGGCATTGTCGATCTCCGCTCGCACCTGAATCGCACGCGTGACCGGATCCACGCGCGAGTCGAGTGAGACGACCTTGCCATTGAACTCGCGCCCGGGATACGCGGCACTGGTGGCGACGATCTTCTGGTCGGCCGCGACCGCAGCGAGGAATCGCTCCGACAGCGCGAAGTCAACCTTGATCGTGCTGATGTCGTCGAGGGTGGTGATCACCGTACCGGGAGTGACCAGCGCGCCGGTGCTGACCTGGCGCAAGCCGAGCACGCCGGCGAACGGCGCGGTGACCACGCGATCGGCCAACTGCGCGCGCAACACATTGACGCGTGCGCCGGTCGAATCGCTGGTAGCTTTCGCGGTGTCGAACGCCTGGCGCGAGATCGTCCCGGACTGCACCAGTTCTTCGTTGCGATCCTTGAGACGCTGCGCATCGCGCGAGGTGGCCTGCGCTTCGGCGAGCGCGGCAACCTGCTGGCCGGAGGTGAGCTCGACCAGCACATCGCCTGCGGCGACATTCTGCCCATCGGTGAAATTGACCTTGCGCACGGTCTCGGTGATCTTCGCCGTCAGCGTGACGGACTCGCGTGCCATGCTCGTGCCGACCCCTTCGATCGTATCGACCCATGGGCTCATTGCCACCTGGGTAGTGGTCACCGAAATCGGTGCCGCCGCCTGCCGTGTCGGCGCGGCGTCACTGGAACAGGCGACGAGCCAAACGGCGGATGCGAGACACAAGGCAACTTGGATATTCATTCGCGTCATGGAATGGCTTCAGGTAGTTTTTTGCTGATCGATGTGACGGCGAAGCGTCACACGTGGCGCTGATCGTGGACGGCCCGACGCGGATCGAAACGTCGATCGCGCACTCTCGCACCAACGGGAGGTCATGCTATCGGCATCGGCGCGACGCCGCATTTACCGACCTTTACGACGCTGAGCGCATCCGGATGTCGCCTGGTTCGCACCAGCAGCTGGCAGCACCGCTCGTCGCTACATCGCCGGGCGGCGAGGCTAACCGCCAAAGCGGGCGCAGCCAACCGCCATAGGTCACGCCGGGTCGACAGCGGCGCGTCAAATGACCGCGCCCGCGACTGCCTTTCGACGGAAGCTTAGTGCCGCGAGCCTGAACAACACGCGCGGATCGTGACGAGGGCATCGGACTGCAGAGTAGTCAGGAACTATTTCCGGCCCTTCACGCGCACATAAATCGATTTCGCCGCTCCGGCGCCGGGCAACGCGCGCTCCTCGATGTCGAACAGCGTGCTCGCCGCGACCAGGTCGCGCAGTTTCGCGAAGCCGTAACTGCGCGCATCGAAGTCAGGCATCTGCTTGACCAGGTAGCTGCCGACAGACCCAAGGAAAGCCCAGCCGGTGTCGTCGGACGCGGCCTCTACCGCGCGGCGCAACTGGCTGGCGAGCCGCTTGTCCTTGCTGATCTCGGCAGACGGCGGGCGTGGCGCGTCGTCGTCTCCCTTGCCGAGCAGGATCTCGGTCTTGATGAACTTGTCGCAGGCCGCGACGAAGGCCGACGGCGTCTTCTTCTCACCGAATCCGTACACCTTGAGCCCCGACTCGCGAATGCGCGCGGCGAGGCGCGTGAAATCGCTGTCGCTGGAGACGATGCAGAAACCGTCGAAACGCTCGCTGTAGAGCAGGTCCATGGCATCGATGATCATCGCCGAGTCGGTGGCGTTCTTGCCCGAGGTGTAGCCGAACTGCTGGATCGGCTGGATCGAGTGCGCCAGCAGCGCGTCCTTCCAGCCTTTGAGCCGGGTGCTGGTCCAGTCGCCGTAGATGCGCTTGACCTGGGCGGTGCCGTACTTGGCGATTTCGGCGAGCAAGCCGTCGACGATCGCCGGCTGGGCATTGTCGGCATCAATCAGCACGGCGAGCTTGCGCTCCTTGTCACCGCTGCTTCCCTTCATCGCGCCCTCAGCAACATTGGCCATGGTGGCACCCCTGCGCGGATACGGTCCGCCGTGGTTGCCGAGAATAGCGCCGAAGCAGCGCAGTGGCGCGTCAGCGTGCCCTGCCAAGCGCGCCGCGCACGCGCTCAGCCGGCGCGCACGACCGGCGTGCGACCGATGACGTCCTGCCAGTGAGGTGGTTCCGGCCACTCCGCTGCAGCCGCCCCCTGGACCACGCGTGCGATGTCGCGACGATCCAGGTGTGGTGCCAGCGCCGCAACCAGATCGAGCGCGTAGTCGCGCAGCACGCGGTCGCGCCGCAACACGACCCACGTCGTGCAGGTTGGCAGCAAGCGAACGTTTGGCAGGATGCGCAAGTCGATCAGGTCTTCGGCAGTCATCGCCATCTCGGCAAGCACACCGACGCCGAGACCGGCGCGCACGTAGGTCTTGATGAGGTCGGCGTCACGCGCGGTAACGGCGAGCTTCGGCTCGAATCCGGCCGTCGAGAATGCTTTTCGCAACGATGACTCTGCCGCCAGCGATGACTCGTAGCTGACCAGCGGATATGCAGCGAGATCGGCGATTTCGGGAGCACGCGCAAGACGCACCAGTGGGTGCTTGGCCGGCACCAGCACGACGCGCTCCCAGCGAAACAGCGGTATCGCGAAATCCGCGTTCGGCGGCGAACCCGCGGTACTGACGATGGCAAGATCGGCATCGCCCTTGCCGAGTGACTGCATGAGCTCGGGATCGCCATGCGGCTCGAGACGCACGCCGATATCCGGGAAACGCTGCTTCAGTGCTGCGATCGCGTGCGGCAACACGAAGCGCGCCTGCGTGTGCGTGGTGAAGATGACGAGTTCGCCACGAACGTCGTTGCGCAGGTTGGCGGCGAGCGCGCGGATGTTCGCCGCTTCCGCGAGCATGGTGCGCGCCCGCGCGATCACCTGGTCGCCCGCCGCGGTCACCGAATCGAGGCTCTTGCCCTTGCGCACGAACATCTGGAAGCCGAGCTCGCCCTCGAGCTGCTTGAGTTGCTTGGACAGCCCCGGCTGGGTCGCGTGCATGCGCTCGGCCGCGAGTGTGATGTTGAGCCCGGCGTCGGCGATGGCGACGATGTAGCGCAGTTGGGTCAGGGTCATGGACGGCATTTCCGGACGCGGGGCGAAGGCGAGACAGGACGTCGTGGCGGTGGCGGCGCCGGCAATGCTAGGGTCACACGGCAGCACGAAACGGCGGCGCACGCAGGTCAATATTCCGGTGGAGCATAAGCCGGCACCGCACGAACGTCCAGCGATGGACGTCTATACGTCCATTCTTTCGGACATCACGCATTCGCATATGAAGGCGACCCGTGGTTATTTGCAGGCCGCCGCGCGCACGCCACAGACTCACGGGTGATCCGTGTGGCGGCCGCCGGTCCGGTTTCGCGGCGTGAGTCGGCGGCAGGATCGAGCGGCTGATCAACTACACTCCACGCGATGCTGCGTCATCCGTACGCGCAGCGCGCTCGAAGCCACCCGCCCCGAATTCCCCGGAGATCCGAACGCCATGGCCTACGACAGCATCCTCGACACGATCGGCAATACCCCTGTGGTGCGGCTGCAGCGCATCGCGCCCGCGCACGTGCATCTGCACGTCAAGGTGGAATCGTTCAATCCAGGCGGATCGGTCAAGGATCGCCTGGCGATCGCAATCGTGCTCGACGCCGAGCGCAGCGGCGCATTGAAGCCCGGACAGACGATCGTCGAAGCGACGTCCGGCAACACCGGGGTGGCACTGGCGATGGTGGCGGCGGCGCGTGGTTACGCGTTCGTCGCGATCATGAGTGACTCGTTTTCGGTCGAGCGACGCAAGCTCATTCGGGCCTACGGCGGCAAGGTGATTCTCACGCCAGCCGCGGAACGCGGCTCGGGCATGGTGCGCAAGGCCGCGGAGCTCGCCGAAAAACACGGCTGGTTCCTTGCGCGCCAGTTCGACAACCCGGCCAACCCCGCCTATCACCGCAACACCACGGCGGCGGAAATCCTGCGCGATTTCGCCGGCAAGCGGCTCGACTATTTCGTCACCGGCTGGGGTACCGGCGGCACGCTGACAGGCGTCGGAGAAGTGCTGCGCGTGGCCCGTCCCGAGGTGCAGATCATCGCCAGCGAGCCGGCCGGAGCCGCGCTGCTTTCCGGCAATGAGTGGAAACCGCACAAGATCCAGGGCTGGACGCCGGACTTTGTGCCTTCAGTGTTGAACAGGGAGGTGGCCCACCGCGTCCTCACGATCGACGACATCGTCGCACGCGACACCGCCCGGCTCGTGGCAAGCAAGGAGGGAATCTTCGTCGGCCTGTCGGCGGGCGCGACGCTGGCCACCGCACTGGCCGTCGCCGAAGATGCCGAGCCGGGTTCGGTGATCCTGGCGATGCTGCCAGACACCGGCGAGCGCTACTTCTCGACGATCCTGTTCGAAGGCGTCAACGAAGGCTCCGACGACGAGTGGCTTGCGTCGCTCGGCTGAAGCCGGCTCGGAAGCTTCCTCGCCGGACTCAGGGCGATACGACCACGCCTTTCCAGAACGCGATGCGGCCGCGGATCTCGGCGGCGGCGGGTTTCGGATCCGGGTAATGCCACGCGGCATTCTCGTTGCGCTTGCCGTCAACGATCAGTGACGAATAGTTCGCGGTGCCTTTCCAGCCGCACACCGAGGTGTGCGCGCTCGGCTCGAAGTACGCCGCGACGATCGAGTCGGGCGGGAAATAGTGATTGCCTTCGACGACAACGGTCGCCTCTGACTCCGCAACGACAATTCCATTCCAGACAGCTTTCATGCGTGCTCCGACAGGTTGGGTGAGGGTTGCGTCAGCGTAGCCGTTTGCGCCAGGCAGACGCGCTGCACTGCATCATGCAAGCAAACCGAATGTCGGGTAAACGGATGCGCGCTTGCGGCACTGTGACCGTGTATTGATCGGCCGGTTTGCGATTACACTTCGCCGTAGCCACCGGTCCAACCGTAGCCAATGGAGTCAAGATGAGTATCAACAATCCATCACGCCGTCGCTTTCTCGGCACCACCGCCCTGTTCGCTGCCAGCGTCCCCTTCGTTGCCAAGGGTCTCGTTGGCGATGCCGTCGCCGCGGATCTGAAGCCGCTGCCGCTCGACAATCCACAAGCGAAGGCGCTCAAGTACGTCGAAGATTTCAAGACGGTCACCAGTGATCCGCTGCACAAACCCGATGCGCATTGCGCGAACTGCATGCTGTTCGTCGCAGCCACGGGTGGCTGCGGACTCTTTGTGGGTTACAGCGTCAAGCCGGAAGGCTGGTGCAGCGCGTGGGCGAAGAAGGCGGGCTGACCTGCTGGTTCGATAGCGCGACACGAAACAGAAAAGGGCGCCTCGCGGCGCCCTTTTTCATGCCTTGACCTTTGCCGGTCCGGTCAGGCGACTTTCTTCCACTGACCGAGTGCGGCGAGCCCGTTTTCCCTGGCGCGCTGGGCGACGGTCTTCTGTGCCGCAGCGAAATTCGCAGCCATGTCCTGGCCCCAGAGCTTGAGTGCGGCCTGTTGCATCGCGCGACCGTAGGAGAACGACAACGGCCACGGGTGCGGACCTTGCTGGTTCATCGCGTTGAGGTTGGAGGTGGCCTGTTCGTCCGACTGGCCGCCGGACAGGAACACGATGCCCGGCAATGACGCCGGCACCGCCGCCTTCAGGCAACGGATCGTCATCTCGGCGACTTCGTCGGTGCTGGCCTGGTCCGGGCAGTTCTTGCCCGAGATGACCATGCTCGCCTTGAGGATGGTTCCTTCGAGCAACACGTTCTGCTCGTAAAGCGAACCGAACAGGCTGCGCAGGGTCGCTTCGGTGACGTCATAGCATTCGTCGATGTCGTGCTCGCCGTCCATCAGGATCTCTGGCTCGACCATCGGCACGATGCCGGCTTCCTGGCACAGCGCTGCGTAACGCGCCAACGCGTGGCAATTGGCTTCGATGCAGGTGCCGCTCGGCGCATCGCCGCTGATCGTGATCACTGCGCGCCACTTGGCGAACTTGGCACCGAGGCGTGCGTACTCATTCAAACGATCACGCAAGCCATCGAGGCCTTCGGTAACCACTTCGCCCGGAAAACCGGCCAGCGGAAACGGACCGCGGTCGACCTTGATGCCCGGCAGGATGCCGGCATCGAGCATGATCCTGGTGAACGGCACGCCGGCCTTGGTCGACTGGCGAATCGTCTCGTCGTACAGGATCGCGCCCGAGATGTGCTGGTTGATGCCCGGCGCGGTCAACAGCATCTCGCGATAGGCGCGACGATTCTCTTCGGTGTTCGGTACGCCGACCGAATCGAAACGCTTCTTGATCGTGGCGTTGGACTCGTCGATCGCGATGACGCCCTTGCCCGGCGCAACCATCGCCTGGGCCGTGGTTTCAAGTTGCTCGATGCTCATGAGTTGCTCCGGAAACGGGGAGTCGACGGCGCCGCTCGCGCGGGCCGGTCGTTGATGGGAAAGTTGCAGGGCGCGGAGTATAGGCCAGATCGCCCACTACTGCAGGCGTGCCCTCGCCGCCAGGGCGTCGATTCAGGAACCCGGGCTGCTCGCGATTCCGGCAGCCGGGTCACTCCAGCTCATCGGCTTGATCACGCAACGCTGCATGATGGCCTTGCGCGCCTCCGGATCGGGCGGCATGTTGAACGGAAAGATCAGCGAACTGAAAACGCGGTCGCGACCGGCGTTGCTCATGGTCGGCTCGAACTCGAGACTCTCGGTCGCGCTGACGGCGACCTGGGCGAGGTCTCCCGGAGGATCGACCTTCTGCACCTTGATGTTGCTCGGACGGCCGGTCTTCTCGACCACGAAGGTGACCGCGGCGCAGCCCGGCTGGTCCATGCCGAAACCACCGACCGGCACATCGGCCTCGAGCGTCGCGGCGATCAACACCCAGTACTTCGACAGCAACTCGGGCGTCACCGACCTCGGCACCTGCTGGGCAGGTGCACTCGCCGAAAACACCAGCGCCGAGAGACACAGCATGCGAATCGGCAGTTTCATGGCCTACTCCTCGTGCATCGCTGCCCGCGCAGGGGCGCGCGGACTGTGCATGACGCGATGGTACGCCGAGGCACATGAATCGTCAGCCTTCACAGGTCGCTGAGACCCTCCGCCATGCCTTGCGCACCGACCCGAAGCAGCTTCAGCGTGTTGGTTCCGCCAAGCTGGCCGGTGTGGTCACCGGTGGTCACGATCACGCGATCATCGACGCTCAGGTGACCGAGCTTGAACAAATGCAGGATCGCTTCGCGCGCGGCACGCGCCGGCCCGACATCCTGCGGATCGAACTCGATCGGGTGCACGTCGCGGTACAGCAGCATGCGACGACGGGCCGCACCGTTTCGCGACAGCGCGTAGATCGGCACGCTCGAACGATGGCGCGACAACCAGCGCGCGGTCGCGCCCGATTCGGTCAGGGCAACGATCGCGCGCACGCCAATGCGGCTGGCGAGGAACATGGACGCCAGCGCAATGGCCTGGTCGGTACGCTCGAGCGGATGTACGCCGGGCGTGATGTCGACAGTCGGCTCGAACTGGCGCTCGGCACCGAGGCAAACCCGCCGCATTGCCGCGACGGCCTTGTCAGGGTGGCGACCCGAAGCGGTTTCCTGCGACAGCATCACCGCATCGGTGCCGTCGATGACTGCATTGGCCACGTCGAGCACTTCGGCGCGCGTCGGGATCGGTGATTCGACCATCGACTGCATCATTTGCGTCGCGGTGATGACGACACGACTGCGCTCGAGGGTTTCGCGGATGATCTTTTTCTGCAGACCCGGCAGTTCGGCGTCACCGATTTCGACGCCGAGATCCCCGCGCGCGACCATCACGACTTCACTCGCATCGATGATCTCGCCGAGCGCCGCGATCGCCTCGGTGCGTTCGATCTTGGCAACCATCGCGGCATCGCCGCCGGCCTCGCGCAGCAAGGCGCGCGCCTGTTCGACGTCGGCCGCCGACTTCACGAACGACACGGCGAGGAACTCGACTTCGAGTTCGGCGGCCAGCTTGATGTCGTTGCGGTCCTTGTCAGACAGCGCGGCGACGGTCAGTCCGCCACCGAGCCGGTTGATGCCCTTGCGATCGGACAGGCGCCCGCCGACGGACACGCGGCAATGCACGAACTGGTTGGCGACATCGGTCACGTCGAGCGCGATCAGCCCATCGTCGAGCAGCAGCAGATCGCCTTCCTTCACGTCACGCCACAGGTCGTGGTAACCGACGCCGACGCGATGGACATCACCGGCCGGCGCTTCGGGTCGGCAATCGAGCGTGAACGATTCGCCGACTTCGAGGAACACGGCGCCATCGGCGAATTTTTCGACGCGGATCTTCGGCCCCTGCAGGTCACCGAGCACGGCGACTTCTCGGCCGAGTTCGGCGGCTGCGGCGCGCGCTGCGGCGGCGCGTGCGCGATGGTCGTCGGGGTGGCCGTGCGAGAAATTGAGGCGGACCACGTCGACGCCCTCGGCGAGCACGCGCTTGAGCATGCCGGGCGCGTCAGTGGCCGGGCCGAGGGTGGCGATGATTCGCGTACGACGCAGTTGCGCTGGCATGCAGTTGCTCCGCGGAAACAAGCCCGCAAACTACCACAGCGGCGCAACGACGCATGACCTGCACCGGCGCGGAGACGCGCATCGGCGCCTCTGCATCGAGACATCCCCGGGACACCGGATTACGGCCCGCCGCAACCTATACTGTCGTTGTGTACCGTCGCTGGAGGTCTTCATGTTTCGAGTTGCCGGATGGATTGCGGTTGCGTGGATGCTCGCGTCGTCGATGCTCGTGGCCGCGCAGGACGACTACCTGGCATCGATCGCGCAATGGCGTGCGGAACGCATCGCCTCGCTGAGAAAGCCCGATGGATGGTTTTCGTTCGTCGGCTCCGGTCTGCTCAATCCCGGCACGAGTTCGATCGGCAGTGCGTCCGACAACGCCATCGTGCTGGCCAAGGGACCGGCCCGTCTCGGCGAGCTCACACTCGGCGCCGACGGCACGATCCGCTTGCGCCTCGACCCGGCAGTTGCCGCTGACATACGCGTCGACGACCGGCCGGCGAGCACTGTGGTCACGCTGCTGACCAACGCCGACGGTGCCACGCCCACGCGCGTGCAGTTCGGCAAGCAATGGTTCTACGTCGTCAGCAGCGGCGACACGATCGGCTGGCGCCTTCGTGATCCGGAATCACCGGCACTTGCCGCATTCAACGGCATCGAGTCCTTCCCGGTCGATCCGGCCTGGCGCGTCGAGGCGACATGGCAGCCGTTCGAACCGCCGCGCCCGATCGAACTCGTCACCATCATCAACACGCTGCAGAAGGCAGAAGTTCCGGGCATGGCGGTGTTCGAAATCGACGGCAAAAGCCACCAACTGCAGCCGGTCAGCGAAGACGATGGCCGCCTGTTCTTCGTTTTCGCCGACAGGACGAGTGGCAAGGAGACTTACGGGGCCGCACGTTTCCTGTATGCCGATCCGGCACGCGACGGCAAGGTCGTGCTCGATTTCAACAAGGCCTACAACCCACCGTGCGCGATTTCGCCGCATGTGGTCTGCCCCACCGCGCCGCCGGAGAATCGTCTCGGCGTGCGCGTGACTGCGGGCGAGCTGACCTATGCCGGGGCGAAGTAAGATTCACTTCGCTGCGCGCAGCACATCGATGCGATCGACTTGCCGCACCCATCGACCCTGGCGCTTTTCTCCCGGCGCCACCAGTCGGAACGGGCCTTCTTCATCGGCAATCACGCCGCCATCGCGCCGATCCGCAAGCAACACCTGATCGTCGCGGAACGTGGGATCCAGTTCGGCCAGCGCGAAAACGGCGCTGTAGCCATCGCGGGCGCTGACACGAACGACAAGCGCCAGATTGCCGCCGCGCAGTTCCGCATCAACCGGCGCACCTGCGGCCCGCAAGATCTCGATCAACGGCACGCCTTGCCAGGTCGCCTGCACGCCATGCACGGCAGCGGCGAGCGTGCTGCGACGCATGTCCGCCAGATCCGAGGCGGAGAATGATCGCGGCGAGCGCACTTCGCCGCCCACGCGAACCATCACAGCCACGCGCTCTCCGGAGGTTGTCGAGGTCGGCTCGCTGGCGACAGCGAGTGCCGCAGAGGCACCGAGCATGGCCAGAGCAATCCAGCACGCCATCATGAACAGGTTTCGCTCCATCGCGAACGGTGCTGCAGCAGGCGTTCGCCGGCATTTCGACATGCATCACTCCCGCGCTGGACAGCGCATCACTGGTCGATGGAGCGATCCGCCTGCCGATGCACGCGACCACTCTCGATGTTTCCATTCGACTATATCGATGTGGGCAGTTTGGCGCTACCGAAGGGATTCAGACAGCAGGCCTGGGCAAGCTCAGCCCGCGGCGCCGCCACGCATACGCCGCCGCAACGCGGCGAGATCGGTGCGCGTGCCCGCTTCGCACTCGGCCTCGATACGACGGAAGCGGTCCAGCACATCGATGCCGGCGGTGGTGAGTTGCGCGCCACCTCCGCCACTGCCGCCCTTGCTCGCCTGTACCAGTGGCGTGCGGAAGCACGCGTTCATTTCCTCGACGAGTTGCCAGGCGCGCTTGTAGCTCATGCGCATGCGCCGTCCCGCCGCCGAGATCGAGCCGGTATCGCGGATGCCCTCGAGCAGGTCGGCTTTGCCTGGTCCGATGGCAACGTGCCGGCCGAGCATCAGGCGCAGCTTGAGCACACCTTTCCCCTGCGCATTCACCATGGCCCGTGTCCGTCGTCGATCGATGCGCCGATCATAGCCAGTGCAGGCGCGCGGCGGCATCTCGCCGCAGGCCTGCACGGTCGGCATCGGCACCTCTTTGCTCGATCCGTCAAACGGGCTAGGCTAGGGATATTCGAACGATCGTTTGAGGACTCTGCATGTCATTGCGCACAGCGATTCTCGCGCTGCTCATCGCTCTCGTCGTCGTCGCCTGCGCGACCGGCCCGGCCAAACGCATCAGCCCGCCGACGGCCAGCGTGCAGGAGCTCTCGGCTCTTGCCGATGGACGCTGGCGTGCGCTGGTGCGCGTGCAGAACTTCAGCAACGTGGCGATGACCTTCAACCTGCTCGAGGCCAAGCTGTCGATCAACGGCAGCGAACGCGGCACGATCAGCGCGACCCTCGATCTCGACATGCCCGGCGAGAGTGCCGACGTGTTCGAGGCCGTATTCATGCCGAACACGACTGCACCGCTTGACGCGCGCGATCTCGACTACACCCTCAAAGGCCGTATCACCAGCAGCGAGCCGAGCGGCGACTTCCCGTTCGAGCGCGCGAGTCGCCTCTCACCGGTGCCGGGCGTGCCCGGTACCTGGCGCTGATCACGCCGACCCGCATTCCGGAGACTACCGATGACCCGCTATACCGCACCCGTCAACGACACCCGCTTCGCCTTGTTCGATGTACTCGGCGCCAAGGCGCTCTTCGAGCGCCTGCCGGGCTTCGAATCCGCCACGCCCGACATCGTCGACGCGGTGCTCGAGGAAGCCGCGAAGTTCACCGAGCAGGTCCTTGCGCCGATCAACTTCAGTGGCGACCAGGAAGGCTGCGTGCTCGACAAGGCCAACGCCAGCGTGACGACGCCGAAGGGATTCAAGGAGGCCTACGCGAAATATGTCGATGGTGGCTGGTCGACGCTGACCACGCCGGAGCGCTTCGGTGGCCAGGGCCTGCCGGAAACGATCGGCGCGGTGGTCAAGGAGTTCATCGACGCTGCCAATGTCGCCTGGGGCAACTTCCCGATGCTCTCGCACGGCTCGGTCGAGGCGCTCAAGGAGCACGGTGAAGCGTGGCAGCAGGAGGTCTTCCTCAAGCCGATCACCGACGGCACGTGGACCGGCACGATGTGCCTGACCGAACCGCACTGCGGCACCGATCTCGGCCTGCTCAAGACCAAGGCCGAGCCGAATGCCGATGGCAGCCATCGCATCAGTGGCACCAAGATCTTCATCACCGCCGGCGAGCATGACCTCACCGAGAACATCGTTCACCTCGTGCTCGCGCGCCTGCCCGATGCGCCGCCCGGCGTGAAAGGCATCTCGCTGTTCATCGTGCCGAAGTTCAAGGTCGGCAAGGACGGCGTGGTTGGAGCGCGCAACACACTCGCTGTCGGCTCGATCGAACACAAGATGGGCATCAAGGCTTCGGTCACCTGCGTGATGAACTTCGAACAGGCCGAAGGTTGGCTGATCGGCGCGCCGCACAAGGGCCTCAATGCGATGTTCACGATGATGAATACCGCACGCCTCGCGGTAGGTATTCAGGGTTTGGGACTGATTGAACGCGCCTACCAGAACTCGCTCGCCTATGCGCGCGATCGTCTGCAGATGCGCGCCCTGACCGGGCCGAAATTTCCCGACAAGCCGGCCGACCCGCTGCTCGTGCATCCCGATATCCGGCGCATGCTGCTGACCCAGAAAGCGTTCGCCGAAGGCTGCCGCGTACTTTCACTGTATGCCTACATGCAGCACGACATCTCTACCCATTCGCCTGACGAAGCCGAGCGCAAGCGCGGCGAGCAACTGGTCTCGTTTCTGACTCCGATCGTCAAGGGCCTGCTCACCGAACTCGCCCAGGAATGCACCTACGATGCGGTGCAGATCTACGGGGGGCACGGCTATATCGCCGAGACCGGCATCGAGCAGTTCGCCCGTGATGCGCGCATCACGACGATCTACGAAGGCACCACGCAGATCCAGGCCAACGATCTGCTCGGACGCAAGATTCTCGTGCTGCAGGGCGCCGGCCTCAAGCATTTCCTCGGCGAGATCTCGACGTTCTGCCAGGACAACGCCGGCAGCAGCGAACTCGGTGAGTTCATCGCACCGCTGGCAATCGTGACCAAGGAGTGGAGCGACCTGACCCAGGAAATCGCCAAGCGCGCGCAGGGCAACGCCGACGAGATCGGCGCCGCGGCGGTCGATTACCTGTTCTACTCGGGCTACGTTGCGCTCGCCTACCTGTGGACCCGCAGCGTCGCCGCCACGGCGACGTCGAGCCAATCGACCGACTTCAAGGAATCCAAGCGGCACACGGCGCGCTTCTACTTCACGCGCATACTGCCGCGCATCCACGCGCATGGAGCCGCCATCCGCGCCGGCTCGGACACGCTCATGGCCATGCCGGATATACAGTTCGGCTGAAGCCCGCAGGAGCGCCGCATGGATTCCGAAGCCGGTCTGCATATTCGCCTTGCCAACGCCGACGATGACGCCTTCATCCTTGGTCTTGTCGAGCGTTTCGTCGAAGGGTTCGAGCTGCCGGCGTGGCGCCGGCGCAGCGATTGTGCGCAAGGCGTGCGCGAGGACATTGCGCGGCATCTGACCGATCAGCCGGCCGGCTCACATGTCTTCGTCGCCGAGAACGATGATGGCGAACGTGTCGGTTTCATCCACCTGCAACTGACGCGCGACTTCTTTCTGCCGGTATCGAATTGCCACATTTCCGACCTCGCGGTCGCCCGCAACCACGACGGACGAGGCATTGGCAGCGCCCTGCTCGCTTACGCGGAACGCTTCGCGCGCGAGCATCATTGTCGGCACGTGCAGCTGGCGGTTTTCCCCGGAAATGCACGTGCGCGCGCTCTGTATGAGCGCAGTGGATTCGGCGTCGAAATGGTGCGCATGATGAAGCCATTGCGCTGAGACAAGCCTGTTGTCCCAATGACGCGCAAGTGGTCTATGCTTCGATGGAGCAACAGTTCGGCCGGCAGGCTGCACGCCGGGAAACGCAATCCTCTGCGGAGAATCGGATGCTGGCGCAAGTGCAAACGGTCGGTGACATCAATGGCACGCGCGTGCTGTCGCTCGATGCAAGCGGTCGCATCATGGACTGGATCTCGTGGCAGGACGCTACCTGCCTGTACGTGCGCGGAGCGGTTGCGTGGACACTCGGCGAGCCGTGCCTGACCATCCATGGCGGCATCAACCGCGCGTCGGGCGAACAGAGCCTGCTGCAGCTGCATCCGATTGTCGCCAGTACCGGCCACGCGCGCATCGGTGCAATCGATCCGGCGCCCACCCTGACCAACCCCGCCCTGTTCGCGCGCGACCGCATGCTGTGCATGTACTGCGGCAAGAACTACTCGCGCGGTGATCTGACACGCGACCACGTCATTCCGATCTCCAAGGGCGGCCGCGACATCTGGCAGAACGTCGTCACCGCCTGTCTGCACTGCAACGTGCGCAAGGGCTGCCGCACACCGCAGCAGGCGAACATGCCACTGCTGGCCGTACCGTATCGACCAAGCTGGGTCGAACACCTGATCCTCTCGAACCGAAACATCCTCGCCGACCAGATGGAGTTCCTCGTCAACCATCTGCCGAAGAAGCGACGTGTGGCCTGAGGGTTCCGCGGGTTCGAAGAAAATCCGAAGCGCCCCCATCCGCCCTTCGGGCACCTTCCCCCGCTGCGCAGGGGAAGGGAAGAAATGAGCTCCGCTACGCTGCGGGATCCGCGTGGACTCTACGTCCTCGCTGCGCACGGGAAATCGGAGGACAAAGTGCGGAAGAGCAATTGATTTGCCTTCCCCTGCGCAGCGTGGGAAGGTGCCCGGAGGGCGGAAGGGGGCTGCTTTTTGCTGGGGGTCGCGCGATCGCACGTGCGCTTGCAACGTTCAGTCGGATGCGCGGAGATTCAAAGCCCCGGTGGCTGTCTTCAACTCGGCGCGTCACTCAAAGCCGTCGACAAAGACCACATCGCTGCACTGCCCGACACCAGGCAACGGCACGAGCGGTGCTGCGTGGTATGTGGTGTTGGCGACGATCACTGGCTGGTTGATCGAGACCGTGCTTGCGCGTGACGACGCCGCGTTGCCGGCGTGTACGCCGACGGTCGCGCTGGCGCCGTTCGCCGACGCTCCAATGCCGGTTTGTGCATAGAGGAAGGCGAAGCGGCTCGACCCTTCCTCGATCGCGACGGCGAAGTTGACGGTCTGCGTGGTTGCGCCATCGCGATAGCGCTGCCCGCGCCATTCGATCACGAACCGGCGGTTCGGTGGCGCTCCGGTCACATGCGTGTAGATTCCGCCGCCCGGTGTCGTCAGCAGCAGGTCGTCCCAGTACGGAAACAGCGCCGGCGCATCCGGCAGCGCGCCGGCCGGCAGCCCCGCGTTCTGGAACGTGGTAGTCGCGCCCGCGGCGACGAATTGCACATTGCCATTGGTACTGATGCTGATCGTCTCGCCGGAAGCTATTTCGCGATCGTAGATCGAGAACGCAAATGGCACGCTGGTGGTGACGACGACATCGTCCGCCGCACTGCCAACCAGCAACGTGCCGCCGGCGGGAATGCCCGCGCCAGGGCTCGCGCCGGCGAACGCATAGGCCAGCGGATCGACACCGAGCGGAAGCGTGAAGGTCAGCACGCGCGGCGATTCGCCGCCGGTCGATGTCACCGTCAAGTTGAAGGTGATCGTCGATCCGCTGATTGCCGACGGACTGCTGCTGACTTCGAAAAGCGCGCTCGCACTGTCGCCGCTGCTGTCGATGTCGGTGAAGCTCGCAAACGGTTGCGTGATCGTGATGCCCGGCGTGGTCGCGCTCAACGTCGCCGAGATTGCGCTCGCCGAAATCGCGCCATCATTGCGCAACGTGATCGACAGCGTATTGCAGTCGTCCGCATTGATGAGATTGTTGCCGCTGATCACCGCGATCGCGCCGAGAGCGAGGCTCGCCTGCGGGGCGACGCCGGTCGACTGGACGGCCTCGAACGCCTGCAGGATGCCGATGCCTGCATCGCGATCCGCACCGGGCGCCATGATGTCGAGTGCGGTCGATTCGAGTATGTCGCGCACCTGCTGTGGCGTTGCCGTCGGCGCTGCCTGCTTGACAAGCGCCGCGATCGCGCCGGCATGCGGCGCGGCGGCCGAGGTGCCGAAGAATCTCGCGAACCCCGGCACGCTGGTCGAGGTGCCATCGGCCGCGGTGATATCGGGCTTCTGACCCACGCTGCCGCCATTGCCCGCTGCAAGAAAATTCCCGGGCGTTATCGCGTTTCCCGATGCGTCGAAAAAGCTGCGGCGCAATCCATCCGAACTGAACGGCTCGACCTGATTGCCGGCGACGAACGGACCCGGAAAAGGCCCGGGCGGGGTCGGCGCACCGAACGATACCTCGGCCGGAGTGGCCGCCACGCTGAAGCCGGTGGCCGCGGCGCTGTGTCCGCGCGTTTGCCCGCTGGTTGCATGTTGCAGTCGACCACGATTGGTCGACAGGCTCAGAAACCGCGGCGCGGCACCGTCGCGGCGCACGATGACAATGCGATTTCCCGGACCGCTGCCAATCAGCTCGAGCGGGTCCTGTGAACCGTCCTGCACATTGGTCGAGCTCGCAACCACGCTCGACAGCGTGCTGTCGAGCACGAACAGGTCGTAGTCGTTGGCCGAACCGTTCAGCGGATCGGACCATTGCAACGTGACCACGCTGCCGGCCACTGTGATCGTGTTGCCGATGTCGCTGCCGTTCCATGCCAGCGCATCGCCGCTGCCGGGGATCACCACCGGCAATGCACCGCTGACGAAATCGCCTTCCCACGCGCCGGACGTGCCTTGCGTCAGCCCGCCGGAGTTGCCCGCCGACGAAAAATACAGCGCGCCATCGGCAGTGACGTCGTTGACCGCCTGAGTGACCACGGCCATGTTCGAATCCGATGGCGCCGGCTGGCCGTCGTGCAGGCCCGTCTCGATGAAGTAGAACAAGTCATCGATGATGATGTCGCAACCGGGCAAGAGGTTGCCATTGGGCGGTGCCGACATGGCGATGCCGCGCAGTGCGCGAATGTTGTTGGCGAAATCGGTGATGCTGTTGAAGCCGGTCGCAGAGTAGAGCTGCGCGCCAGGCGCGAGGTCATGGACGATCTGCAGCATCGCGCGCCCCTCGTCGCTACCGCCGAACGCATCGCCCGAGCCGACCAGTTGCACAGGCGTCGTGAAGCCGTTCGGATTGCCGGGACCCGGCAAGTCGCCAGCGGCGATTTCCGATGCGGGCGATGATGCTGCGGCGAACGAATCCGAAATCACACCGATGCGGATGCCGGCGCCGTTGACGCCGAACCCGTCGCGCGCGGCATCGGCGCGATGCGCGGCATCTCCCTGCGAGGTGACTGCGCCGACATCCGGCAATGGCGCACTGGCGCGCGCCTGCGCCTGCAACGCGTCGATCAGCGTGCTGCGGAACCGTTCGACGCGAGGCGACAAGGTGCGTCCGATCGGCATGCCGGATCCCGCTGACATGCCCGGCATGTTGCGCGTGGTGACGCCCTGCGCAGGGGGCATGATGAAACGCACGCCGGCATCGGCGGCGAGGTGTTCGAGGCGATCAATCGGCACATCGGCCTCGATGGATTCGGCGAACGCGAAACTGCGGATCACATCGCCTCCGATCGCCTTGACCAGGGCTTCGAGCCGCGGCGTCACGCGGGCGCGGATGTCGACCGCGACCATGCCGCGGGCATCGACGTCGATGCCGGTCTCGAGCGTGGGCACACCGGGCGCCACCGCACGACCGCGGGCCATGCGCGCGGTGTACAGCAGACGCGAGTCGATCTTGCGTTCGGCAACCGAACGCGCGTCCGTCTCGGCGCCGAGCGCCTGGATCTGTGCAATCGCGCTGCGCGAAAGCATCGGTTCGGCGGCCGCGACATGGCTCGCCAGGGATACGGCGAAAAACCAGAGCAGGCACCGGTTCCAGCGTTGACAATGCATGGCAAGCACTCCGTGTCACGGTTCGTGCCGACACGCTGATGCGCCTGATCGACATCTCGGCAAGCAACACACGCCTGCGCAGCCCGATGCTACGCGCATGCATGAAGCACGAAAAGAAGCCGCGGCAGCTCGCTGGCGACGAGCGCCGGCAACACCCGTGGGCGAACGCTGCGGTCGCCGTGAAGCGGGGATCGGGCGTCGCCGCGACAGCGAGGCGATGGTATGGGGCCATGGAAGTCAGGGCCGGGCGCGACTACGTGAATCGGGTGGCATTCAGTCGCATCGAGGCATTGTCGCCTGCTTCAGGGCCGGAATCGTCGGCGTATCCGCCGCAGCTTTCCTTGCCCCGCCCGGTCAGGTAGCCGAAAATGTCCGCCTGACACCCTGGTCGCCAGCAATGATTGACAACAAGCGCTATCCCCACCTCGCCAGCATCGACCTGCCCGCCGACCTGCGTCGCTTCGGCGAAGCGGAACTGGCCGACATCGCGCGCGAGGTTCGTGACTACCTGATCGAGTCGGTGGCGAGCTCGGGTGGTCATTTCGGTGCCGGCCTCGGCGTGGTCGAACTGACCGTCGCCCTGCATTACCTCTATGACACGCCGAACGACCGGCTGGTCTGGGACGTCGGGCACCAGTGCTACCCGCACAAGATCCTGACCGGTCGCGCCGATCGCATCACCACGATCAAGAAGAAGGACGGGCTCGCGCCTTTCCCGCGTCGAGAAGAGAGCGAGTACGACACCTTCGGCGTCGGCCATTCGTCGACCTCCATCAGCGCCGCGCTCGGCATGGCGATCGCCGCCCAACGCAAGGGCGATACGCGCAAGGTGGTCGCCGTGATCGGTGATGGCGCGATGACCGCCGGCATGGCCTTCGAAGCGCTCAACCACGGCGGCGACGTGTTCCCGGACATGCTCGTGATCCTCAACGACAACCAGATGTCGATCAGCGAGAACGTCGGCGCATTGACCAAGATGCTGGCGCGCCTGATGGCCAGCCGCACGCTCAACCGCTTCCGCGAAAGCAGCAAGAAGATGATGAAGCGCGACGGCTTCATGTGGCGCTTCCTCAAGCGCTGGGAGGAGCACGCCAAGGGCATGTTCATGCCGAGCACGCTGTTTGAGGAGTTTGGGTTCCGCTACACCGGCCCGATCGACGGCCACGACATGCCGCAACTCGTGCACGCGCTGAAGACGCTGAAAGAACTGAAGGGTCCGCAGCTGCTGCACGTGGTCACGACCAAGGGCAAGGGCTATCCGCTGGCCGAGCGCGAGCAGATCGAATACCACGCCGTCGGCCCGTTCGATCCGGTCAAGGGCCTGACCAAGAAGGGCGCGTCCAAACCGACCTACACCGAAATATTCGGCGATTGGCTGTGCGACATGGCGGCCGCCGACACCCGCCTGTTCGCCATCACGCCGGCGATGCGTGAAGGCTCTGGCCTGGTAAAGTTCTCGAAGGCGTGGCCGAATCGATACTTCGATGTCGGCATCGCCGAGCAGCATGCCGTAACACTCGCCGCGGGTATGGCCTGCGAAGGTGCCAAGCCCGTCGTCGCGATCTATTCATCGTTTCTGCAACGCGCCTATGACCAGCTGATCCACGACGTCGCGCTGCAGAATCTCGACGTGCTGTTCGCCATCGATCGCGGTGGCCTGGTCGGTCCTGACGGCGCGACGCATTCCGGCAGCTTCGATCTCTCCTATTTGCGCTGCATCCCGAACATGCTCGTGATGGCGCCGGCCGACGAGGCCGAGTGCCGTCGCATGCTCAGCACCGGTTTCCAGCACGAGGGGCCGGCCGCAGTGCGCTACCCGCGCGGCGTTGGCGCCGGCATTGCCGTCGACAAGGCCCTCGAGGTGTTGCCGATCGGCAAGGCCGAACGTCGTCGCGAAGGCCAGGCCATCGCGATCCTCGCGTTCGGCTCAACCGTCATTGCCGCCATGGCCGTGGCGAACGCGATCGACGCAACGCTGATCAACATGCGCTTCATCAAGCCCCTCGACGAGGCGCTGGTGCTCGAACTCGCACGTACGCACGCAGCGATCGTGACGGTAGAGGACAACGCGATCATGGGTGGCGCGGGTGCCGGTGTCGGCGAACTGCTCAGCGCACACGCGGTATGCGTGCCGCTGCTGCACCTCGGCCTCGCCGACAGCTACCTCGATCACGCCAGCCGCGAAGAACTGCTCGCCGAATCAGGTCTCGACGCTGCCGGCATCGAATCGGCGATCCGCACGCGTTTCTCGGCCCTGATTCCCGCACAGGCCGTGCGCAGCGCCGGTTGATCACGGCAGGCGGCTTGGCTCGTTCAAGCGTGCAACCGCATCCTGACGCGCCGCTATTGCGTGGCAAGCGCCGCCGGGCGAGATGCAGTTCGTCAAGCTGCGCAACGCATCGGGACTGAGCCCGTGCCCTGCGCCACGCTCGGTCGCTTTCCTCGCGGCGATTTTCCCAAATACCCGCCCGCAACCTGACTTGCTATGCTGCATTTTCCCTATGCCGCAAGGCCAAAACGATGAGCACAGCCGTGCGTTGTGACCGTACGCGGGCCTGGGCCGCCCTGCAGGCCTGCTTTGCCAAGGGCGGGCGTGCATTCGACCTGCGCGACGCCTTCGCCAATGATGCGACGCGCTTCGCTTCGCTTTCGTTCGTAGCGCCCGAGGTGTTTTCCGATCTGTCGAAGAACCTCATCGACACCCAAACCCTCGCCTTGCTGGTCGACCTCGCCCGCGAATGTGCACTCGAGGCGCGACGCGACGCGATGTTCAACGGCGAACTGATCAACGTCACCGAAGGTCGCACCGTCCAGCACATCGCGCTGCGTGCACCGCGCGGCATCGGCAGCCATTCGGCCGACGTGCACGATGTGCTCGATCGCATGCTCACCTATGCCGAGCGCATGCGCGATACCGCAACCAGCGGCATCACCGACATCGTCAACATCGGCATAGGCGGCTCGGATCTGGGTCCGCAGATGGTGGTGCCGGCACTCGATGCCTTTGCGCATCGCGGCCTGCGCTTTCACTTCGTCTCCAACGTCGACGGCCACGACATCACCCCGGTACTGCGTGGGCTCGACGCGCATTCCACCCTGTTCGTGATCGCCTCGAAAACGTTCACGACGCAGGAAACGATGGCCAACGCGCACGTTGCGCGCGAGTGGTTTCTCGCCAACGGCGGCACCGACACGCAACGCCATTTCGTTGCGACGACGACCAACACGACGGCGGCTGCCGCGTTCGGCATCGATACGACATTCGGTTTCTGGGACTGGGTCGGCGGGCGCTATTCGTTGTGGTCAGCGATCGGCCTGCCGATCGCACTCGCGATCGGCGCCGAACACTTCCGCGCACTGCTGGCCGGCGCGCACGCGATGGACCGGCATTTTGCCGAAACACCGCTTGAGCGCAACGTGCCGGTGCTGCTCGGCCTGATCGATGTCTGGTATCGCAACTTCCACGGCTTCACCAGCCGCAGCGTCGCGCCGTATCACCAGGGCCTGCGGCGCCTGCCGGCCTACCTTCAGCAACTCGAGATGGAGAGCAACGGCAAGCGCGTCGACATCGACGGCGCGGCCCTTCCGTTCGCGACCAGCCCGGTAGTCTGGGGTGAGCCCGGCACCAATGGACAGCATGCCTATTTCCAGATGTTGCACCAGGGAACCGACGTGATCCCGGTCGAGTTCATCCTCGTACGCACGCCGTCGCATCCGTATCCCGACCTGCACACCAAACTGCTTGCCAATGGCCTTGCACAATCGCAGGCCTTGATGATCGGAAAGCGCACTGACCAGGCGTTCGGCGAACGCGTGCCGACCGCATCGACCACGATCGATGCCGACGTCCTCGCCAACCACCGCACGTTTCCCGGCAACCGCCCGAGCACGACGCTGCTGATCGATACCTTGACGCCGCACGCGCTGGGCGCGCTGGTTGCGTTGTACGAACACCGCGTGTTCACCAGCGGCGCGTTGTGGGGCATCAACAGTTTCGACCAATGGGGCGTCGAGCTCGGCAAGGCACTCTGCAACGACTTGTTGCCACGCCTCGCGAGCGGTGACAGCAACGGACTCGACGGCTCGACCGCCGGACTTCTCGCGCGACTACGCGGTTGATCCAGTGAAACGAGACCTCGCCCCATTCTTCGCCCATTTCGTTCTCGGTCTCTGCCTGGCAGGCGCGTCCATCGCGCAGACAATGCCGAACCTGATCGTGCTGATGGCCGACGATCTCGACGTCGGCACTCTCGAGCGCGCCCGCGAGCTCGGTCTCATGCCGAGCTTCGATGCTGCCTTGCAGACCGGCGGTGTCGAGTTCAGCGAGTCGTTCGTGTCCAACGCGTTGTGCTGCCCATCACGCGCTACGTTCCTGACCGGCCAGTACACACACAACCACGGCGTCCTCAACATCACCTTCGATGCGAAAGAGCCGCAGGGCTCGTTCGCCGCCTTCGATGACAGCGAGCACATCGGTCGCTGGCTGCAACGCGCCGGTTACCGCACCGGCCTGATCGGCAAGTTCCTCAATGGCTACGGTTACGTGCCGCCACGCAATTGTCCGACCTGCGACTGGATGCGCTACGTGCCGCCGGGCTGGGACGACTGGCAGGCGATGCCCGACTACGGCGAACTCAACGGCTCGGCCGGCATCGGCTACGCCGGCGCGTACTGCATGTTCAACTACACCATCAACGACAACGGCTCGCTGGTCACCTACGGCAGCAAGGCCAGCGACTACCAGACCGACGTGATCACGCAGCGTGCCGCCGATTTCATCGATGAAGGCGCGTCCGACACGCGTCCGTTCTTTCTCTATCTCGCCCCGCTCGCGCCGCATTTCGAATTGTGTCTGCCGGCTGCCAACGACTATGCGCGCGACGTGCGCGCCGCCCCGCGCCATGCCGGCACGCTGCCGCCGAGCATTGCGCTTGACGTGTTCAGTCCCTCGTTCAACGAAACCGACATCAGCGACAAGCCGGCCTGGTTCGGCGAGCAGTACATGTCGATGACCTTTGACGATGTCGATGCGCTGCAACGCGGATTCCGCCACCGCATCGAATCGCTGCGCGCGCTCGACGACATGATCGGCACGCTGCGCACGCGCCTCAGCGCCCTCGGCCAGTGGCACAACACCGTGCTGATGTTCACCGCCGACAACGGCTGGTTCAACGGCGAACACCGCGCCTGGGGCAAGGTGCTCGCGTATGAGGAATCGATCCGCGTGCCACTGTGGATGCGCGGCCCCGGCATCCCGGCCAGCACCACGCGCACCTCACTCGTGGTCAACAACGACCTCGCCCCTACCCTCGCAGCACTCGGCGGTGCAACACCTGCACTGCCGGTGGACGGCGCCGACCTCCGCGCATTGTTCGCATCGGCCGCACCTCCCGACTGGCGGCGACGCATCCTGATCGAACATTTCCGAGACGGCAGCTGGGCGCCGGTCTCGCATGCCGACTATTTCGCCGTCCGCACCGCCGCCAACGAAATCACCAACGCCGGCAACCGCGTGCTGATCGACTGGCGTACTGACGATGCGCAAAACGGCACTGAGCACTACGCCCTCACGGCTGATCCGTATCAGGTCGACAGCATTGCCCGGTACGGCAGTGAAGCGAACGCCGCCATTCGCGCGAATCTCGCCGCATCGCTGGCGCTGCTTCGCGAGTGCGGACGCAATGCGCGGGTTTCGTGCCGGCGCGCGGAGACCGACATCGAGGGCGTGTACTACGGTGGCTTTGATTGAGGGCGTATGCACGTCGAGATGGAACGCTCGATCGCCGAGCAAACGTGATGCCAAGCCGCAAGGGCGCGCTTTGCGTTACTCTGAAGGAGCGTTTTCAGCGTTGATCCGGGCATGACCTTCAGTCTGATCTTCGAACGTGAAAGGGTATGACTTTGGTACCCGCTCGATATCGGATGGCTCGCCAGACGGCGGTGGATTCGCACAGACGCTTGTAGCGGGAGCGCTCGGATGACGGGGAATTCGCGTTGCTTGATGGTGAAGAGATCAGGCGACGAACGCGTTCGGCATTGGCCAGACACGCGGGTCCGGTTGCGGACGGACGTCAGCTTCTCTCAACTGCAAGACAATCGCTTCAGACTCGGCTGCGTCGATCCTGGCTGCGCAGGCCGCGGCTACTGCCGAGGCGATTCCAGTCGACGCGAGACCGGGCTCTGCCGCGCTGCGCGCCGCAGGCAACAATTGAGCGAGCTGTTTCAGGCAGGAGGAATGGGCATTGCGATTGACCAATGCACTAATGGTGCTGGTGGACATCAGTGGCTATACGCGTTTCATCACACAACGCACACTGGCTCTCACGCATGCAGAGCAGATCATCACCGAGCTGCTGGAGTCAGTGATCAATTGCTCGCGTCACCCGATGCAGCTGAACAAGCTGGAGGGCGATGCGGCGCTGCTGTTTGGCGAGGTGGCAACGCACGATGTCGAAGCGGCGCGTGATGCCTGCGGCCAGATCCGCGCCTTCTTCACCGCTTTCGACGCGTGCCTGAGCAACTTGCAGGCGATGCGTGTCCACTGCGACTGTCCGGCATGCACGAATATCTCCGCTCTTTCACTCAAGGCCTTTGTGCATAGTGGAGAAATCGCAATCAAGCAGGTCCAGCGGTTCGAAGAGCTCGCTGGCGAACCGGTCATTCGACTACATCGGATGATGAAGAACTCGGTGACTGAACGCGTTTACGTGTTGTGCACGCCGCAGGCTGCGGCGCTGGCTCAGCTTGATACCGCAGTCATGCGAGCGCACAGCGAAGATCTGGATGGCTTCGGTCCGACCCCGCTGTGGTTGGTCGATCCCGCTGAGCTTCCAGAGCTGCAGGAGCGCGACCCGTCCGCCAGCCCGTATCGACCAGGCGACACCACAGGTCCTGTCAGCTACCGAATCTCGCTTGGCCAACGCGTGCGTCGCTGGTTCGTGCGGCTTTGGGGCTAGCGCGCACGTTGCTCGGAACCACGGCGTCGTATGGCGTTGGTCCAGGCATGATCCTCAGGCTGATCTTCGAAGAGCGCCGGTGTGCTGACCGCGAGCAGCTATCGACCGGTTGTCCTCACGATTGCATTTCGCCGAGATGATGTCCGTGCCTTGCGCACATCGTCACAGAAAGACGTCGGGACTGAAGTCCCTCCCACAAGCCGTCGAGTCCGGCACCGTTCGGGCCAAGGCGCTTCATGTGAATGTGTGGGCGCGACTTCAATCGCGATGCCTTGCGCATATTGTCAGAAGCGCATCGGGACTGAAGTCCCTCGCACACGCCATCGACTCACTTCACCCGCAGTGCAAAGCAAGCCTCAGCGCTTGTCGCCGATGTTGCTGTCGAGAAACGCGATTAGTTTCGTGTACATGTCCTCGACATTGGCTTCGTCGTAGAAGCCATGGCCCTCGGTGCGCTGGTAGAGCCATTCGGGCGGCTTGCCCTTGGCGACGAGCGCACGTTGCAGGTTCTCGCCATGGATCGGCGGCACGCGCTTGTCCTGGCCGCCGACGACCAGCATGACCTTGGCCTTGAGGCGGTCGAGCTGGTTGATCGGTGAGCGTTGCGCGAGTTGCTCGTTGTCGGTGCCGAGCACCATGTCGAGGTAGCCTTCACCGGAACTCGACTGCGGAACGTCGCCGCGCGATTTCATCAGGCGCAGGTCGTAGATACCAACGATGCCGATCGCGCACTGATAGAGGTCCGGTTCGCGCACGGCGCCTTGCAATGCCGCGTAGCCACCGTAACTCGCACCCTGGATGCAGATGCGCTTCGGGTCGGCGATGCCTTGTTTGATCGCCCACTGGGTCGCGTCGGTGACGTCGTCCTGCATCTTGGCGCCCCACTCGCGGTAGCCAGCCTTGATGAAATCATAGCCGTAGCCGCCCGAGCCACGGAAATTGACCTGCAGCACGGCGTAGCCGCGGCTGGTCAGCAACTGCACCACCGGATCATAGCCCCACGCATCGCGTTCGCCGTGCGGGCCGCCATGCACGAGCACGACCATCGGCTGATTCTTCGCCTCTTCCTTGCCCACCGGCTTGCTGACGTAGCCGTTGAGGATCATGCCGTCACGCGCCTTGATCGAGAACGGCTCCATCGTGGCGAGGTCGTCGGCCTTGAGCCATGGCGCTCGCGCGAGCAGTGTCGACAGTTTTTTCTCGCCTGCCTCATACAGGTAGAACGTGCCGGGATTGAGATCGCTGCGCACTTCGATGACGACCTTGCTGCCATCGTCGCTGGCCGACGCGATGCGCACGTCTTCACCGGGAAACTGCTTGACCAGGTCGACCAGCAGCTTCGCCTCGGGCGCCTGCTTGTCGAGCAGGCTGATGGCGACGCGGCCCGGCATCGAGCGCACCGCGAACACGTCCTTCTCGTCGAAGGTCTTGACCAGTTCGACCGCGTCGGCGTTCTCGCTGCTCCACAACGGCGTGAGTTCGCGCTTGGCGATGCTCCAGCGACACAGGCCCCCACAGGCGAAATACACCGAGTCGCCCGCGCGATTGAACGCCAGCGGGGCCACGCGGTTGCCGGTGCTCGCTTCGTCGATGACGAGTTCCCACGACTTGTCGTCGGCTTCGCGGTAATACACCTTGCGCTTCTGGTCGACGCCGTCGCCGTAGGCAAAGCGCACGACGCCGTCATTGTCGGTCATGAACTCGGCGATGCGCATCGGCGCCGTTGCGACTGTGCGCGTCTTGCCGTCACGCAGGTTGATGCGACGCGCTTCGGCGAACAGGCCATCGCCTCCGGGGGTGTTGACCATGCCGACATTCCAGCGCTGCACCGTGATCAGTGCCGCGCTGTCGTCGCCGCGCAGGCGATCGAGCAGCCATGCGCTGGCCTGCTCGCCTTCCTTGCGCTGGATACGTGTACCGGTATTGCCGGCGCCGGCACGGTAGCCGAACAACAGGTCCTGGCCGGTGCCATCAGCATTCGCTACATGCAGTTCGCCGTTCTGATCGGGCTCTTCGAGGCCGCCTACCGCTTCGCCGATCGTGTACATGACACGCTGCGAACCAACCCACCAGACCTTGATGACCTGCGCGTTCTCGCGCGGGCGGATGTTGACCGCCTTGCTGTCGGCGAGCGTGATCAGCGACAGAGAGCGCTGCCCGTCGAGATTCGATATCGCCGCGATGGTCTTGCCGTCGGGCGATATCTGCACATCGCCGAACTTCAGATGACGCGCGAAATCGGCGACCGGCAACGGCGCGGCAAACGCGGTGCAGGAAACGAAAAACAGTGCGGATGCAAAGATCGAACGCAGGTTCAACATCACGGACTCCTTGTCGAATGGATGGATGGATCAGGCTTTTGTCTTGACGCGACCATAGCGGTCTTCGAGACGAACGATATCGTCTTCGCCGAAATAATCGCCACACTGTACCTCGATCAGGTGAATGTCCTGATCGGTCGGATTTTCGAGTCGATGCACCGTATTCATCGGAATGTACGCCGACTGGTTCGCGTTGAGCAGGAACTCGTTCTCGCCGATGCGCACCTTGGCAGTACCGTGCACGACGGTCCAGTGTTCGCTGCGCTTGTTGTGCAGCTGCAGCGACAGCACGTGGCCGGGCTTGACGGTCAGACGCTTGACCTTGCAGTCATCGGCGTCCTCGAGAATCGTGTAGCTGCCCCACGGTCGATGCACGGTCTTGTGGAACGTCGCCGCCGCGTGGTTGCTCGCGCGCAGGCGATCGACCACGATCTTGACCTGTTGCGCGCGTTCGCGATCAGCCACCAGCACCGCATCGCCGGTATCGATGATAACGAGGTTGCTGACGCCGACTGCCGCGACCATGCGCGCGTCAGACTGGATGTAGCAGTTCGAACTCTCGACCAGGATGGCCTGGCCCTGCACGCGGTTGCCCTCGGCGTCGGTGTCGGCGTCGATGTCGCTGACGGCTTTCCACGAACCGATGTCGCTCCAGTCGAAACTGGCCGGCACCACGGCAACGCTCGACGCGCGTTCCATGATGGCGTAGTCGATCGAGATGTCCGGCTGGGCGAGGAAAGCCTCGCGCGCGAACTCGACCGGGCTGATGTGGCTGACTTCACTGGCGTGGCAAACGCGCGCGGCAGCGAGTACCTCGGGACAGGTTTGCGCCGCCGTGGCGATCAGGGCATCGGCGCGGAAACAGAACATGCCCGAGTTCCACGCGTAGTCGCCCGACGCAACGTAGTGTTCGGCCGTTTCGCGGTTCGGCTTTTCGACGAACGCCGCGACTTCTCGACCTTCGAGCCCCGCTACCGTTTCGCCCATGCGGATATAGCCGAACCCGGTTTCGGGGTGGCTCGGACGAATGCCGAACGTGACCAGCCAGCCCTCGGCGGCGAGTGCGGCAGCGCGATGCGTATCAGCGGCGAAGGCATCCAGATCGCGGATCAGGTGATCGGCCGGCAACACCAGCAGGGTTGCATCGGCACCGAACTCATCAAGCGCGTGCAAGGCCGCCAGCACGACCGCCGGTGCGGTATTGCGCCCCGTGGGTTCAAGCAGGAATGGCAGGTGGTCGAGGTCGGCATCCGGATGACTGGCGTACTCGTCGCGCGTGAGAAAATAATAGTCACGCCCGGTCACGGTCAGCACGCGACCGTCTGTCGCGAGTTTCAGCGCACGATCGAGCGTCTTGTACAGCAACGACTCGCCGTCGCCCATGCGCATGAACGGTTTCGGGTAGGCGCTACGCGAAACGGGCCAGAGCCGGGTGCCGGCCCCACCGGAAAGAATGACTGGGACAATCACTGCAAATCTCCATGTTCGTGCGCGAGTTCAGCGATGACCTCGCGCAACCCGATTCCCCAATCCGGTAATTGTAAACCGAAGACGAGGGCGAGTTTGGCGCCGTCGAGAACCGAACGTGGCGGGCGCTGCGCGCGCGTGGGGTATTCGGCCGTGCGGATTTCCTGAACAAGCGGCGCGCGTTCGATCAGACCGGCAGCCAGCGCCTCGCGCATGATCGCAATGGCAAACGTGTGCCAACTGCACGGTGACTGCGCGGTCAGGTGCCAGGTGCCGAGCGCCTGCGTGCGATCGTGAGCGCTCATTCTCGCCAGACGGGTGAGCAGTTGCGCAGTCGCACCGGCTATCCAGTGCGCCGGGGTCGGCGTGCCGATCTGGTCACCGACCACGCGTAGTTCGTCGCGCTCGCGCGCAAGCCGCAGCATTGTCAGCAGGAAGTTGCTGCCGCGCGCGCCGTACACCCACGCCGTGCGCAGGATCAGATGGCGTGCGCCACTCGCATGCAGCGCTACCTCGCCGGCCAGCTTGCTGCGCCCGTAGACACCGAGTGGCGCGGTGGCGTCGTCCTCGTGATAGGCGCGCGCACTCTGGCCGTCGAACACGTAGTCGGTCGAGTAATGCACGACAAGCGTATCGTTGCGCGCAGCCCATGCGCCGAGTTCGGCGACGGCGCGATGATTGATGCGATCGGCGAGATCGGGTTCGTCTTCGGCGCGATCGACCGCAGTGTAGGCCGCGGCGTTGACGATGATCGTCGGCTTGATCGACTCGAGTGCGTCGCGCAGTGCGTCGCTGTCGGCGAGATCGACGCGTGTGCAACTCGTACCATCGTCGAGCGTGCCCGATCGCGTCGCCGCAATCGCGTCACCGACGCTGGCCAGCGGCGCGCGCAAGGCATGGCCGACCTGGCCGTTGGCACCGAGCAGCAGGATGGTCACGTGGGCAAGCGACGCATGTATTTCCGCGGCCGCATTGTGCTCATGCAAACGCCGGAAGGCGTTCGTCGGGCACGTCGGCGAGCAGTGGTGCCTTGAGATCCTTGTCCGACAGCGAGGGCGCCGCCACCGGCCAGTCGATGGCGAGCGCGGGGTCGTCCCAGCGGATCGAACGATCGCACGCGCCGTCGTACACCGCGGTGCACTGGTAGGTGAACGTGGCGAATTCCGACAACACGACGAAGCCGTGCGCGAATCCTTCCGGCACCCAGAAATGTCGCTTGTTGTCGGCCGACAGGATCGCCGCCGCCCATTGGCCGAAGGTCGGCGAGCCCTTGCGGATATCGACGGCGACATCGTAGACCTCGCCTTCGAGCACGCTGACCAGCTTGCCCTGTGGATTCGGCCACTGGTAGTGCAGGCCGCGCAACACGCCCTCGGCGGAACGCGACACGTTCGACTGCACGAAGGCCAGATCGAATCCGGCCTCGGCGAAGCGACGCTGGTTGAAGCTCTCGTAGAAGTACCCGCGCGCGTCGCCGTGCACGGCCGGTTGAATGACGACGCAGCCATCGATCGTCGAGCGGATGATCTTCATGCGTCGCGTCCGTCGCGCGCGAGCTCGACAAGGTACTGGCCATAGGCATTCTTCGACAGCGGCGCGGCCAGGCGCAGCACCTGTTCGGCATCGATCCAGCCCTGCAGGAAGGCGATTTCTTCTGGACAGCAGACCTTGAGGCCCTGGCGATTCTCGATCGTTTCGATGTAGCTCGACGCCTCGACCAGCGATTCGTGCGTGCCCGTATCGAGCCACGCAAAGCCGCGCCCCATGCGCTCGAGCATCAACGAGCCATCGTCGAGGTAGCAGCGGTTGAGGTCGGTGATTTCGAGTTCGCCACGCGGCGACGGCTTCAGTGCGGCGGCGAAGTCCGACGCACGTCCGTCATAGAAATACAGTCCGGTCACGGCCCAGTGCGATTTCGGCGCACTCGGTTTTTCATCAAGCCCGATGACCCGACCCGAGGCATCAAACTCGGCGACGCCGTAGCGTTCCGGATCACGCACCCGGTAACCGAACACGCTGGCGCCGTGCGTGCGCGCGTCGGCCGCGTCAAGCAACTCGGTCAGCCCGTGTCCATAGAAGATGTTGTCGCCGAGGATCAGGCAGCTCGGTTCCCCGGCGACGAACTCGCGACCAATCAGATAGGCCTGGGCGAGTCCGTCGGGCGACGGCTGCACTGCATAGCGAATCGACATGCCCCACTGCGAACCGTCACCGAGAAGACGCTCGAACATCGCCTGCTCGTGCGGCGTGTTGATGACCAACACGTCGCGGATACCGGCCAGCATCAGCGTGCTGAGCGGATAGTAGATCATCGGCTTGTCGTACACCGGAAGCAGCTGCTTGCTGACCGCCTGGGTCAACGGATACAGCCGCGTGCCGGAACCGCCGGCGAGAATGATGCCGCGTCGTTGGGTCACAGGGAAATCCGGCACGTCAATCGGGACCGGTATTGTAGCGGGGGCGTGGCGTGATGGGCGTGGACGCGTTCTGAATGTGTCATTCGCCCGATCGCGAGCGATTTTTTTCTGTTCTTCCCCTGCGCATCGGAGAAAGGTGGCGCGCAGCGACGGATGGGGGCTCGGAAGAAGCGAACAGTTGATTCTTGCCTTGGCGCTGTCACGGTGGTGTCGCCCGCCTCACGCGTGAACACTGCCGTTGCGACACGACTCGAGATCGCAAGCAAAAAGCGCCCCCTTCCGCCCTCCGGGCACCTTCCCCCGCTGCGCAGGGGAAGGAAAACCGTCGGCGGGCAACTGGCGCTGCAAAGATCGGCAATCGTGTCGATGTTTGCAGCGCTGCGCAGGG
>JBBSOU010000021.1:0-37979 GCA_038259445.1 Lysobacterales bacterium | reverse complement strand
CGATGCGCAACGCGAAATTGCCACCAAGCGAGAAGCCCGCAACCGCCAGCGGCAATGAAGGAAAACGCTCACCGATCGCGCGCACTGCGCCGACCACTTCATCGAGGCGGCACGAGTGGAACAGTTCGCGATTCAGATGATGGGTGGCACCGTGATCGCGGAAATTGAGGCGGAAAACATCGAAGCCTTCGGCGAGCAGGCGCGCGCCGGTGTGCATGAGGTAGCTCGACTGCACACTGCCTTCCCAGCCGTGCAGCAGGACAACGAGCCCGCGCGGCTGCGCGTGCACGTGTTGCGCGGTGTGCATGCCGAGCAGGCGCACGCCGTCGCCGCAATCGAGCACGTGCTCGGTGGCGTCGCGCTCGAGCAATGCACGTCGGCGTGCGTACAGCAGCCGACGCACGCCGCTCGATGCGAGCACCGATTGCACATGTGGATTGCGCAGCAGGCGCGGTGAGCGGTAGTCGGCCACGTTCATTCGACTGCTCCAGTCGCCTTGAGGTCGCCATAGCCGAGCGCGCGGATGATGCGTGCACGGCTCTCCTCGGCCATGCGCCGACGCGCATCGGGCGTGGCTTCGACCGGTTCGAGAAAATGCACCTCGGCGTCCATCGACGGATTGCCGAGCAGGCGCAGGACGTTCACCGCGAAACTTTCCTTCGGGCCAAACGGCACGCCGAGGTCCTGGCGTCCATCACGGCCGTAACGCAAGGCAACCGGTTGCACCGGCACGCCGGCATCCAGCGCTGCCTGGAAGATGCGCGCGTGGAACGTGCGCACCTGCGCGCCATTGCCGGTGCCGCCTTCAGGGAAGATGCCGACCGGCCGGCCCTCGCGCAGACGTTCGACGACGCGGCTGATCACGCTCGCCATCGAATGCGTGCTGCCGCGCTGGTGGTAGATCGTGCCGGCGCGCGTGGCCAGCCAGCCGACCAGCGGCCAGCGCGCAATTTCGCTCTTGGCGACGAAGCTGATTGCGCGCTGGCTGTGCATCAATTCGATGTCGAGCCAGGAGATGTGGTTGGCCACGTACATGACCGCACCGGGCAGCGGCGTGCCGAACGAGCGAATGCGGAATCCGAACAGGCGCACCATGGTGGCCGACCACCAGCTGATCATCAGGTGGTCGAAGCGGCGCCTGCCGAAGCGGACCCTGGCGAACCACGGGTTCAGCGCCAGTACCGCGAGCGGCAGCGATAACGCGATGTGCAGCAACAACAGGGGACCGCGGACGAGGTAACGCAGCGGGCGCATGAAGTCCCTGCGTGCCGAATCGAGCGGTTGGTCGGTGCTGGAATTCATGGCTGCCTATGGTACCGGATGCGTCTGCATGGTCGCCGATCGCACTGGACGCGGGGCTCTAATCGCGTCGTCTACACGGCGATGCGTCGCCGACCGCTTGCCTTGCCGAGCGGCGATGCGCGATCGTGGTCGGTCTTGGCCTGCGGGTCGAAAGTGGCAACACGGGGAGTTTCAAAATGACATTGCGCGACCGGCTCAAGCCGATCCTGACCACCTGGCTGACCGGCCTGCTCGCGGTGTTGCCGCTCGCGATCACGCTGATCCTGGTCGGCTGGGTGGTCGCGTTCCTGAACCGGTTCCTTGGGCCGAACAGCATGTTCGGACGCACGTTCTCGGGCTTCAGCACTTACCTTGCCGGCAGCGAAATCCTTGCCTGGCTGCTCGGCACCCTGCTCGTGATCGGCCTCATCTACCTGCTCGGCGTGGCCGTGCGCCAACAGCTCAAAGGTCCGTTTGCCGGCGTCATCGACAACACGCTGCGACGTATCCCGCTAGTCGGCAGCGTGTACACCCTGGTCGAGCGCTTCGTTGCCGTGATCGGTGACCGCAAGACCGCCGACATTCGCGCGATGAGCCCGGTCTGGTGCTTCTTCGGTGGCGACGGCGTCGCCGTGCTCGGCCTGCAACCAAATCCGCTGCCGATCGAGATCGACGGCCGCATGTACCTGACCGTGCTTGTGCCGACCGCGCCCGTGCCGGTCGGCGGTGGACTGCTGTATGTGCCGGTGGAGTGGGTCAAGCCGGCGCACTTCGGGATCGAGGTGCTGACCGGCATCTACCTGTCGATGGGCATCAACCTGCCGCCATCACTGCAGAACGCGGCAGTCACCGGCGCGACACCATTGCGCGCCGATTTGTCGCCGCTGACGCCGAGCGGTGCGGGCAATCACACGCCGCACTGATGAGGTTCGCGCACGATTCATTCGAACAGGGAGAGCGCCTCGGCAAGATCGTTGCAGTGCTGCTCCCACCAGCGCGTTTCACCGACATGCGGAAACGCCAGCGGGAAGGCCGGATCGTGCCAGCGCGCCGCCACCCAGCCGGCCCAGTGCACCTGGCGCATGAGTCGCAAGGGTTCGATCAACGCGAGTTCTCGATAGTCGAAATCGCGAAACTCGGCGTAGCCTTCGAGCAGCGCGTCGAGCGCGGGGCGTGATTGCGCGAGCATCCACAGGTCCTGCACGGCCGGACCCATGCGTGCGTCATCGAGATCGACGAAGTGCGGTCCCGAATCGGTCCACAGCACGTTGCCGAGGTGGCAGTCGCCGTGCAGGCGGATGCGCGTGACCGGACCGACTTCGGTGATGCGTGCCTCGATCGCCAGCGCCAGCGCATCGACCTGGCGCCGATAGCGGACCGCGAGCGATTCAGGCAGCAGTCCGGACCCGATCACCGCACGCGCGGCGTCGCGCACGAAGCCATCGACATCGATGGTCGGGCGCGAACGGAAGCTGTCGCGCGAACCGATGCCGTGCATGCGCGCGAGCAGCCGGCCCATCCACGCGAGGTTCTCGTTCGACTCGAGCTCGGGTGCGCGTCCGCCCTGGCGCGGATACAGCGCGTAGCGGTAGCCGACGTGGTCGAGCAGCGTATGGCCATCGATCGACAGCGGCGCGACCATCGGCAACTCGGCCTCGGCCAATTCGGCGGCGAACGCGTGTTCCTCGTCGATCGCCGCATTGCTCCAGCGACCGGGCCGGTAGAACTTGGCGACAATCGGCCGGGCGTCCTCGATACCGATCTGATAGACGCGGTTCTCGTAGCTGCCGAGCGCAAGCAGGCGCCCGTCCGGTTCGAAGCCGGCCGCTTCGATCGCATTGAGGACGAGATCGGGTCCGAGGCGTGCGTACGGTGCTTCGTCGAGAACGGGTTCGATCGGTGCGGGCAAGGGACGGAATCCATGGATGCGATCCGCCCATGGTACGGCGTGCGCGAGGCGATGCCGCCGATCCGCGCCGGCTCGACAGGCAGAGGATGCTAAACGCCGCACGTTTGTCCATGATATCCGCACACTCTCAACCCGACTCGACCAGGACCCGCCACGTTGACCATCGACACCTTGTGGATCCTCGTCTGCGCGTTCCTCGTTGTCGTTATGCAGGCCGGTTTCACCTGCGTCGAAAGCGGCATGGTGCGCGCCAAGAACAGCGTCAATGTCGCGATCAAGAACCTCGTCGACTTCTGCATTTCGATCGCCTTGTTCGCGATATTCGGTTTCGGCCTGATGTTCGGAGCAAGCGCGGCAGGCTGGGTCGGCACCGACGGTTTCATGATCGACGCCGGCATGTCGCCGGAGCAGCTCGCCTTCTTTTTCTTCCAGGCCGTGTTCTGCGGCACGGCGACGACGATCGTCTCCGGCGCAGTCGCCGAACGCATGCGCTTTTCCGGTTACGTGCTGGTCGCGGTGGTGCTGTCCGCAATGATCTATCCGATCACCGGCCACTGGGCGTGGGCGCGCGACGCCGCCGGTGCGCCGGCCGGCTGGCTGGCCGCACTCGGATTCCACGATTTCGCCGGCTCCACGGTCGTGCATTCGGTCGGTGGCTGGGTCGCGCTGGCGGCGATCGTGGTGATCGGTCCGCGTGTCGGGCGCTTCAGCGCCGGCCGTCCGCGCATCGAGGGGCACAATCTCGCGCTGTCCACGCTCGGCGTGTTCCTGCTCTGGTTCGGCTGGTTCGGCTTCAATGGCGGCAGCACGCTGGCGTTCTCGGCGAAGGTGCCGATGATCGTCGTCAACACCGCACTGGCCGGTGCCGCGGGTGGCATCGCCGGCATGCTGCTGACCTGGCAACTCGAGCATCGCCCTTCGGCCGATCAGGTCATGAATGGCGTTCTCGCCGGCCTCGTCGCGATCACCGCCGGCTGCGACCTCGTCTCGCCGCTGTCGGCCATGGGTATTGGCGCCATTGGCGGAGCCATCGCGGTGGCCGGTTCGCGCCTGCTCGAACGCCTGCGCATCGACGATGCGATCGGCGCGGTGCCGGTGCATCTGTTCGCCGGCATCTGGGGCACGCTGGCGGTGATCGCGTTCGCGCCCGACGGCAGCTGGGCCAGCGGCCTGCCACGCGGCGCGCAACTGCTCGTGCAACTGCAGGGCGTTCTCGCCATCGGGGCCTACGCATTCGCTGCAAGCTATGGCGTCATGTGGCTGGCCGGTCGCGTGCTGCGCTTGCGTGTCAGCCGACGCGACGAACGCATCGGCCTCAACATCGCGGAGCATGGCGCCACCACCTCGCTGCTCGATCTCATCAGCCAGATGGACGTGCAGGCCAACAGCGGCGACTTCTCGCGCCAGGTTCGTGTCGATGACGAAACCGAAGCGAGCCAGGTGGCGACGTTCTACAACGCCGTGCTGGAAAAATTCAATCTTGAAACCGATCGCCGCAAGATGGCGCTGCAGCGCCTGTCGCAACTGGCCAACGTCGATGCCCTGACCGGGCTGGCCAATCGACGGCTGTTCTTCGAGTGCCTGCGCCAGGCACTGTCGCGCGCACAATGCGGTGGTGCCGTGCTCTATCTCGATCTCGATGGCTTCAAGCCGATCAACGATCGCCTCGGCCACGAGATCGGCGACCACGTGCTGCGCGAAGTCGCGCGCAGGCTCTCGACCAGCACACGCGACAGCGATCTGGTCGGTCGCCTCGGTGGCGACGAGTTCGCGGTGCTGATCGAGGGCGTCGGCGACGACACCGATGGACTGACTTCGATTGCCGACAAGATCCTGCGGCGCTTCAATGACGAGATCATCGTCGATGGCCACACGCTGCGCGTCAGCACATCGATCGGCATCGCGACGTTCTCGCCGCACCGTCCGGAGTCGGTGAAGTCCCTGGTGCGCAAGGCCGATCAGGCGATGTATCAGGCCAAGCTTGCAGGCAAGGGCGTGTACCGCTTCCACGACCAGATCGAAGACCTCGGCGACGGCCTGCCGGCCTGATCGTTCACGCTCTGCGCGCGATCACGGCCATGGTCAGGCGCGAGATGCAGACCAGGCGCTGCGCCTCGTCCTCGATGCGGATTTCCCACACCTGGGTGGTGCGGCCACGGTGGACGACGCGCGCGGTGCCGGTGACGAGACCGGAGCTCACCGCACGAATGTGGTTCGCGTTGATGTCGAGGCCCACCGCCATTTCACTGCGCGTGTCGAGCGTGAGGTTGGCGGCCATGCTGCCGAGCGATTCGGCCAGCGCGACCGACGCACCACCATGCAGGAGGCCGAACGGCTGATGCGTGCGCGCATCGACCGGCATCGTGCCGCGCACGAAGTCGTCACCGACTTCGGTGACGCGCATGCCGAGATGCTCGACCAGCGTATTGCGGTTGAATTCGTTGATGCCATCGAGGTCGATCGCGCCGTTCCAGATGCTCATGCGGGACTTCGTGCAGGATGGGGGCGGCACTATAGCAAGCGCGCCACGCTGCCTTGATCGGCGACAATGGGCTGTCTCCAGGAAAAACCCGACCGGTGTCCTACTCCGTCACTCTCAAGGCCAGCGGCAAGCGCTTTCGCGTGCAGGCTGACGAAAGCATCCTCGTCGCCGCACAGCGCGCCGGCCTCGCCTTGCCGTACTCGTGCCTCGCCGGCGTTTGCGGCAGTTGCAAGGCGACCCTGATCAGCGGCGAGTGCGCATATCCGCGCAATCCGCCGGTTGCGCTCAACGCTGCCGAACACGCGCGCCATCAGGTGCTGCTGTGTCAGGCCGTGCCGACCAGCGACCTCGTCATCGCCGCGCGTGAAGTGGCGTCGGTCGCCGACATGCCGAAACGCACGTTCACGCTGAAACTTGTCGACAAGAGCCTGCTCGGCGCGGATGTCGCCTTGCTGACCCTGCTCAGCGCACGTGGCGAGCGCATGCGCCGGCTGCCGGGACAGTATCTCGACGTGATCAAGGACGACGGCAAGCGCCGCGCGTTCTCGATCGCCAATGCGCCGCACGACAACGACGCGATCGAACTGCATGTGCGTCGCGTCGCCGGCGGCGGATTCACCTCGTACGTGTTCGACGAGATGCCGCTCGGCACCTTGCTCACGGTCGAAGGTCCGCTCGGCACCTTCGTGCCGCGCGAAGACAGCGAGCGGCCGATCCTGATGGTCGCCGGCGGCACCGGCTTCGCCCCGGTCAAGGCGCTGATCGAGCACTTCCTGCACCTTGGCTCGTTGCGACCGATCACCCTGTACTGGGGTGCGCGCGCGGCTTCGGATCTCTATGTGCGCGCCCTGCCCGAACGCTGGGCGCGCGACGCCGCGGCGTTCCGTTTCGTCCCGGTCATCGCAGACAGTGAGGTTGCTGACGGGCTGCGCGTCGGCCTGATCCACGAAGCGGTGCTTGAGGATCATCCGGATCTGTCTGCATTCGACATCTACATGAGCGGTCCGCCGGCGATGATCGACGCCGGCCGGCGCAGCTTCGTGCAGGCCGGGTTGCCCGAGGACCGTCTTTACTATGACTCTTTCGACTATGCCCCGGACATACTCGCGCAAGTGCTGCGCAGCCGCGCCGGCATACACGGCCTCTGATAGATACTCTGCGGAACTTTCGCGTCGCTGCACTGCTCTGGCAACGACCGGCATCAAGGAATGTCTATCGTGAAGATCCTGCTGCTAGCCCTGTTGTTGCTGACCGCGAGCGCTTCGGCGCATGCGTTGCGCTGTGGCGATCGCATCATCAACGAAGGCGACCGCGATCTGCAGGTGCGCGATCGCTGTGGCGAGCCGTTCTGGGCCGATACCTGGTACGCCGTCGACGTGATCAATCGCGGTGGCCCGATCGAGCGCCAGCGCGAAGTCCAGTGGAGTGCCTGGTACTTCAACTTCGGGCCGCGCCAGCTCATGCAGCGCATGCTGTTCGTCGACGGCGTGCTGCACCGTGCCGAGACGCTCGGCTACGGCGTGCGCGAGATCGGCCTCGATTGCACCGCCAACCTGCCATTTGCCGGACTCAGCACCGGCGAGCTGGTCGCGCGCTGCGGCGAACCCGCATCGCGCCGCCGCAGCAATGATGCGGTGGTGTTCCGACCCGGACCACGCATCGAAAGCTGGCGCGACACACGTCGCGAGGAATGGGTCTACGACCTTGGCGACGACCGCCTGCTGCGCGTCCTGCAACTGGCTGAAGGACGCGTCACCTCAGTCGAGTATGTGCATCGATGAAAGACGCGCATTGCCCGATGGCGTGACTTTGCGCGAGCGACTTCAGTCGCGAAGCTCTTCGTTTCACTGGCACAAGGCATCGGGATTGAAGTCCCGCCCATGCCACTCGATTGAGCTGGGCCACGGCACCAACTCGGTCCAGAACTCACCGCGCCGCCGGCAACCGCGGCACGCCGTGCTGGTCGCGTTCCTCGATGATCATCGCGTGCGTGTCGATCGGGCCGCGCAACTGATTGGCCAGCGCCGTCACCGCCTCGCCGCGCGCGGCGTGCAGGGCATTGCTGTAGCAGCGATTGGCGAGCCGCTCGTCGCCCTTGCCGGCGTGGCAATCGCCGAGCGCTTCCCAGCCGAGCGAGCTGCCTTCGATCTCGATGGCCCGGTCGAGATACTGGATCGCCTTGCCCCACAGTTGCTGGTCGCGGCAGAGTCGACCGAGCGTGGTCAGCAGCGCCGGACTGTTCGGCGCCATGGCAAGCCAGGCTTCTGCATGCTGCGTGCGTGTCGGCAACTCGGCGGGACCGAGATCACCGTAGACGAGCGCAAGTGAATCGTTCCACTCACGCCGCAAGGCGGTTTCGATTTCGTCCATCGCCGCGAGGGTCTGGCCGAAGGCCGCCGAGCGTCGCGCGAACGCCGCGACCATCGCCGGCACCTTGCGTTGTGCACGGCTCGTCGACGACCAGATCGCATTGAGGCGATCGCCACTCGGTGCCGCCGCCAGCGCCGCGACGAGCACGCGCGATTCGATCGCAGCCATGACGGCGGTCGCCAGCGACTGCGATTTCGCCAGCGGCGCGAGCGCATCCATCGCGGTCTGGGCATCGCCTTCGAGCAGGGCGGCATCAATCAGAACACGCCAGCCGATCGGCACCATGGCCGACGTTGCGACCTGCGGTTTCAGCAACGCCAGCGCGTCGGCCGGACGGCCGCGCTCGAGCAGAAAGCGGGCGCGCAGCGCAAGCGCAGCCGCTTCGGCATCGACGGCGGCCTCATCGAGCGCCGTGGACGCACGTTCGTCTTCACCGCGCGCATGTGCCGCGCGAGCCAATACGAGCAGGGCGGGACCACGCAGCGCCGGTTGTCGCGCGGCCTTGCCGAGATCACGCTCGGCCTGCAGATAACGTCCTTCGGCGAATTCGGTCAGGCCATTGGCGAGACGTTCGCGCCCGCGCCGCTTCTGGTCACGCACCCAGGCGCGCAACGGCCAGCGCAGCAGCCGCCAGAGCAGACTCAGGATGGCCCAGGTCAACAGCAACGCCACGAGGGCGAAGACGAGGCTGGTTTCGATGGAAATGCCGCGCGCCCGGATCAGCACGTAGCCCGGATCGGCGGCTAGCCACTGCCAACCGAAGGCAGCTGCCACGGCCACTGCGAGCAGCAGCAGGACGCCGATCCAGATCCTCACGGCGATGCCTCGTCCTGCAGCGGTTCCGTTGCCGGCTCCTGCGCCGGCAGCGGTTCCTGCGCTGGTGCGACGACATCTCGCGAAAGCGCGCGCGTGGTGCGCAGATTGCGCAATTCGCGCAGCGCACTGCCAAGCTCCGGCAATGCCGGCGCCATCGATTGCGCGGCCAGACGATCGATCTCGGCAAGTGCCGAGCGCACCGCTTCGGCATCAACATCGAACGCAGCAGTGATCTCGCCGCGCGCCGCGGCCAGCGACTGCGCAAACGTTTCGCCGTCACGCGCGAACAGGGCCGCCTCGGCTGCGCGCAGGTCGAGTGCGGCGAGTGACCGCGCCAGGCCGCTGTCGCGCGCCACGACGGTGCTCGCCGTGTCGTCGCGACTGATGCGCACGAACTGGCCGAAGATGCGGGCGAAACGAGAGTTCGCGTCGACCGGCGCCGCCGTCGCAATGGCCGGGTTCTGACGTGCCGGCAACGTAGCCACCTGTGTGCGCAAGCTGGCCAGCGCACTGAGCGTGGCCTGGGTCTGCAACGGCTGCGACGCTTCGAGCGCCTGGATTTCGGCGGCGATGGTCTGTCGCACCGATCCGAACAACGGGTCCTCGGCGGCCGCGAGCGCGCCGTCGGCGAGACGATAGGCCGCAATCGCTGCGGCCGGATCATTGAACAAGGACAACCGTTGCCCGGCCAGCTGCAGCACGTATTCGGCTTCGTTGAGCGCCATCGCATCGCGACCTGTCAGGCGCTGGTCGGCGATGTTGGCGACGGCATCCTCGAGCGCGCGCGAGCGCTCGTTTGCACCGAGCAACTCTTCGCGCACGCTGCGGTTGAGCGACTCGCCTTCGGTGAACCGCGTGCGCAGTGCGTCGAGATCACGGCGCAACTGTTCGTTGGCGCGGGAAAGCGCGTCGAGTCGCGCACCCAGGGCATCTTCACGCGTACTTCCCTGCTCGCGCTGCTGTTGCTGCCACAGCCACCAGCCGAGCGCGCCGAGTGCGCCGAGAAACACGACGAAGAAAAGAATCCTGCCGCCGCGTCGCGTCGCAGGCGGCGGGGTGCTCGGGGCCGGGTTTCCCTGTTCACGGATGCCGGCCATCGGCTGATCCGCTGCGTTGTCGTTTTCCATGCGCACATGCTAGCCGAAGATCCACTGCGGCGGCAGCGTTTTCAGGACTCGTCAGCGATGTTTGCGAACGCTGCACGCACATGTGAGCAGATCGCGCGTGAGCGCCGAACGGGCGACGTGGATGTCGCTGAAGCCGGCCTCGCGCGCGTGTTCGGCGAGCCGTCCGCTGCTGACCACGAGCGGCTGCGTGCGCCATCCGGTGACGACGTCGGCGGGCAGCGCGTCGAGCAGATTGGCCAGTGCCTCGCCGCTCGAGACCAGCGTGATCCACGGCCGCGGCGCCTCTTCGAGCGCTCGCAGATGACGCGCACCGAGGCGCGCCGGTGCGCGCCGGTACACCGCGATCCGTTCAACCTCGGCGCCACGTTGCCTGAGGCTGCTGGCGATGACATCGCGACCGCCGGGCGCATCGATGATCACGATCTTGCGCCCGCGCGCTGTCGCAAATGCCTCAAGCGCGAGCAGGCCCTCGCTGTCCTGACGCTCGACCGGCACGCGTGCCGCAATCGCATGGCGCGCCAGCGCGCGCGCCGTGGCACGGCCGACGGCAAACACGTCGGCCTGCGCGTGCGGTCGCCACTGCGGAAGCAGGGCGAAAGCGAATCGCACGCCGGCCGGGCTCGTGAAGATCCAGGCATCGGCCGCCGCGGCCGCGGCCAGCGCCGCGCGTGCGCCGGCAGCATCGTCGACGGCGGCGAGCGCAAGTCCGGGCAAGCGCAGCACCTGCGCACCGAGTAGGCGCGCCGCCCGCACCTGCGCATCGGCAGTCAGCGCAGGCCGCGTGACGACGAGCGTGATGCCATCGAGCGGCGTGTGGCGGGCGGCGGATGCTGGCTTCATCGGAGACCACGATAGTACGGCCGTGGCGGTTTGGCGCGGGGCATTGCCTCAACCATGCGCCAGCGCATGGCGAACGCCTGCTTGTACCGCCCGGAGCCATTGCGCACACTCGCGCCCTGCCGACGTTTTGCGAGCGACAAATGAGCGATTCCATTCATCCGACCCGTGGCGCCGATCCACTGCGCGATGTCCTGCGCGAGGCACTCGAGGGCGAAGTCCTGGCCGATATCCCGATCACCGCGGCGATGCAGATGCGCATCATCGACTGGGATGGAAAAACGCTGCAGATGTCCGCGCCACTGGCTCCGAACGTCAACGACAAGGGCTGCGCGTTCGGTGGCAGCCTGGCCAGCGTGATGACACTGGCCGGCTGGGCGCTGGTACGTCTCGCCGTCGAGCGTGCCGGCCTCGACTGCGACATCTACGTGCAGGACAGCACGATCCGTTACCTGTTGCCGGTATGGACCGACTTCGTCGCCAGCGCGCGTCTGCACGACGACGATTCATTCGCCGACTGCTTCAATGCGCTGCGCTCGCGCGGCAAGGGTCGGCTCAGCGTGCATTGCGAGATTCCGGGCGCCGATGGCGCGGTCGCCTGCGTGCTGACCGCGCGCTTCGTGGCGCTGGTGCGCAGCGACGCTTCTCCGCGACGGGGCGATGCGGCACAATCGGTCGCTACCAGCTCAGCCTGAGGTTCTCAGTGATGGCCACACGGAATCCGATGCGCCTCGCGGTTGCCCTGTTCCTCGCCATGGCCATGCTCGTGCTCGCCGCGTGCGGCACGAACATGAAATCGCGCGAGACCCTGCTGACCGAAACCCTGCGCACTTATGCGGCGGCGATCCGCTGGGGCACGATCGAACAGGCCGAGACGTTCATCGATCCGGCCTACCGCGCCGCCAACCCGTTGACCGCGCTCGATCTCGAGCGCTACAAGCAGGTGCGCTTCACCGCCTACAACGATCGCGCACCGATTCCGGTCGACGAGAATGAAGTGCGCCAGGTCGTCGAGATCGGCCTCGTCAATGTCAACTCGCAATCGTCGCGCAGTGTGGTCGACCAGCAGGTGTGGAAGTACGACGAACCGGCCAAGCGCTGGCTGCTGACCACCGGCCTGCCCGACATCACGCGCCGCGACTGACCCACGCGACATCGGGCGTCGCCCGGCGGGTCCGGCGCGCGCATAATCATGCGATGACGAACCCGGGCGCACGCGCTCCGACTTGGCACGCCTACGTACCCAAACTCGTCAGCGTGCTGCGCCAGGGTTATGGCGCACGCGACCTGCGCAAGGACCTGCTGGCCGGCCTGACCGTCGCGATCGTCGCCTTGCCATTGGCGATGGCGCTCGCGATTGCGTCTGGCGCACCACCGGCGGTCGGTCTGCACACCGCGATCGTTGCCGGCTTCCTGACTTCGGCACTCGGCGGTTCGCGCGTACAGATCGGCGGACCGACCGCGGCGTTCATCCCGGTCGTGTTCACCGTGATCGACCGCTTCGGCATGGACGGTTTGGTGATGGCCACGCTGATGGCCGCGGCCATGCTCGTGATCGCCGGCCTGCTGCGCCTCGGCACGCTCATGAAGTTCATGCCGCAGCCGGTCATCACGGGCTTCACCGCGGGCATCGCCGTGAGCATCTTCACGAGCCAGATCAAGGACCTGCTCGGGCTCGACATCGAAAAGCTGCCGGCCGAGTTCCTCGCTCGCTGGCATGTCTATTTCGAGCAGATCGGCAGTTTCAGCCTGGCCGCTGCCGGCGTCGCCTTCGCCACGCTGCTCATTCTGGTCGTGATCCGGCGCTGGCGCCCGGCCTGGCCAGGCCTGTTGATCGGCATCACGTTCGCCTCGCTGGCGACCCTCGCGCTGAACATTCCGGTCGACACCATCGGTTCGCGCTTCGGCGGCATTCCGACCACGCTGCCAACCTTGCACGTGCCGAACTTCGAACTGGCGCGCATTCCCGAACTGTTGCCGGCAGCGTTCACGATCGCCTTCCTCGCCGGCATCGAGTCGCTGCTGTCGGCGGTGGTCGCAGACGGCATGATCGACGGCCGGCATCGCTCGAATGGCGAACTGGTTGCCCAGGGTGTCGCCAACGCGGCATCGGCGATGGTCGGTGGACTGCCGGCGACCGGCGCGATCGTGCGCACCGTGACCAATGTGCGCGCCGGCGGGCGCTCGCCGATCGCCGGCATGTCGCACGCCGTGTTCATCCTGCTGTTCGTGCTGCTCGCCGCACCGCTGGCCTCGTACGTGCCATTGCCGGCGATGGCCGCGCTGCTCGTGCTGGTGGCCTGGAACATGAGCGAGATCGAGCGCATCCGCCACCTGCTGCGCGCGCCGTTCGGCGATCGCGTCGTGCTCGTCGTGACCTTCCTGCTGACGGTGATGTTCGATCTCACGATCGCGGTCGAAGTCGGGGTCGTGCTCGCCGCGTTCCTGTTCATGCACCGCATGAGCGAAGTGGTCGCGCTCGAATCGCACACCGATCTGCTCGAAGAAGGCGTGGAAGAAAGCGCGGCCGACCTCGCCGCCAATCCGCGTGCCGACCTGCCCACAGGCGTCGAAGCCTACCGCGTGTCCGGACCGCTGTTCTTCGCCGTGGCCAATCGCCTCGATGACGTGCTGCGCGCGGTCGGCGCGCCGCCGCGCATGTTCATCCTGCGCCTGCGCCTTGTGCCGATGATCGACGCCTCCGGCATCACCGCGATCGAGAATCTGATCGAACGCTGCCATCGCCACGGCACCCAGCTGATCCTGACCGGCGTGCAGCCGCAGCCGCGCGCGGCCCTCGCGCGCATGGGCGTGGTCGATGACGGCGAACGACTGCGGTTCGCGGCCGATTTCGCCGAAGCGCTGCGTTGGGCGCGCGCGTCGGCGCCGCCCGCTGCGTGACAGTCGCGTGACGCTGCATTTGCCAGCCATGCCCCTGCTCGCGGACAATCGTCGGCCAACTTCTCCACCGGCGCCGTTGACGCCGTCTCAGGCCTGCCCCGAACCGTGTCCGACTTCCTCACCCGCCTTCCCGAGTTCATCAGCAACCACCCGTTCCTGTCGTTCGGCTTGATCGGCGTCACGATTGCGCTGATTGCCAACGAAGTGGCCGGCTTCACGCGCGGCTATACCGCGTTGACGCCGGCCGCGCTGACCCAGTTGATCAACCGCGACAACGCGCTGCTGATCGACATGTCGAGCATCCAGGAATACGAGAAAGGCCATATCCCTGGCGCGAAACATGTGCCGATGAGCCAGTTCGATCCCGAGAGCAAGGATCTGGCCAAGGCGCGCGAGCTGCCGGTCGCGGTCTATTGCCGAACAGGGCAGACGTCATCGACGGCTGCCAAGCGCCTGCACAAGGCCGGCTTCAGCAAGGTTTACTCGCTGGAAGGCGGACTGCGCACGTGGATCGAGGCGCAGCTGCCACTGGCCAAGGGACGCAGCGCCGGTTGATCCGCGAGCCTCGCCCCCAACCTAACCGGGTGACGCACGCGCTGGCGTGCGCACCCTGACCCGGCGTGGGATAATCCGCGCCCTTTTTTCCCCGCATTCCGGAGACACCGCACCATGGCAGAGAACTCCCCCGCAAACGGCGCGGCAACCGTGCCGGCCGAGAACACCGCTCAGCTCAACCTGCAGAAGATCTACACCAAGGACATTTCGTTCGAAGTGCCGAACGCGCCGCAGGTGTTCCAGGTCCAGGGCCAGCCGAACGTCGAGCTCAACCTGACCCAGCGCGTCAACACGCTCGGCGATTCGGTGTTCGAAGTGGTGCTCAGCGTGACTGTCACCTGCAAGATCGAGGAGTCGACCGCCTATCTCGCCGAAGTGCACCAGGCCGGCGTGTTCGGCGTTGCCGGCTTCGACCAGACTTCGCAGGAAGCCGTGCTCGCGACCTATTGTCCGAACGTGCTGTTCCCGTACGTGCGCCAGATCGTTTCCGATCTCGTGCAGAACGGCGGTTTTCCGCCGCTGTTCCTGCAGCCGATCAACTTCGACGCGATCTACGCCGAACAGGTGCGTCGTCGCTCGGAAGCGCCGGCGACGGGCCAGACGCTCAATTCCTGATCCGATGAAATCGACCACGCCGGTTGCAGTTCTCGGCGCCGGCTCGTGGGGCACGGCGCTCGCCGTGTTGCTCGCGCGCAATGGCGTGCCGACCACCCTTTGGGGTCGCACGCCGCAGTCGGTGGTCGACATGGCGATGGCGCGTGCCAACACGCGCTATCTGCCGGAGATGACATTTCCGGATTCCCTGCAGTTGTCCGGCGTGATCGAAGCGACTGTGCGCGACGCCGCGATCGTGCTGATCGCCGTGCCGAGCCATGCATTCCGCGAACTCGTCGACGAGATCGCGCCGTGGGTCGCCGACGGTGTCGGCATCGCCTGGGCGACCAAGGGTTTCGATCCGGGCTCGGGCCGCTTCCTGCATGAACTCGTCGCCGAGCGCCTGCCCGATCATGCCGGCGCGGTGGTCACCGGACCGTCGTTCGCGCGCGAGGTCGCGCTCGGCCTGCCGACTGCATTGACCGTGCAATCGTCCGACGCCGACTTCGCCCAGCGCCTTGCGCGCCTCTTGCACGCACCAAATTTTCGCGCCTACACCGGCACCGACATCCTCGGTGCCGAACTCGGTGGCGCGATGAAGAACGTGCTTGCGGTCGCCACCGGCGTCGCCGACGGCATGCAACTCGGCCTCAACGCACGCGCCGGCCTGATCACGCGCGGCATGAACGAGATGCTGCGTCTCGGCACCGCACTCGGCGCCAAACCTGAGACATTGATGGGCCTCGCCGGTCTCGGCGATCTGGTCCTCACCTGCACCGGCGACCTCTCGCGCAACCGCCGCCTCGGCATCGCCCTCGGTCGCGGTGTATCACTCACCGACGCCGTCGCCGAAATCGGCCAGGTCGTCGAAAGCATCGTCACTGTCGATGAAGTCGTCCGCCTCGCCCAGCGCCACGATGTCGAACTGCCGATCGCCGAACAGGTGCAGCGCGTGCTGCACGAAGAGATCACGCCGGCCGAAGGCCTGCAGGTGCTGATGGCGCGCGAGCAGAAGCCGGAGTATCCGGAGTAGGCAGCGTCGGCAAAGCGTTCACGCCGGAGCATCCACGCGCACCTCAGGCGACGTCGCGTGAAGCCTGTTCGATCAGCTCCGCCGACACGCCGCGCTTGCGCAACGCCTCGGCGAGGCGAGCAGCGGGACCGAGCAGATGGGTGGCTTCGTCGCGACGCAGCCCTTCGCTCACATACGCCTTGAGCAGCGCCTGATAGCCGCTCATGCCCTTCAGCGGCGCGATGGTCTTCAATGAATCGACCACGTCCTGCGGCATGCGCAAGGTGACCGACACCATCGGCCGATCTCTCGACAGTCTGGTCTTGAGCTTGTCAGGAATCATAGGTCTGGCGCTCCGGAATGGTGGCCTTCCTGGCCGAGACGATACGGATGCTGATGACGGAATCTTCCGTGTGGATACATTTCGAGAAGCGGCGCGAGCGGCGAAGCCTTGCGCACAATGCTCGCGACCAGTTGCGTGTGCGCGGCGAATACCACCGGCATCGCCACACGCTAGACTCCATCGGCCGTCCGCCGCCAATGCAGGCGTCGAACGAACGGTTTTTGCTTGTCACACCCTTGCTGCGCCGCACGTCGCAGATGCAAGCCGTCCAGCGCGCCACCATCGACAGGAACACACCCCATGACTCGCTTTGCCAAGTCACTCGTGATCGCCGTTTCGCTCGCCTTCGGATCAACGGCGCAGGCATCGGAGCTGCGCGAGGACATCGCAACCGATTACCGCGGCCATCTGGCGCCGCTCTGGGATCATTTCCACCAGAATCCCGAGCTTTCGCTGATGGAAACGGCGACCGCCGCGCGTCTGGCGAAGGAGCTTCGGGCGGCCGGCTTCGAGGTCACCGAGAAGGTCGGCGGCAACGGCATCGTTGCACTGATGAAGAACGGTGCCGGACCGACGGTGATGATGCGCGCGGACATGGATGGCTTGCCGGTCAAGGAGCAATCCGGGCTGGCGAACGCGTCGACCGCGACGATGAAGGACTGGGATGGCAATGTCGTGGGTGTCATGCATGCCTGCGGCCATGACGTGCACATGGCCAGCCTGGTCGGCACCGCGCGGCAGATGGCGAAGCGGCGAGAGCAGTGGTCCGGCACGCTGATGCTGATCGGCCAACCGGCGGAAGAGCGTGGCCCGGGTGCTTCGGCCATGATGGCTGACAATCTTTGGCAGCGCTTCGGCAAGCCTGACTATGCGTTTGCCTTCCACGTCGATGCGGATGCGCTGGCCGGCAAGATCACCATCGACGAAGGCTCGCCGTATGCCGGCGCCGACAGCGTCGACATCGTCATCCACGGCGTTGGCGCGCACGGCGCCTCTCCGCACCAGGGCAAGGATCCGATCGTCATCGGCGCACAGATGGTGCTCAACCTGCAGACCGTGATCAGTCGCGAACTGGCGCCACGAGATGCCGGCGTGATCACAGTCGGCGCATTCCATTCGGGCTCCAAGCACAACATCATTTCCGACCAAGCCCGCCTGCAGCTGACGGTCAGGAGTCTCAACCCCGAGGTTCGCGCGCAGTTGCTGTCGGCGATCAAGCGCATTGCCGAAGGCACCGCGCGCACCGCCGGGATCGCCGAGGACAGATTGCCGGAAGTGACCGTCAGCGAGTTCTCGTTTCCACCCACCTTCAACGACAAGGCACTGGCGCAGCGCCTGAAAACCACGTTGTCGCGCACGATGGGAGCAGATGCCCTGATCGCGCCCGCCGAGAAGGGCATGGGCGCGGAAGACTTCGGATTCTTCACCGTCGACCCGTACATCCCGAGCGTCTACTTTTCCGTCGGCGGTACGCCGAAAGCCGACTTCGAGCGCGCGGCAGCCGGCGGCGCGCCGGTGCCTAGCCACCACAGTCCGCAGTTCAGGATTTCAGCGGAGCCGTCGATCACTGCCGGCGTCGAGGCGACCGTGTATGCATTGCTGGACATGCTGTCGAAGCAGTAGCGCGATGGATCGTCGACCGTGCTGAAGGCGTTGCATGTGCCTGCGTGGTTCAACCCCGCGCGCGCTACGCGCCACCCGCAAACCCGCACTGCCGCCACGCTTCATAGGCCACCACAGCGACCGCGTTCGACAGATTGAGGCTGCGGTTTTCAGGGCGCATCGGCAGGCGCAGGCGGTATTCGGGCGCGATCGATTCGATCACCTCGATGGGCAAGCCGGCGGTTTCGGAGCCGAACAGCACGGCGTCATCGGCGGCATAGGCGATCGTGTCATAGCGTTGCGTGCCGCGCGTGCTCACGGCAAACAGGCGCGCAGGCTGCACGCTGGCGATGAACGCGTCGAGCGTCGCGTGCACGGTCAGCGCGGCGTACTCGTGATAATCAAGGCCGGCGCGACGCAGGCGTGCATCGTCGAGGACGAAACCGAGCGGCTCGATCAGATGCAGTCGTGCGCCGGTGTTGGCGCACAGGCGGATCACGTTGCCGGTGTTCGGCGGAATCTCGGGGCGGTGCAGGACGATGTTGAGCATCGGCCAAGCATGACGCACTATCGGCTGGCCTGCCGCATGCGGGACGTCCGCCTGGCGTCGAATGGCGAAACCGTCGATGCTCAGCGCGAAGATCCACGCCAGCCACGGAGCATTCACGACATGGGTTCGTTCTCGATTTTCCACTGGGTGATTTTGCTGGCGATGGCCGCGGGCACCCTGTTCGTGTTTTTCATCGTCATCAAGGCGTTCAGAAGCGGTTCGATGCCGCCGGCCGCACGCCCGACGCCGGCCAACGCGCGGCTCGACGAACTGGCGGATCTGCGCGCGAAACGATTCATCAGCGAAGCGGAGTTCGAGCGCAAGCGTGCAGAGATCCTTCGCGATCTCTGATCTCCGACCTCAGGCACGCCCCCTGTTACGCATCGGCAAAGTCGATACCTGGATCAGGCAAGCGTCGCCTCAAGCGTGATCTTGGTCGCCGACAGCGCCTTCGATACCGGACACGTGCTCTTGGTTGCCTCGGCGAGTTTGGCGAAAGTTTCGGCATCGATGCCAGGCACATCACCCTTCGTCATCAGTTCGATCAGCGTGATCTCGAAACCGTCGCCCTTCTTCTCGAGATGCACCTTGGCATCCGTGTGCACGCTGGTGGCGACATGGCCGGCTTGCGCCAGCGCGAGGGCGAGTGCCATCGAGAAACACGATGCATGCGCGGCGCCGATCAGTTCTTCGGGATTGGTGCCACCGGCGCCATCACCCATGCGCGAGCGGAAACCGTAGTTTCCATTGAATGCGCCGCTGCCGAGTGCGACGGTACCGGCGCCTTCGGGTACGCCACCTTTCCATTCGGCCTTGGCCGTGCGGATCGTGCTCATGTTCATTCTCCTGAGTTGCGTGCGTGCCGATTTGGCAACGCAAATATGGATTGTCGAAGCTACAGCGCGATGGCTGAACCGGATGGCAAGGCGGTCACCAGTCGAGGACTTCGCCGTCGTGTCCGAGCAGCAGGCCGACCGCGCCCGCATCGAAACGTACGCCGTCGATTGTCGCCAGCATCGCGCGCACCGATTCGTCGACACCGAGATTGGCATTGACACCGCCCATGTCGGTGCGCACCCAGCCGGGGCTGATCGCGACCACGGCGATCGACCGTTCGGAAAGCGCATGGCCGAGCAGGCGCATCGCCATGTGCGCGCCGGCCTTGCTGATGGCGTAGCTCGGCGTGCCGAAACTGCTGGTGTATTCGATCGAGCCGAGGCGCGAGCCGAGCGCGACCACCTTGCCGCCGTCAACGAGCAAGCCGGCGAGTGCCTGGGTGAGAAGAACCGGTCCGATCACGTTGGTTTCAAAGGTCGCTGCCAACGTCGCGGCGTCGAGTTCGCCGAAGCGCTCGCCGGACGGCAACACGCCGGCGTTGTTGATCAGCAGGTCGATGCGCAGGTCGAGCGCTTCGACTTCGCGCACGAGTTCGGCAATCGAACGCGGCGCGGCCACGTTGAGCGGCAACACCTTCAGATGGCCTGGATATTCGCCGGCGAGCCGGGTCAGCTCAAGCGCGCGGCCCTGGTCGCGACAGGTGGCGATGACGCGATCGCCGCGGGCGAGCAACTGACGCGTGAACTCGAGGCCGATGCCGCGATTGGCGCCGGTAACAACTGCCTGTGCCATGTCACATTCCCCGACATTCGATCGTTGAGGCACTTGCAATGGCTGCGCGCGAGCGCCAAATCAAGGGCCTCGCGGAACTTGCGTCCTCGCACGGCGTCTGCGTGATCGCTCCTCGCGCTGATGCGTCATCCAAGCCGGGTAACGGCCCGGGATGACCGCTCGCCGTGCCATGACCTTCGCCGGTTGTCCGCCCCGTTTGCGCGGGCTAGCCTGCGCGCTGCTCCCGAATCGCTGCCCCAAGGAATCCGCATGTCCAGGAAGTATGTTGCCACCGCGCTCTCGCTGATCGGCCTCGTCGGCAATGCCGTCGCCGCACCGACCGACCGTGTCGATATCCCGTTCACGCGCTTCATGCTGCCGAACGGGCTGACCGTGGTCGTGCACGAGGATCGCAAGGCACCGGTGGTCGCGGTCAGCATCTGGTACCACGTGGGTTCCGCCGACGAACCGACCGGCAAGACCGGCTTCGCGCATCTGTTCGAGCACCTGATGTTCTCGGGTTCCGAGAATCGCCGCGGCACCTACTTCGGGCCGTTCGAGAAGGTCGGCGCGACCGACATGAACGGCACCACGTGGTTCGATCGCACGAACTATTTCCAGACCGTGCCGACGCCCGCGCTCGACATGGCGCTGTGGATGGAATCGGACCGCATGGGTCACCTGCTCGGCGCGATCGGCCAGGCCGAACTCGACACCCAGCGCGGCGTCGTGCAGAACGAGAAGCGCCAGAGCGAGAACCGTCCGTACGGCCGCACCTACGAGAACATCCTGCTCAACACGTTCCCGGCCAACCATCCGTACCAGCATGAAGCGATCGGCTCGATGGCCGATCTCGAGGCGGCCTCGCTCGACGACGTCAAGCGCTGGTTCCACGACTACTATGGCGCAGCCAACACGACGATCGTTCTGGCCGGCGACATCTCGGCCGACGTCGCGCGCGAAAAAGTGCAGAAATACTTCGGCCACATCGAGGCCGGCCCGCCGGTACCGCGCCAGCAGCCATGGGTGGCTGCGCGCACCACGTCGACGCGCGGCACGCAGATCGACAATGTCGCCCAGGTGCGCGTCCTGCGCACGTGGAACGTGGCCGAACTCGGCAATCCCGACCAGCCGCTGCTCGAACTGGCCGCCGATGCACTCGGCGGCGGCAAGACCTCGCGCCTGTACCAGCGCCTCGTCTACAACGACAAGCTCGCCGACGACGTCAGCATCAGCGTGCAACCGCTCAAGGTCTCGAGCCAGTTCATGCTGCAGGCCGACGTCAAGGCCGGCGTCGATCCGGCCAAGGTCGAAGCGGCGATCGCCGACGAATGGAAGACATTCCTCGCCGATGGCCCGACTGCCGACGAGCTTGAACGCTCGAAGATGGGTTCCCGCGCCGGTTTCATCCGTGGCCTCGAGAAGGTCGGCGGCTTCAGTGGCAAGGCCACCGTGCTGGCCGAATCGCAGGTCTATCGCGGCGATCCGGCCGCCTACAAGATCGACCTTGATCGCATCCAGGCGGCCACGCCGGAATCGGTCAAGGCCGCCGCCGGTCGCTGGATCGCGAGGGGTGACTACACCTTGACCGTGGTGCCGGCCAGGGAAGGCGAAAAGATCGGTACCGAGCTCGTCAAGGGCTTGCCCGCGGCAGCAGGCAAACCGGCAGCGGTGCCGCCGCCGAAGCGCGAGTACACGACAAGCAAGAGCACCGTCGATCGCAGCACCGGCGTTCCGGAGGTCACCGAGTTCCCGTCACTGAGCTTCCCGCAGATCGAGCGCGGCAAGCTCGCCAACGGCGTCGAAGTGGTGCTGGCGACGCGCAGCACGATTCCGGTCGTGCAGATCCAGCTGCAGTTCGATGCCGGCTTCGCCAGCGACCAGGGTCGCCCGCTCGGCACCTCGTCGTTCACGATGGCGATGCTCGATGAAGGCACCGCCGAGCTCGATTCGGTCGAGATCTCCAAGCGCAGCGATCGTCTCGGCGCACGCATCAGCGCAGGCTCGGGCCTCGACAGTTCCACCGTGTATCTGAATGCGCTGAAGTCGCAGTTGACGCCGTCGCTCGAGCTGTTCGCCGACATCGTGCGCGAGCCGGCGTTCCGTGCCGAGGATATCGCGCGCGTGCGCAGCCAGTGGCTGGCGGACATCGCGCAGGAAAAAACCGACGCCGGTTCGCTCGCGCTGCGTGCCTTGCCGCCGTTGCTGTTCGGTGCGTCGCACCCGTACGGCATTCCGTTCACCGGCAGCGGCACCGAGGAGTCGATCGGCAAGATCGATGCCGAGCAGTTGCGTCGCTTCCACCGCGAACTGATCCGTCCGGACAACGTGCGCATCCTCGTTGCCGGCGACACCACGCTGGCCGAGATCACCGCCGCACTCGACAAGGCATTCGGCGACTGGAAAGCACCCGAGACCGCATTGCCGAAGAAGGCCCTCGTCAGCGTGCCGGCGCAGGACAAGCAACGCGTGTTCCTGATCGACCGCCCGCAGTCGCCGCAGACGCTGATCTTCGCCGGAGCGCTCGCGCCGTCGACGAAGGCGCCGAACCAGCTCGAAATGCAGACGATGAACACCCTGTTCGGCGGCACGTTCACCTCGCGACTCAACATGAACCTGCGCGAGGACAAGAAATGGGCCTACGGCGCACGCAGCTCTATTCCGGATGCACTGGGCCAACGCCCGTTCATCGCATCGGTCTCGGTGCAGACCGACAAGAGCGCCGAGTCGGTGACCGAGATCCTCAGCGAAGCGCGCGCGATCATCGGCGACAAGCCGGTTACCGCCGACGAGATCGTCAAGATCAAGGAACAACGCACGCGCGCATTGCCGGGCAGTCTCGAAAGCACGTCGGCGGTGCTCGGCGTGCTGTCGACGAACGCGCTCTATGGACGACCGGACGACTACATCACGACGCTCAAATCACGCATCGAGGCGCAGAAGGCCGCCGACATCGAAGCGGCTGCGCGCGAAGTGATCCGCCCTGCCACGTTCACCTGGGTGATCGTCGGCGACCTCGCCACGATCGAAAAGTCGATCCGCGCGCTCGAACTCGGCGAGGTCAAGGTGCTCGACGTCGACGGCAACGTGGTGCGCTGATTGCAGACGATGCCCTTCTAATCCGGTCAAGATCGGCAGCGCGACGAAATGCCTGTGGGAGCGACTTCAGTCGCGATTCGACCGAGAGCCGGATTCCATGACCTTAGTGGGTAGATGAGTCCCGGCGTTCGCCGGGATGACGGCTTGATCAGAGTTGCCCCGACTGCCTGAACGGATCGATTCAGCTGCACGAACTTACCCTGTACGCCTCCTTGCCCCTACCGGAATCGAATCGATGAAGCCCTACCTCGCCGCCCTTCTCGTGCTGCCGCTCGCCGCCTGCAGCTGGGGCATCAAGCTCGACTCGGCCGGCAAGGCGATCCGCGTCGCCTGGAACGATGACGTCAGTGCCTGCCGCGAACTCGGCAAGGTCACGGTGTCGGTTCTCGACAGCGTTGGCCCGCTGGACCGCCGCAACACCAAGGTCAACGACGAACTCGAAGTGATGGCGCGCAACGAGGCGGCGAGCATGAATGCCGATACGATCAAGCCACTATCCGAACCGCGCAACGGCGAACAGCAATGGGGCGCCTACGCGTGCGGCGCGAATGCGCGAGCGGCCGCACCGACTCCATCGCAGCGCGCCGGCGAGGGTGTCGAGACGTTTCCCATTCGCTGAAACTGAATGCGGCAACGTGGATATGTGTCATTAACGTTTAATACGATATTCATTCATTTTTCTTTGGTTGATCCCCCCGGAAATTCGTGTTTTTATGGGGCTGCGCCGCGAACGAATCTGTCGCGCAGCGCACTCTGGCAGCGAGCCGCCAGCGACGCTGCCGCGAACTGGAGCACCGCCGCTCTCAAGGAGAGAAACCAATGAATACGAAGTTCCTTTTTTCCGCGCTGTTCACGACGTCGGTGGCGTTTGCAGCCAGCGCACAAGCGTCGCTGCCTGACATCGTCGCCACGAGTTGCCCGGGATGCACAGACACGCAGTTCGAGTCCGCTGCGATTGGCTTGGGCATCGGTCAGCATTACCTGTACGATTTCTCGGGACGCAAGTTCCGCAACTATCAGGTGATCCGCGAGAACGAGCCCGGTGTCGGCATCATGTGGTTTGTTCAGGAGCTCGATGCTGACGCGGCTTATGCGTCGTATTTTCAGCAGTCTCTCGACTACCGCGATGAGTTCGGCTCGTTCTCGAAAGCGGTGACCATCAATTTACAGGATGCACCAAATACTGGTGGTCGCGCGAACGACAGCGTTTTCAGCGTCTATGGGAGTGCCGAGGCCGGTAATGCTTTTGGTATGTGGCTCAGCGAATACTTCAATACGGAAGGCATTCCGGTAGCCTATCCTGAAGCGGCAGAACGCCTTGATGCCTTGATACAGTTCAAGCCTGGCATAACGTACACGGACCCGGATGATTTGACGCGGCTCTCGGTGACCATCGTATTCAAGGATGGAGAAGTTGAGTACGAACTCACCCCTGGCCAGACCCGGTACAAGCGGGTAGCAAATTCGGGAGTCACGGACGAAGGTCATCCTATACCGGACAGTCCCAGCCAAATACCGGCGGGCCAGCAATTTGGTTTCCCTGGTGGTCCGAGTTCGGCCAGCTACCAGGCATTCCTTGCGCTGATGGCTTCGTATGGGATTCCGATTAATGTCCCAGGCGGAGGCAGTTGGGTTTGTGGCACGGTCGACAACGACCCTCAGACAACTACCTGTCGGCTCACACGATAGCGATAGACGAAAAAGCTGGATACTGGACGTCCCTCTGGCCGACCGTCGGTACTCGTCCCGCACTCGATTCGTCGGACCGAGTGCGGGAATTTCGCGTTGTTGAAACTCACTATGGGCAACCCGGAATGCCGAGGGGCCGCGTGATGCGCTCCAGCTGCAGCGGCGAACCTGATCCCGGCAGCAGCGGCGTCGTCACATACTGACCGGCGCCGTCGAGTCCGCAGCCGAGGCGCAGGTCGATCGTCATCGCCGGCACGGTGGTGAACAGCGCCGGATCAAACGCGTCGCCGAAGCGTGGTCCGCTTGGGCGATAAAGCAGCTGCGAGGACACGCCGGTGGCGATGTTGCCTTCGAGAATGCCGGTCATCCACGTTTGTCCGGCGCCGACCGTGCCAGGGCTGAACCACAGCGCGCCGGTGCGCACTGCATCGAGCTGCTCGATGACGAAGCCGTTGCCGAAGAAGCGCGTGTCGAACCAGGCGCCGCTCGGTTGCGCAATCGGTGCAACCGGCGCGATGCAGCCGGTGCCGTCGAGCACGGTCAGGCGTTCGAGCGTGACGTCGCCATTGCCCCACAGCGGCGGACCCTGCCAACGCATCTGGCCGTTGCGGCAGTCGTCGAAGCTCAGCCACAGCGAACCCCATGGCTGCTGCTCGAGGCGCTCGCCGCCGTTGCCGTTGGGCACCATGACCGGGCGGTACATCTGCTCGAAGACGATGCCGTTGCCGGTCACGTTGCCGGTACCAAGCAGCCAGGCCTGGTTGCCGGTCACACCGGGTGGCGGATAGGTGAAGAAATACAGCAACGCGCGGTTGCCGGGCAGCACTTCGAGCACGATGCCCTCGCCGATGCGCGCGGGGTCGTACCACTGCCCGCTGTAGCCCGCATCCACCGCCGCGGCGAGCAGCGGCGGCCGCGGCTTGATGCGGCTGTCGATCGTCGGCACGTCGAAAGTGGCATCGAAACGACACGGGCCATCGGCGCCGACGCCGACGATCGAGGTGCATTGCGACTGCAGATCGGCAACGTCGGGCTGGGCCGCGTCGTCTTCGATCCAGTCGCGCAGGGCGAGCCAGCCGGCGACGGCTTCCGCTTCGGTGAAACCGCAGTGGCTGGGTGACGGCTCGGCGACGATCGCGCTGGTCAAGCGCGTCGGTGCGATGCGCTGGCGCAGCACGCTCTGGTTCGCCGGTATCACGAGTTCATCGCGGCTGGTGTGCAGGGACAGCACCTTGGCCTCGCCGATGTCGCCACGGAAGTCCGAGGTCCAGCGCAACTGCAGCGCGGCGAGCGGATCGGCGGAGAGGCGAAGGATCTCGCTATTGATCTCGGCGTCGCCGTAGTCGACGCCAACCGTGGTGAACGGATTGCGCCCGTCGAGCTTGTCCGGCGCGCGCACGAGTTCGGCCAGCGCATAGGTTGCATAGCCGAAATTGGTGATGAAGAAATCCTCGTCGGTGGTGCCGGCCACGCGCATCAGCTCGGCAAGTCGACGACGCATGTTGCTGCTGCGCAATGCTGGCGGCAGGTTGATGCCGGTGCACTGGTTGAGCGGTACCAGGACCTGCAGCAGGCTGGCCTGGTCGAACAGGTTGTCGAGGTCGTCGGGAATGTCGTTGTAGTCGATCGCCCACGGCAGCGGCATGTCGCCTTCGGGCAAGTCACCCGAGCCTTCGCAGATGACGTCGTAGGCGAGGCGCAGGTCGAGCGCCTGATCCCACAGGCGCGAGCCGGCCGCTGCCGGACAGATCGAATAGACGCCCGGGATCGGCGGGAAATCGGGCGCTTCGGCGATCTTCAGGGCGATCAATCCACCGAGCGAGCCGCCCCATGGAATCACCGCGCCGGGGGCGCCGACGCGCGTGCTGAAGGCCTCGACCAGCTGGCGGTTGTCTTCGACGGCGCGGAACACGGCCCAGCCGCGCTGGCTGAAACTCGATGCGGCGACCGCATAACCCTGCGCGAGCATGATTTGGGCGAGCGGTCCAAGCGAAGGCGTGTCATCGATCGGCGAGAAGTTGAAGCCATGCTGGTAGAGCACGAGCGTGTCGCCGACCTGCCAGCCTTCGGGTACGCGGATCGTGTAGTTGGCGCCAGACGGTGTCGACCCGGTCAGTTCCTGCTGTGCCTGTGCCTGCGCACCGAGCAGCACAAGGGCCATGCAGAGCCATCGAATCATTTTTGTTCACCGGAAGTTGCGCGCCGCCCGGCAGCGTAGGCCCCGGCAACTGAGCATTTCGTTAAGTGCGCCTCTCGAAATCCGATGGCGTTTTCCTGCACTATCACGCAAGGGGCCGTCGCCACGCGACGGATGCAACACAGACAGGCTGATATGCAGATTCTGCTCAGCGGAGCGACCGGGTTCCTCGGCCGTGCCATTGCCGGTGCGCTGGTCACGCGCGGCCATCGCGTGCGCGCACTGGTGCGCCGAGACCTGCGCGAGCTGGCCGCAATCGGCATCGAGCAGCGCTCGGGCAGCATCGCCGTGTTCGATGATGTCTGTGCCGCAGCCGAAGGCTGCGATGCCATCGTGCATGCGGCCGGCTGCGTCGATCCGTTCGCGAGCATCGAGCAGTACCACGAAGCCAACGTGCGTTCGACCGACTGTATGCTCGGTGCCTGCGAACTGGTCGGCGTGCCGCGCCTGCTGCTGACCTCGTGCGCGAGCGCGGTATTCGGCAATGACGATATCGCCGGCGTCGACGAATCGCAGTCGTATCCGACGCGCTGGCCGACCGCCTACGCGCATACCAAGGCGATGGCCGAGCAGCGCGTGCTCGCCGCCAATGGCAAGACGCTGGCAACGGCCGTGCTGCGCCCGCACCTGTTGTGGGGACCGGGCGAGCCACGCTTGCTGCCAGCGCTGCTTGATCTGGCGCGACGCGGGCGCCTGCGCCTGTTCGGCGAACCGGACCGACTGATCGACCCCTGCCATGTCGACAATGCGGCCGAGGCGCATGCGCTGGCGATAGAGCGCCTCGAAATCGGCGCGCCGATCGCCGGCAACTGCTACTTCATTGCCCAGGGCGAGACGCTCAGCATCGAGGCGTTCTTCAGCGGCCTGCTGCGAGCTGGCGGATTTCCACCCGAGAAACGCCGGCTCGCCGCGCTGTCGGCGCGTGCCGCCGCGAGCAGCGCGCGCGCAGCCGGCGACAACGCAACAATGCCGCTGATCAATCCGATAACGCTCGACCTGTTCAGCCGCGCGAGCTGGTTCGACCTGGGCGCCGCGCGGCGCGATCTCGGTTACGTGCCGAAGATCACGCTGGCCGAAGGCATGACGCGCCTGTTCACGCAGCTGACCCGCGAGCGCATGCACAGTCGCAACGCGTGAACGCCGCTGCGACGCTGCTTCACTTTGCCCGCGCCGATTCGCAGCCGTGCTGCGACCATGGCCAGTCGCTGCACTAGAATGCGGCGATGACCAGCATCGACTCCGCCACCGTGCGTGCACCGAATCCGATTCTCGCCGTGCTCGGCCGCGCGCTCGAGGGCGTACTCAATCGTGCCGTGCAACTCGACCCCGATACACGCACAGGCCTCGCCGCACTCGACGGACGCGCGGTGGCTGCCGAGTTTCGCGGCACCGGCCTGGCCTTGCGCGTGCACGTTGCCGGTGAGCGGCTCAAGGTCGGCCCCGCGTTCAATGCGTCCAGCGATCTGCGTGTTTCGGCGACTCCCGGCAGCCTGCTCGGCATGGCCTTCGCGCGCCTGCGCGGCGACGGCGATGCGGTGCTTCCCGGCAAGGTCGAAATCGCCGGCGACGCCGAACTCGCACGCCGGCTCGAACGGCTGCTGTCGCGCTTCGAGCCCGACATCGACGAAGCCTTTGCACGCGTGTTCGGCGACGTTGCCGGATTCCAGATCGCGCGCGCGTTCCGCCGCGGCTTCGCCTTCGCGCACGATTCCGCCCGCGCGCTGGTGCGCGACGGTGCCGATTACCTGGTCGAGGAACGCCGCGACCTGATCGCCAAAGCCGAGATGGAACAGTTCCTCGACGAGGTCGACCTCGTGCGCGAGCGTGGCGACCGGCTCGATGCGCGCGTGCAGCGTCTTGCGGCCGCGTTGCGTCGATGAGTTCGACCTTGCGTCTGCTGCCACGCCTGCTGCGCATCGGCGCGGTGCTGGTGCGTTATCGGCTCGATGACCTTGTCGATGACGGTGGCCGCATCCGTTCCTTGCGCTGGGCACGCCTGTTGGTACCGCGCGCGAACGCCAAAGTGGCCGCGCTGCCACGTGGCGAACGCCTCGTCCTCGCGCTGACCGAACTCGGCCCGATCTTCGTCAAGTTCGGCCAGATCCTGTCGACGCGTCGCGACCTGCTTCCGAACGACATCGCCATCGCCTTGACCCAATTGCAGGATCGCGTTGCGCCGTTTCCGGGCGACGTGGCACGCGCGGCGATCGAGCGTGCGCTCGGCGCGCCGGTCAGCGAACGCTATGCGGCGTTCGACGAAACGCCGCTGGCCTCGGCATCGATCGCACAGGTGCATGCCGCGCGTCTCGCCGATGGCCGCGACGTCGTGGTCAAGGTGTTGCGGCCCGATATCCGCAAACGCATCGCGCGTGACGTCGATCTGCTGCGCGCGATCGGCGAACTGGCCAACCGCTGGCATCCGAACGCCGACAAGATCCGTCCGCTCGATGTCGTCGCCGAAGTCGAGATGACCCTGCACAACGAGCTCGACCTGCAGCGCGAAGGCGCCAACGCGAGCCTGCTGCGGCGCAACTTCCTCGGCTCGGACGATCTCTACGTGCCCGAGGTGATCTGGTCGCACACGAGCGCCGGCGCGCTCACACTCGAACGCGTGTACGGCATTCCGGTCGACGATCTTGCCGCACTCGACGCCGCCGGCATCGATCGCATCAGGCTCGCCGAGAAGGGCGTGCAGTTGTTCTTCACGCAGGTGTTCCGCGACAACTTCTTCCACGCCGATGCACATGCCGGCAACATCTGGGTGGATGCCACGCGACGCGACAACCCGCGTTTCATCGCGCTCGATTTCGGCATCATGGGTGCGCTCTCGGACCTCGACCAGTTCTGGCTGGCCGAGAACTTCCTCGCCGTGTTCAACCGCGACTACAAGCGCATCGCCGACCTGCACCTGCGCGCCGGCTGGATGCCCGCGCACGTGCGCATCGACGAACTCGAAGCGGCTGTGCGCGCGGTCTGCGAGCCGTACTTCACGCGCCCGCTCAGCGAGATATCGCTGGCCGAAGTGGTCATCAAGCTGTTCCAGACCGCGCGCCGCTACGAACTGAGTCTGCAACCGCAGCTGATCCTGCTGCAGAAGACCCTGCTCAACATCGAAGGCGTCGGTCGCCTGCTGCATCCGCGCATCGACATCTGGGCGACGGCGAAGCCGGTGCTCGAACGGATCTGGTGGAAACGACGCGGACCAAAGGCGGTGCTCGAGAAGCTTCGCCGGCGCATTCCCGAGTGGCTGGCCGTCGCCCCCGAGATGCCGCAGTTGATCCACGACTATCTCGAACAGGCGACCAGCGGCCGCAGCGAACTGCGCATCACCTCGCACGACCTGCAGCGCCTCGAGGAACGCACGCGCACGAGCCAGCGCGCCGCGGTGACCCTGACGATCGCCGCCACGTTCACGCTCGCCGCCGTGCTGCTGCAACTGTTCGACACCCACGGCGCGCGCTTTGCCACCGTCTCCGCCTGGGCGATCGGCGCGGGGGCGATTGCGTTGTCGGCGTTTGTTTCGGCCCTTCGGAGCAGGGGTTAGGGACTGGGGGCTAGGGCGCGAGAGGCCTGGCGTTTGTTCCGGCGTCGATATTGCAGGCCAAGACCGATACCCCGCATTTCCCCCCTAGCCCCTAGCCCCTGGCCCCTGGCCCCTAGCAAATGATCCTCTACCAGGACGCCCACATCGTTGTCGCCGACAAGCCCGCCGGCATGCCAGTGCATCGCAGTCGCATGGTGGCGTGCGATGACGTCTATCTGATTGACGTGGTGCGTCAGCAAGTCGGTGGCGCCGTGCATCTGATTCATCGGCTCGATCGCGCCACCAGTGGCGTGGTGCTGATCGGACGCAATGCGGAGGTAGCCGGGACGCTCGGGCGCCAGTTCATGGCGCGTGATGTCGAGAAGACCTATCTGGCCGTGTGCCGTGGCTGGCCCGACGAGAGTGGCGAAATCGACTCGCCTTTGCCGGGTGTGCGCGAGAACAGCGAGCGCAAGCCGGCACTGACGCGCTGGCGCAGACTCGCCACGATCGAGGTGCCGATCGCGATCAACCGCTATCCGCAGCAACGCTACGCGCTCGTCGAGGTGTCGCCCGAAACCGGTCGCTATCGTCAGATCCGCCGACATCTGGCGCATGCGCGGCATCCGCTGATCGGCGACACCAGCCATGGTCGCACCGAACACAACCGCTTGTTCAAGCAGTATTACGGCGTGCACCGCCTGCTGCTGCATGCATGGCGGCTGCGCTTCGTGCATCCGCAGTCGGGCGAGATCGTGACCATCGAGGCGCCGCTCGATGCCGAGTTCGCCGGTCTGCTGAAACGCTTCGGCTGGCACGTCGATGCGACGCTCGCACCGGCAGATGCCACGGAGCCGTAGAATCGCCGCCCATGCTAGAGATCAGTGCGGACCTGCAGATAGGTGATGACGAGCTCGTCGAGCGCTTCGTGCGCGCGTCGGGACCCGGTGGCCAGAACGTCAACAAGGTCGCCAGCGCGGTCGAACTGCGATTCGATGTCGCGCACTCGCCGTCATTGCCCGATGCGGTACGCGAGCGCCTGCTGGCGCGGCGTGACCGCCGCCTGACCGACGACGGCGTACTGGTGATCCAGGCCAGTCGTTTCCGTGACCAGGGCAAGAACCGCGAGGATGCGCGCGCGCGGCTCATCGAGATCATCCGCGCCGCGCAGTTCGTCGCCAAGAAGCGTGTCGCGACCAAGCCGACGCGCGCATCGAAGGAGCGTCGCATCACGGGCAAGAAGAAGCGCGCGACGATCAAGTCGGGTCGCGGCGCGCGCGATTGGGGCGGTGATTGAAACCTGATCGCGTGGCGATGCCGCTGCCGCCATCAATTCCGCAGTTTGCCGATCATGCCGGCCGCAGGCTCGCGCGCGCATTCCTCGCCGTGTGCGGCTGGAAGCTTGTCGGCACGTTTCCCGACGTGCCGCGCGCCGTGCTCATTGCGGCGCCGCACTCGTCGTGGTGGGATGGCCTGTGGGGCCTGCTCATCAAGGTCGCGGTTGGCGTCGATGTGTCGTTCATGGCCAAGCGCGAGCTGTTCGTCGGTCCGCTCGGCTGGCTACTGCGCCAGCTGGGTGGCGTGCCGATCGAACGCAGCGCGACGCATGGCGTGGTCGAGCAGATGAGCGAGCGCCTGCGCGCCGAGCCGAAGCTGTGGGTCGGCGTTGCCCCGGAAGGAACGCGCAAGCGTGTCGCAAAGTGGAAAACCGGCTTCTGGCACATCGCGCGCAATGCGGATGTACCGATCGTGCTGGTCTATTTCCATTATCCGCAGCGCACCATCGGCATCGGACCGCTGTTCGAGACGACCGCAGACCTCGCCGGTGATCTGGCCCGCCTGCGTGCGTTCTATGCGCCTTGGCGCGGCAGGAATCGCTCGGTCGACTGAGCAACAGGCGCTGGCGATTGCGATGGGCTGTCGCAACTCGCCGGCTCTACAGGAAACTCCCGACGACGTGCGCGCCGCGTCTGTGCCGCGGCGCGCCCGGAAGCCCACCTCTGCAAACTTTTCGTTGGTGACGCTGGTCTTTGCGCAATGGAAAGGTAACGCGAAGCCAAGAATCCCTTAAGTCCGAGCCGCAATCATGGCGGCCATGGACATCACCGAACACATACGAAGCATCGATCACTGGCCCACAACGGGATCGACGCCGACTGCCGAGCGCGGCGCCATCGAGTCGTTCATCGCCGCCTGCTACCGGACGCGATTCGACGCAAGCCTGTGCAACTTCATGCCGCATCTGCTTGCATTCCGCGATCAGTCCGGAACGTTGCGCGCGGCGGCGGGCCTGCGTTTTGCGCGCGACGGCGAGCTATTCGCCGAGCGCTACCTCGACCAGCCCGTGCAGCAGGCGATCCGCGAACGCGGCTGCCCGCACGTGGCGCGCGAGTCGATCGTCGAGGTCGGCAATTTCGCGGCACTCGAAGCCGGCGATGCACGACGCACGATCCTCGCATTGACACCGTGGCTGCATGGGCATGGCGCACGCTGGGTCGTGTTCGTCGCCACGCGAGAGTTGCGCAACGCGTTCGCGCGTATCGGCCTTGCGCCTGTAGCGATCGGTCATGCAAGACACGAACGTGTCGCCGACGACGGCAACGACTGGGGCAGCTACTACGCACATGCGCCTGAAGTGCTGATCGGCGATCTCGCGGCGGGAATCCGCTTCCTTGCTCGCGAAACGCCGATCGACGCTGCGCCTGCGCGCCGGCTGGCGATATCGCCGCCATGCATTGCATGACTCGCCTCGACGCTGCGCTGGCGCTGGCATTGGCGCGACGGGGGAGTGCACCGGTGCTGATCAGCGGCAGCACGGCTCTCGATGGTGCAGGCCTTGAGGCTGCAATCGCGCGCACTGCCGATACGCTCTCGAGACTGGGTGCGCGACGTGTCTGCAGCGCGCTCGACAACAGCGTCGGCTGGGTCGTGCTCGATCTTGCCGTGCGTCGGCTGGACATTGTGCATATCCCCGTGCCGCTGTTCTTCAGTGCCGGCCAGGCCGCACATGTTGCGGCAGACTGTGATGCCGATCTCTGGATCGGCGCCGCCCCCGCCGGCGACGGCTGGACTCCGCGTTCGCCGATCGCGCTCGCATCGGTGACGGCTCCGGTATGGCAGCGCGCACCGTGCGGCAAGACGTTGCCCGCCTCGACACGCTGCGTGACCTATACCTCGGGAACGACCGCACAGCCGAAGGGTGTATGCCTGGGCAGCGATGCGCTGCTGCAGGTCGCGGAATCGATCGAGTCGGCAACGCGCGGCCTGGTGCGCGAGCGCCATTTGTGTCTGTTGCCGCTCGCCACATTGCTCGAGAACATTGCCGGCATCTACTCGCCGTTGCTGGCAGGCGGCGAAATCGCAGTGCCGTCTCTGGCAGAAATCGGTTACAGCGGCGCCAGTGGCCTCGATACGCAGCGGCTGATGGCGTGCATCGCGCGCTACCGACCTGACAGCGTCATCCTCGTGCCGCAGTTGCTCGACGCGATCGTCACGGCCATCGAAGAGGGCTCTGCCACGCCGACTACACTGCGTTTCATCGCCGTGGGAGGCGCGCGCGTCGGTTCGACCCTGCTCGCGCGCGCGCAGCGCGTCGGCCTGCCGGTGCATGAAGGCTACGGCCTTAGCGAATGCGCGTCGGTGGTCACCCTGAACAGGCCCGGGCGCATGCGCGCCGGGTCGGCCGGCATCGTCCTCGATCATGTCCAGCTTCGCGTTGATTCCGAGGGCGAATTGCACGTGCGTGGATCGACGATGCAAGGCTACGTCGGCATGCCTTCTTCGATCGCGGTGGAGGTCGCGACGGGCGATATTGGTCGCGTCGACGAAGACGGCTACGTCTGGATCGAAGGTCGTCGACGCAACGTGTTCATTACTGCGTTCGGTCGCAACGTCTCGCCGGAATGGGTCGAGAGCGAGCTCGTCGCACATCCGCTGATTGCACAGGCGGTTGTCGATGGCGAGGCCCGCCCATGGAACGTCGCGATATTGGTCGCCCGCACTCCCGGTACCGGCGAACGCGCGCTGCAGCGCGCGGTAGAGGAAGTCAATGCGGGCCTGCCGGATTACGCGCGCGCCAGCCGCTTCATCATCGCCGATGCACCGTTCGCGGTCGCCAACGGCCTCGCCACGGCCAACGGCCGCGCTCGCCGCTCCGCGGTGCTGCAGCGCTATGCCGACCGTATCGACGCACTCCATTTGCCTCTCCACTGAAGGAACACCGATGGCATTTCACGAGCATCTCCTGCACGCGACCCGCACCGAGCGTGAGCATTTCCTGTCGACGCCGATCCTGCAGGCGGCTCTCGCCGGCGACATCGCGCGCGACGACTACACGGGTTTCCTCGAGCAGGCGTTTCATCATGTGCGCCATACCGTGCCGTTGCTGATGGCCTGCGGCAGTCGCCTGCCGTCGCGCCTCGAGTGGCTGCGCACGGCCGTCGCCGAATACATCGGCGAGGAAATCGGGCACCACGAGTGGATCCTGGACGATCTCGTCGCCTGCGGCGTCGATCGTAGCGCCATCGAGCACGGCTCGCCGTCCGCAGCCACCGAACTGATGGTCGCCTACGCCTACGACACGGTGGCACGCAACAACCCGGTCGGCTTCTTCGGCATGGTGTTCGTGCTCGAGGGCACCAGCGTGGCGATGGCGACACGCGCAGCGACACGCATCGAATCGGTGCTCGGCCTGCCGCGCAATGCCTTCAGCTACCTGCTCTCGCACGGCGATCTCGACATCGAGCACGTCGGCTTCTTCGAGCGCCTCATGGACCGGCTCGACGATGCCGGCGACCACGCCGCGGTGATCCATGCCGCACGTCGGTTCTTCGGACTTTACGGCGAGATCTTCCGCACACTGCAGAGCCAGTCGACGACGCGACGCCAGGAGGCAGCATGATCGACCTGCGCGGCAAGGGCCTGGTGCTGACCGGTGCCAGCGGTGGCATCGGTGAAGCACTCACGTTCGAGTTGCTCGGCGCGGGTGCACGGGTGCTCGCTGTCGGTCGAAGCGTCGAGGCACTTGCTGCACAGCGTGCCCGTCTGCCGAGCGAGTTGCGCGCGCGCTTCGTCGCGCTCGGTGCCGATATCACCGATCCTGCCGGCATCGATGCCGTGCATTCGGCTGCCGAGAACGGCTTCGCTCCGATTTCGCTGCTCGTGCACGCGGCCGGCATCGAAGGTGCCGGGATGTTTGGGCAGGCGAGTGCGAAGCGCCTGCGCGACATCTTCGAGACCAACCTGCTTGCGCCGGTTTTGCTGACGCATCGGCTCCTGCCGTTGCTTTCGCGCCAGCCCGATGCCTGCGTGACCGCGATCGGCTCGACTTTCGCCAGCATCGGCTTCCCCGGCTTCGCCGCCTACAGCGCGAGCAAGTTCGGATTGCGCGGCTTCATGGAAGCCATGGCACGCGAAGCCGGTATCGATGGCGTGCGCTATCTGCACGTGTCGCCGCGGGCGACGCGCACGGCATTCAACAGTGCACGCATCGATGCACTCAACGCCGAGCTGAAAACACCCGTCGATGCGCCAGCGGTGGTCGCCCGACGCATCGTGCAGGCTATTCGCCGCGGCCAGCGACGCGTGCAGATCGGCTGGCCGGAAAACCTTTTCATTCGCATCAACGGCGCCTTGCCTGGACTTGTTGATCGCGCGTTGGCCAAGAAGATTGCGGTGGTCAGGCATCATCTCGATGCCTCGGCAAGCACGCATGTCGCAGAGGAGAAGATCGCATGAAGTTTTTGTCGTCCGTTTCACTCATGGTCGTTTCATCATTGATTGCCACGGTCGCGCTTGCCCAGTCTGCTGCGCCCGCCGACGCGGTGCGCCAGCGCTGGGACGAGATCAAGTACGCCACCCCGGCGGATGACCAGGCAAGCGCATTCGAGGCACTGGCCACGCAGGCCGGCAGCGCGATCACTGCGCATCCCGACGATGCGGAACTGCTGATCTGGCGTGGCATCGTGCTGGCCAGCGAGGCCGGCGCAAAGGGCGGGCTCGGTGCGTTGTCGCTGGCCAAGCGGGCACGCGAGGATTTCGACAAGGCGATCGCGCTCGATGGCGACGCCATGCACGGCTCGGCGTACACCAGCCTCGGCAGCCTCTACTATCAGGTGCCGGGCTGGCCACTCGGTTTCGGTGATGACGAAAAAGCCGCGCAACTCCTGCTCAAGGGCCTGGAGAAGAATCCGGATGGCATCGACAGCAATTACTTCTACGGGGACTACCTGCGCGACCAGGGCCGCTACGTTGATGCGCAAAAGGTCTTGCAGAAGGCGCTCGCGGCAGCGCCTCGCGAAGGTCGCGAGCGTGCCGATGCGGGTCGTCGTGCCGAGGTCGAGAAGTCGCTCGCCGAGGTCAACCGCCATCTGAACTGACGGCGGTGATGCGCGTAGACTCGACGGCATGCGTGTACTGCTGATCGAAGACGACCGCTTGTTCGGCGAAGGCATCCACACGGCGCTGCTGCGCGCGATGCTGGCTGCCGACTGGGTACGCGATGGCGCCACCGGACTCGAGGCCCTGCGCAGCGGCGAGTTCGACGTGGTCGTGCTTGACCTCGGCTTGCCGCGCATCGATGGCATGGCGGTGCTGCGCGAGGCGCGCAGCGCTGGCGCGCAAACGCCGGTGCTCGTATTGACCGCGCGCGACCAGGTCGAGGACCGCATCGCCGCGCTCGATGCCGGCGCGGACGACTATCTGGTCAAGCCGTTCGACACACGCGAACTGCTCGCGCGACTGCGCGCGCTGCACCGCCGTGCCGCCGGGCGCAGCCAGCAGCGCATCGAGCACGGCCAGCTCGTGCTCGATCCGGACAAGCTCGAGGTCATCCAGCGTGGCGCATTGGTCGACCTGCCTCGCCGCGAGTTCGCATTGCTGCAGCTATTGATCGAAAGTGCGGGACGCGTGGTCACGCGCGAACACGCCATGCGCAACCTGTATCGCTGGGACGAGGCGGTCGACAGCAATGCGATCGAGGTGCATGTCCATCACTTGCGCCGCAAGCTTGGTCCGAACCTGATTCGCACGATTCGTGGCGTTGGCTACCTTGTGCAGGCGCCGAAGGAGTCGTCTGCATGAGTTCGTTGCGCCGCTGGCTAATGTCTGCGCTGATCGGCGTGATCGCGGTTATCGGTGCGCTCGGTTCGGCATTCAGCTACCGGGAAGGACTGGTAGAGGCCGATGAACTGTTCGACGCCAAGCTCGCACACTCGGCGCGCGTGCTGGTGGGCATCGTCGAGCCCGCGTTGCGTGGCACGCCCGAGAACGTCGGTACGCCGATCGAAATCGACGTTTGGCAGGGAACGGCAAGCGGCCAGGGCGACGATCTCGTCTCGGCTGATGGCCATGCCTACGAGACCAAGCTCGCCTTCCAGATCTGGTCGTCCAATGGCCGGCTTCTGCTGCGCTCGCGCAGCGGTCCGGCCACTGCGCTGGCACCGCTCGAACGCGGCTTCGGCGAAGCCACGATCGGCGGCGAACAT
>JBBSOU010000020.1:0-38399 GCA_038259445.1 Lysobacterales bacterium | reverse complement strand
GAACGTCGTCGTGATCGTGCGCGTTTCACCGGCGGGAACCGTGCCGAGGTTGCACGGGAATGCGGTCGTGCATGCACCGGTGTTGCTGACGAAGGTCAGACCAGCCGGTGTCGTATCGCTGACGACCACGTTGGCCGCATCCGATGGTCCGTTGTTGGTCACCACGATCGTGTAGCTCGCGGTGTTGCCCGGGATCACCGAGGCCTCAACCGCAGTCTTGACGATGGCGAGGGCCGCGCTCACGACGGGTGTGGTCACGGTCGGATTGCATGCCAGACTCGTATTGCCGACCGGGCACACGCCAGGGGTGGTCGTGCTTGCGTTGGCGGTATTGACGACCTGACCCGCCGCACCTTCGGCGAGGGTGACGACGTGGGTGCCGACCAGCACGCAGGTCGCGGCAGGCGCAACACTCGGGCAGTTGATGCTAGACGGCGTCAACAGCGGGTCACTGACTACCACGCCGGTCATCGCGACCGTGCCGGTGTTGGTGAACGTGACGGTATAGGTCAACGTGTCGCCGACACTGACGACACCATCGCCATTGGCGTCGATGCTGAGCGTCGGTAGTCCCTTGGTCAGTGTGAACGTGGTGCTCTCGACCGGTGTGCTCGCGTCGTCGCTGCGAGGACCACCCGGATCAGTCGGCGAGCTCACTGTGGCCGTGTTGAGGATCGGGTTTGGGCCGGCGTAACCCAGCGGCACCTGGTAGATGGTCGTGATCGTGCGCGTTTCACCCACCGGCAAGCTGCCCAGTGCACACGGGAACGCAGTCACGCAGTCTCCCGTATTCGAAACGAACGTGAGCCCTGCCGGCGTCGGATCCGTGACGCTGACGCTGTCGGCGGTGGCCGGCCCGCTGTTGCCGATGACGATCGTGAAGCTCGCCGTGCCGCCACGGATCACGCCCGTCTCGTTGGCGCTCTTGCTGATCGTCAGCACTGCGGTGGCCGGTGCGACCACGGTCTGCCCGCTGCTCGTGTTGTTGGCAGTGGCCGTTTCGGGTGTCGTCGTGCTGATTGCCGAGCTGACCGGAATCGTCGCTGCCAAGGCCGGTGCGGTGTAGGAGAACGTGATGTTGATCGTCTGAGCGGGATCGAGCAGGGTCGGCAAGCCGGTGAACGACACCGCGCAGGTTGCGTTGTCGTAGGCGAATGTGGCGCCACCGGGAAGCACGAAGGCGACGCCGGCCGGACAGCTGCCCGGGGTGCCGATCGTCGCCGTATAGATGACGCCTTCGGCGATCGCGGTGGCCGCGACGGTGTTGCCGAACTGCAGCGTGCCGTTGACCGTCGAGCCGGTGTCTGCTGTCGGCGGCACGGTGATCGTCGTGAACACGTCGGAAATCGCGATGATCGTGGCCGCATTGGCCACGTTCGGCGATACGCCGGGGGGGGCGGTTTCGTTGGTGGCCTGGATCTCGGTGCGGACCGGCACAGTTCCTGGTGCTGGTGCGGGATAGCTGAAGTTGAACAGAAGCGACTGGCCGATCACCAGACTGGTTGGCATCCCGGTGAACGTGACCGTGCATGCAGGCAGTGGATTGAAGGTCGCCGTGACACCGGCCGGCACCAGCGGGAACGTCGCGCTGGCGGGACAGTACGCGTTGCCGGGATCGCCGATGGTCAACGCATAGGTGACGCCTGTTGCGGTTGTGTCGCCATCGTTGCGGAACGCGAACGAGCCATTGACGGTCTGGCCCGGGAACGCTGCCGCGGCGACGCTGATCGATGTGCCGACATCGACGCCGGGAATTGGCGCGATGATTTCGATATCGCGCACGATCGCTGCGGTCTGCTCGAGTGCCCAGGTATCGAGGCCCTTGGCATCACCGAAGCCGCCGCTGCCGCAATCGGCGTTGGGATTGCCGCCGCTCCAGGTCCGGTAGTAGATGCCGCCGGTCTGCGCGCTCGAATCGACACCGATCAGCGAAAATGCCGGCACCGGCTGCGGCTGGGTCGCGCCGACGCCACACAACAGGCCATTGTTCTGGCCGACCGCGAAACCGTTGCTTGAGATGTAGCCGCGATCATCGTAGTAGACGGTCGAACCGGGCGTGCCGTTGAGCTTGTTGATGGTGGGCCCGCCGAACGGATTCGCTTCGGCGTCGATGAGCGGGAAGTGCACTTCTCCGTTGCGACCGGCTATCCGATAGGGATAGTTTGTCGCCGATGCCGGAAAGTTCGCGCCGTTGTTGTCGCGGCCGTTCCAGTACACCGAATGACTGCCGGTGAGGGCGACACCGGTAATGACACGGTTGAGCGGGTTGGCCGGATCGAAATCAACGCCGTCACGGCTGATGACAATCTCGAATGACAGCGTGTTGACCGTTTCGAAGGTGAAGGTGCCGCCGGCACCGACGGTCGAGGTGGAGCCGGACACGTTGCCCAGATAGTCGATATTGCTGAGCTGTGGCACCGGCGGGATCGCCGGAATGCCGAGCCGCGCCAGCGTGCTGTCGACTTCGTCCGCGTGCGGCGAGGTGGTTGCAACACTGCTGAAGAACACCGGAAACTGCGGCGCTTCCGCGCTGATTCCGGCGGCGGCGCCGAGGACCGGATTGACCAGTTGCGGAACCGCGCCGATACCCGGACGCACATCCTTGTAGAGCGGCGCGCCATTATCGAGAAAGCCCGAGCGGTTCGCGTACATCCCATAACCGTTCGGGTCGATGCCGCGCGAAATCTGCTCGTAGCGGTAGCCGTCGGAGGTCACGTAGTAGAGCGTGTGGTTGAGACGGAATCCAGCGCCGTTGGCGCCCGTGAAGCCTGCCCAGGCATAGGTGAACACGCGTCCATTGATATCGGCGATCGAGGCCGCGTTCAGGCGCACCGCGACTTCCCAGGCCGAGACACTGTCGCTGAGCACGGCGGGCGGATCAATGATGTTGCGGTTGGTCGCCGAGTTGCCGCGTGGGTTGAATGCGACTCCGTAGATGCCGGTGGCCGGTACCGCGTAGGCGCACGGGGCGAAACCGTTGGCCACGGCTACCGAGTTGTCGGCGCTGTTCGGCCCGGCCAGTTCCTCTGCGCGCGTGCCGATCGCGCCGAGCGTGGTGCCGAAAAAGCTGTTCGGCGGCGTCACCGCGCCACTGCCGTCGCACGAGAAGACGAGCGCGCCATTCGCCGGTGCACCGGTCAGGTTTTCTCCGCCCTTGGGGCCGTAGTTGCCGCTGGCGTCGAAATACACGCGCACATCACCGCCAACTCCGGTGGCGATGCGGTTGCGCGAACCGAGCAGGATGAACTCGCCGGCACGCGCATGCACGTAGATGAACTGGCGACGGCTGACCTGCCCGACGAACAGGCTGTTGCTGGTCAGGTCCATGCTGGCGCGCGCAGCGGTATAGCTCGACGGATACAGTGTGCGACTGCCTTCGGCCTGCACCAGCGAGGAAGCAGCAATCAGCAATGCAGTGGTCACGGCAGTCACAGGCGACGCCGAACGGCGAGCGCGCAGGAAGGTGGCAAGACGCATGGTGGTGGATCCCCTGGGAAGACGGCGTCGGGGCGGTTGGGAATGGACACCGCGCGCGCGATCCGGGGATCAGCGCGGCTAACCCGGAACATCGCTCCACTCGCGTGAGAGAAACCGTGCGCCGCCGTCGACGGCACGGAAGCTAGGCGAATCGCCTGCAAAAATCACTCACGTCGAGTTGCAGTTGCTCACCGTTTCTCACCATCCAGGCACACTGCCGGGATCTCCTGCAGGCTCAGGTGAGTGCTTGCACAGGGATGCCATCAATCGCCCGGGACAGGCGCAAATCTGGCCATCCATGGTGATCAGCGCGAGCGCGAGTCGCCGCCGAGGATCAGGTAACCGCATCCGCGCACCGCGCGAAGCGGCAGTGCCATGCCGAAACTTCTTACGATCTTTCGTCGTAGTCGGTGGATCAGCATGTCAAGTCGATGCGGATCGAAATCCTCGTCCGGTTCGGCGACTACGGAGATCAAGGACTCGCGCAGGACCGGTTCGTTGGGCGAAAGAAACAAGCGCGTGAGCACACGCCGCTCGGCAAGATTGAGCGACATCTCGCGTCCGTCGGGAGACTGCAGGTGCCAACCATTGTCGGTCAGTTGCCACGACTTTTCAGCGCTGGCGCGATCGCTCGGCGACTTGCGCGGATGCAGTCGGCGCGACACGCTGTGCAGTGTTGCTGCGAGCAATTCGATTTCGACCGGCTTGGTCAGCCATGCGTCGATCGATTCGCGCAAGCCGATGATCCGCTCGCTGTGAACGGCTCGTCCGGTCAGGGTGACGATGCCGATCAGTGCCATCGCGCGCAGTCGTTGTGCAACGTCGAGGCCATACTCGCCATCGAGAGCGATATCGATCACCGCCAGATCGAACGGATTGACACGCATGCGCTCATACAGGCCGGCCGAATGGGCGAAACCCTCGGCACGAAACCCGAGCGCCTGGAGTTCCGGCACCAGGATGTCGTCGCGCAACGCGCGGTCGTCTTCAAGCACAGCGACACTCAACTGCATGCAGGACTCCCCAAAGCCTGTTCGCGAGTCCGATGCGAGCGCCACTCCTGTTGCCTGCTTACCTCGGCGCATCCTGCGTCGACGGCGGCGTGCACATGGAATATACCTTTTTGCACGCTTTCAAGCCTGAATTTCGCTGGACCCCACAGGTACCCTTCACGCAGCGCGCGGCAACGCGACGACGAAAACGGCCCCTTCCCCTGGCGCACTGCGCACGTCGATCTGGCCGCCGGCGTCTGCAATCAGGTCTGCTGCGACCGACAGGCCGAGCCCGGTACCCTGGCCGCTTGGTTTGGTCGTGAAGAACGGCTCGAAGATGCGCGCCTGCAGCGTGGCCGGAACGCCCACTCCATTGTCGATGAACTCGATGCAGACCGTATCGACCGTCGGGCGCACTCGAATCCGGAACTCGCCACCTTGCGGCATGGCGTGCTTGGCATTGGCGGCGAGGTTGAGCGCGATCAGCGTGAAGCGTGCGCGATCGAAAAGGATCAGGTTCGACTTCGGCGCGAGATCGAGTACCAGCCGGACCTCGGGCCCGAACAGCTGTTGCAACATCGGCTCGCACTCGCGGATCGCGGCACCGGCATCGAACACTTCGAGATGACGCTCCTGGGTGCGACTGAAATCGAGCAAGGTGGCCGAGGCAGCGACGGCGCGTCGTGAGGCCGATTCGATGCCATCGAGGGCAGCGCGCGTTTCGGCCGGCGTGGTCGCTGCCTGAGCACGCCGCACGTAACCGAGCACGAGCGCAAGCAGGTGGTTGAAATCATGCGCGACGCCACCGGCGAGTTGACCGACCGCTTCGACCTTGCGTGCATGCACGAGTTGGTCGGTGACACGCTCACGTTCGCGCATCGCTTCCTCGAGCTGCGCATTGCTGCGGGCCAACGCTTCGCCGCGCGCGGTGGCTGCGCGCAGACTTTCACGCAATGCCGCCACGCTGCGATCGATGACCACCGCGATGAACAGGAACAGGACAGTGACCATCAGACCATTGACGATCTGGTCGCTGGTCGAGAATCGCGGCACCTTGGCGCCGGCGATGTCGACGCTGACGCCGATGCAGACTGCAAGCACGGTCACCGCGAACATGAGCCAGAGCGCCTTGCGCCCGATGACCAGTCCGGCCAGCACGAGCCAGACAACTTGCATCGGCTGTTCGTGGCTCTGTGCGGTATAGCCGCCTTGTATCGACGACATCAGCATCAGCACTGCGACAACCCCGAGCAGCTGGCGTGCCGCCCATTGGAACAGGCCACGGCGGATCATCACGAAGCTCACCGCGGCAATTGCGCTGAGCGCCAGGCTCATGATCAGGCTGGCCGTTTCGCCATTGCGCCACGGCTGACTGCTGGCCACGATGCGATACAGCCACATCGCCGGCGGCGCGATCGCCAGCAGCAGCACCACGATCTGCACCATCGGCGCATTGCGCCGGTCCACCGGATCAGACACCGGCACCCGCGTGAGCCAGCTGACAGCCGCATGCCATGGCCGCATCAGCGGGTGGCACGTCCTCTGCGGCTCGGTTGCATTCATTTCGAAGATTCCCGTACCGGATCCGCTACGGTGAGGGTCCGCGCAGCAGACCATAGCGCATTCGATCGAGCCGGTCGCGGCGACCCGCATGGTCCGCGACGGCATTCGCGCATGCGCCATCGGTCGCTGCCGCGTGAGTGCATGCCAGCGGCGGCTGCAGCCCCCCGCTGCATGCATGCGCGGTGTCCGCGCTATTCCTCGCCGGTCAACACCACATCGGCGCGGCGTGCCGCGAACAATCCGACCGTGACCACGCCGACGATCTGGTTGATTTCGCGCTCGAGTGCGACCGGATCGGTGATGCGCAGGTTGTGCACGTCGAGTATCCAGTTGCCGTTGTCGGTGACCACGCCATCACGCCAGACCGGCTGTCCACCCAGAACGACCAGTGCGCGCGCGACATGACTGCGCGCCATTGGAATCACTTCGACCGGCAACGGGAATCGGCCAAGCACATCGACCCGCTTGCTCGGATCAATGATGCAGACGAACTGCCGCGATGCCGCCGCGATGATCTTCTCGCGCGTCAATGCAGCGCCGCCGCCCTTGATCAGGCATCCCTGCGCATCACACTCGTCGGCGCCGTCGACATACAAGGCGAGTTCACCGGTGGCGTTGAGATCGAATACCGGAATGCCGTGCGCCTGCAGCAAGCGCGTCGATTGTTCCGAACTCGATACCGTACCTTCAATGTCGTTCTTGCGCTCTGCCAGCGCCTCGATGAAATAACCGACCGTCGAGCCGGTTCCGACCCCGACCAGCATGCCGTCTTCGACGTGGCGCATGGCCGCCCGCGCGGCGCGGCGCTTGCCCTCTTCCTTCGTCATCGCGTGCTCCGCTTGTTCTCGAGTGAGAGGATGAAATCCCATTGCTCGCGCGTCACCGGCATCACCGAAAGACGATTGCCTCGCTGGACCAGCGCAAACCCGGCCAGCGGCGGGCTTGCCTTCATCGCTTGCAGCGATATCGTGCGTTTGAGTTTGCGCTTGAAGCCGACATCGACCAGCAGCCAGCGTGGCTGTGCAGGCTTGCTGGCCGGATCGTGGTAGTCGCTATCAGGATCGAACTGGGTCGGATCCGGTCGCGCGGCACCAGCCACTTCGGCGATGCCGACCACGCCCGGTTCGTCACAATTGGAGTGATAGAACAGGATACCGTCGCCGATCTGCATGTCGTCGCGAATGAAATTGCGTGCCTGGTAGTTGCGCACGCCGCTCCACGGTTCGGCACCGACGCGCTGCAGCGCGTCGATGGAGAACTCTTCCGGCTCGCTCTTCATCAACCAGTACCGCTTGCTCACACTGACTTCTCCAGCGGTTGGTTCGCTCTTCGTGAGCCAATGCTGCTCGGTTTCGCCGCCCGTGCAGCGACTGGACTCAAGACGCGGCGTCGATACGGGCGCCGCGCTCATGCCAGCAATCGATCAGACCAGTCTCGGTGGCGACGTAGTCGAGCGACACGTCCCACGAGGACGGCGCGATCGACTCGACGCGTTGCGCATCGTAGCCGACGCCAACCAGCAACGGCTGCGCGGCCTGCGTGCGCTCGCGCAGGAACGCAAATGTGGCGTCGTAATAGCCGCCGCCATAACCGATGCGATGGCCTTCGCGGTCAAAGCCGAGCAGTGGCAAAAGCACAACATCGATCAGATCGGCATCGCGCAGTTCGTCTTCACTGCAGACCGGCTCGGGAATGCCGTAACGATTCGATTCAAGCGATACACCGGGCCGCCACTGGGCGAAGCGCAAGGCACGCGGACCGACCACGCGAGGCAGAAGATATTGCTGGCCACGGCTGCGCAGACTCGCAACCACGCTGTGCAAGGGCAGCTCGCCGTCGATTGCCCAGTAACCGGCGACGTGCGCGTCAGTGATGAACTCGGCCAGTTGCAGCAGCGACTCGGCGACGCCGCTGGCCGCCGCGATACGTTCGGCGGCGCTCAGCTGTCGACGGCGTGCGCGCAGTTCGCTGCGCAGCGCATTGCGCTCTTCGTCAACTGTCATGCGCGTCGCGTATCCGGAAAAAGAGTGGCGTCCTCCGCCGTGCCGATGCACATCTAACGACCTTGAACCAATGGGTTCAGGTGGGAGGGCTTTGCGCGGTCTTCAGGCTTTCCGCTCGAGGCGGACTTGCACACCGACCATCGCATGGCCATCCCGGGGTCGCTACAGGAACAAGGCAATATGTTGGAATGCGCTGTCGCACACCGCCGAGGACACCGGGGTCTATTGTAGGGATGCGGGCAAACCTGCATCAAGTTTTGATTTGATCGCTTGCAGTTGCCGTGCCATGTCTTCGCCGCCCGCCGCTGAACGTTGCTTCACGTTCAGCAGTTCATGCGCGATGTTGAGTGCGGCGAGAATGGCAATACGATCGAGGCCACCGCCGCGATTGGCGCCGCTGCGCAGCGCGCGCAGTTTCTCGTCGAGATAGGCGGCAGCGGCGATCAGGCTCGCACGTTCCTCGGCCGGCGCGCCAATCAGGTATTCGCGATCAAGGATGTTGACCGCAATCGGTTCGCTCATGCCTGGTTCTGCTCCAGTGACTTGAGCCGGCCGATCATGGCCTCGACGCGAGTGCGCGCCTGCTCGTTCTTGGCCATCAGGCTGGCGCGCTCGCCGGCCAGCTGTTCCTGGCTCTGACGCAGGCTGCGGTTCTCTTCACTGAGACGCCGACACAGCTCGACGAGGCGATCGACGCGTGTGCCGATCTCCTCGAGCGTGACCTGCGTGTTGTCTGGTTCGGCCATGGCAAGACTATACACCGGAAAAAGACGGTCTCAGTGGGGTTCGCCGATGACCACGCGACGGCGCTGGGCGCGATCGCGCAGGAAGCGGAAACACTGGTCGGGCGGCATCGGTTTGGACAGCCAGTGGCCCTGCACCTCGTCGCAGCCCTGCTCGCGCAGGTACTCGACCTGTTCGGCGATTTCGACGCCTTCGGCGACCACATTGAGGCCGAGCGAATGGGCCATGTTGATGATCGTTGCGGTGATCGCCTCGTCGTCGGGATCGGTGGTGATGTCGCCCACGAACTCCTTGTCGATCTTGAGCGTATCGATCGGCAACCGCTTGAGATAGGCGAGCGACGAGTAGCCGGTGCCGAAGTCGTCGATCGACAGGGTCACGCCAACCGCCTTGAGCTGGCGCAAGGTCGTGATCGACTGTTCGGCGTTGGCCATGACCATGCTCTCGGTCAGCTCGAGTTCGAGCTGGTTCGGCGCCATGTCGTTGTCGGCGAGGATGTCGCAGAGTCGCTGGGTCAGGTCGCTGCGCTGCAACTGCAAGACCGACAGGTTGACCGACATCGAGACATCGCGCAGCCCGGCTCGGTTCCAGTTCGCCAGCTGTTCGCAGGCCTGCACGAGCACCCAGTCGCCAATCTCGAGGATCAGCCCGGTTTCCTCGGCGACCGGAATGAACACCGACGGAGCAATCTCGCCGAGGTCCTCGCTGTGCCAGCGCAGCAGTGCTTCGACGCCGGTCACGCGCTCATCGAGCAACGACAGTTTCGGCTGATAGACGAGGCTGAGCTCGTGGCGATCAAGCGCCTTGCGCAGTGCACCGACCATCGTTGCGCGCATGCGCGCGGCAGCATCCATCGATTCGGTGTAGACCATGTAGGTCTTGCGCCCGCGTTCCTTGGCCTGGTACATCGCGGTATCGGCATACTTGAGCAGGTCAGTCGGTGTCTGCCCATGGTCGGGATACAGGCTGACCCCGATCGACGGCGAGATGACCACGTCCTGGCCGTCTTCCAGCTCGAGCGGCTGTTCGAAAGCGGTGATCAGCTTCTGCGCGACGCGCTCGGCCTCGGCGACGTCGACGATGTCCTCGAGCACGACAGTGAACTCGTCGCCGCCGATGCGCGCGACGGTATCGCCATCGCGGACGTTGTCACGCAGCCGGCCACCGGCGGCCTTGAGCATGCGGTCGCCGGCCGCGTGTCCCATCGAGTCGTTGACGTGCTTGAAACGGTCGAGGTCGAGGAACAGCACCGCGACCTTGCGCGCGCCACGCCGCGCGCGCACCACCGCATGGCCGAGTCGCTCGGACAACATCGTGCGATTGGGCAGACCGGTCAAGGTGTCGTAGTTGGCGAGATAGCGCAGCTCCTGCTCGTTGCGCTTGCGCTCGGTGATGTCGGTCAGTACCTGCACATAGTGCGTGCGCACGCCCTGCGCATCGCGCACCTCGGAGCTCTGCAGCCAGGACAGGAACTCCTCGCCATCCTTGCGCCGCTGCCACAGCTCGCCGCGCCAATGGCCTTCGCGCAGGATCGAGTCGCGCAAGGTCTGGTAGTGCTCGGGCGAATGCTGTGCGCAATTGAGCAGCGACGCCGAGCGGCCGCGCACCTCGTGTTCCTGCCAGCCGGTGGTGCGGGTGAAGGCCGGGTTGACCGAGACGAAACGGAAGTCCAGATCGGTGACCGTGACCGCTTCGCCCATGCTGCTGATGACTTCCTGCGCGATGCGCCGATCACGCTCGGCATCGCGCGAGGCGGTGACATCGCGCGCGGTGCCACAGATGCGCAGCGGCCGGCCGGCGTCGTTGCGCTCGACGATCTTGCCGCGCACGAGCACCCACATCCAGTCGCCCTCTGGCGTGCGCACGCGCTGCTCGGACTCGAACAGCGGCGCCTTGCCGGTGATGTGGTCGTCGAGTCGCTCGGCGATCACGCGCTGGTCGTCGGCATGCACGCTGTCGCGCAGCCAGTCGTAAACGGAAAGCGACTGCTGGCGCTGGGTGCCCTGCGTGCGGTTGGCACTCAGCCGCACGACCACGCCGCTGTCCATGTCGAGATCCCAGAACTCGTCGCTCGAACCCCAAAGGGCGAGGCGCAGCCGGTTCTCGCGGTCCTCCAGTTCCCGATTGTGCTGCTTCTCCTCGGCACGCTTGCGACGTACCGCGTCCCATAGCAACAGCACGGCCAGCAGCGCCATCAGCGCATAGGCGATCTGCATCGGCAGGCTGTTCCACCAGGCCGGCCGGACCAGCAGGTCGATGCGCGCGCCCTGCTCGTTCCAGTACCCGTCGTGATTGCTGGCGACCACGCGGAACACGTAGCGGCCCGGATCGAGATTGGTGTACGTCGCATCATGCCGCGTACCGGCGTCGACCCAGTCTTCGTCGAACCCTTCGAGGCGATAGCGGAAACGATTGCGCTCCGGAGCGGCGAAATCCAGTGCGGCGTACTCGAGTCGCAGGACACGATCGCTGTGCGCCATCTCGATCGAACCAGCGATCGCGACGTCGCCGCTGTCGGCATTGCCGATGCGCACGCCGGTGATCATTACCGGCGGCACGAAACGGCTCGCGGTGACCGTGGTCGGGTTGACCAGATTGACGCCCTCGACGCCACCGAACGCAAGCTGGCCATCGCGCAACGCGGCGAGCGCACCGCCATTGAACTCGATCGATTGGAGACCGTCTTCGAGCGTGTACTGGTGGAAAGTGCCAGTACTGCGGTCGAACGAGGTGATGCCGCGGTTCGAACTGAGCCAGAGACGCCCCATCGCGTCCTCGAGAATCCCGTAGACCGTCGCATCGGGCAGTCCGTCGCGCGGCAGGTAGCGCGTGAAGCGCGGCGCCGCGTCATCGAGCGCCTGCAGGTGATTGAGGCCAGTATGCGTGCCGATCCAGAAGCTGCCGTCACTGCTCTCGTGGATCACGCGCACGATGTTTCCGGCGAGCGATGCCGGGTCCTTGGGATCGTGGCGCAGAATGCGCACGCTGGCAGAAACCGGATCGATCACGCTGAGGCCATCGAGCGTGCCGACCCAGATGCGGCCACGACGATCCTCGTGGAGTGTCAGTACGTGGTTGTGGCTGAGGCTGGTCGCATCGCCGTCGTCGTGGCGCCAGTCGCGCCGCGTGCGCTCGACCGGCGAGTAACGCGAAACCCCGCCCTCGCGCGAGCCGAACCAGATGTTGCCGTCACGCGCCACGATCAATGAGCGGAATCCGCTCACGCTGGCCTTGGCGAACGCAGCATCGGTCTGCACGAGCGGATCGATCGTGTTGCGCACGGGATCGAATCGGCCCACGCCGGCATTGCTGGCAAACCAGAATCCGCCGTCGACCGCGGCCGCCATTGCCTCGACCTTGATCCGCTGATTCTCGCCGAAGCGCAACGCCGTGCGCAGCGTGTCGTCGTAGTAGGTGAAGGTTTGCGTGGTCCGGTCGTAACGCTTCATGGCGTCGCCGTCGGTGCCGAGCCACAGGTATCCTGCGGCATCTTCGTGGATCGCCCGAATATTGTTGGTGTTTACGCGGTCGCGTGCGCCGACGAGATCGGTGATGTAGCGAAACGCTGCGCCCGACGTATCCACCGTGCTGACGCCGAGCGCCTCGGTGCCGACCCACAGTAGACCGGATCGATCGACCAGCAACGCGGTGACCGATTCCTGCGGCAGGCTGCCGGGCAAGTTGCGGTCGGGACGCAATATTTCGACACCGCGCTGGCCGGAAGGATCAACGACCGCGATGCCGTCCCCAAGCGTGGCGATCCATATGCGCCTGGCGCGATCCTCGATGACGCTGGCAATCGCGTGCGCACCCGACGAGTTCCAGATGAGCGTCGCCTTGCCATTGACCGGGTTGAACCGGTGCACGGAATCGGTGCCGGCGACGAGGATCGTGTTGTCGCTGGCTTCACGCAGGTCGATGACGTCGCCGAGCAGGTCGGCAGCGACGCGTTCGCTGCGATCGCCGCCGCGTGGCACGCGCAGCAGGCCGCCGGCGCTGGCTACCCACAAGGTGCCGTTGCCGGCGAGCAGCAACTTGCGCACCGGGGCGCGCGGCTCGTCGGCGGACGACTCCACCTGGCGGCGCGCGCCACTGGCCGGATCGAGCAGCTCGAGTCCATTGCGCGTACCGAGCCATATGCCGCGGGATGCGTCATGTGCGAGCGCTGCGATCGAGCCACGGTCATTGCGCGACTGCGTGTCCTGTTCGAGGGCGAATGTCTGGAACAACCCGCTGCGCTGGTCGAGGCGGGCAAGGCCGCCAGTCATCGTGCTGACCCAGATGCCCTGATCGGCATCTTCGGCAATCGCCAGGATCACGCCGTCGGGCAGGCTGCGCGTGTCGTCGGCATCATGTTCGAAGCGAGCGAACGTATAGCCGTCGAACTTGTGCAGGCCACCCTGTGTACCGACCCAGATGAAACCACTGCGATCCTGATGCATGGCGCGGATCGAATTCTGCAGCAGGGTCTGCTTGCCTTCGATGCGGTCGAAGTAATAGGCCCGCTCGTCCGCGAACACGGTGTCGGCGAACGCGAGGACGAGCATCAGCGCGGCGCCGACGAAACGGGCGCCGGTACGCGAGACCCTGCACCTGAGCCACACCTGCTTCATGTCGCCGCGAGCACTCCGAACGGGGGTGACGCGGACGCGTCGGATTCGAGTTTAGGCAATCGCGTGCGCTGGCGCCATGCCGCTGCGTCCAACCGATGCGGCAGGCGCGATAGAATCGCATCGCCGACCCTGCACCCTCGATGCGATGAACGAAACACCGCTGACCCATGCCGAGCTGGACTCTGTACTTGCGCGCCTGCGGCTCGGTGTCGGCGCCAGCGATCTGCATGGCTCGCTGACGGGCTATCTGTGTGCGGGCGGATCGGCCGGGCCGAGCGGATGGCCCGATGCACTGCAGCTCGACGCCGACTTCGAAGGCTGGCGCGACGATCCGATCTTCGTGCGCCTGTATCGCTGCTGCAGCGAACAGCTCGCCGACGACGACCTCGGCTTCGAACCGCTGCTTCCGGATGACGAGCAGCCGCTGGCGCAGCGCGGCGATGCGCTGGTCGAATGGTGTCGCGGGTTTCTTGGCGGTGTCGGCCTTGCCGGTGCCGCCAGTTCGCCCGCCCTGTCCGACGACGCCATCGAGATCCTCGCCGATTTCAGCAGCATCGCGGCGACCGCCTTCGACTACGACGACAATGACGGCGACGAGACCGCACTCGTCGAGGTGCTCGAGTTCGTGCGCATCGGCGTGCTGCTCCTGCACACCGAAATGGCGCGCACCACGACCGCAACTGCGGCCGTGCGCAACCGCCGCCTGCACTGAGGGTCGACGCGATGATCAGCCGCACCGAGTTCAGCCGTCGACGCCGCCAGCTCATGCGCATGGCCGGGCGTGACGCGATCGTGATCGTCCCGGCTGCACAGGAACGCCTGCGCAACAACGATGCGCATTATCCGTATCGGCAAGACAGCGACTTTCACTACCTGACCGGCTTTGCCGAGGCCGATGCGGTACTTGCCCTGATCCCCGGACGCGCGCAAGGCGAGACGATCCTGTTCTGTCGCGAAAGGAATGCCGAGCGCGAGCGCTGGGATGGCGCGCGTGCCGGACAGGAGGGCGCGGTCGCCGACTACGGCATGGACGATGCGTTCCCGATCGACGACATCGACGACATCCTGCCCGGCATGATCGAAGGGCGAACACGCGTGTACTACCATTTCGGACGCGATACCGACTTCGACCTCAAGCTGATCGGCTGGGTCAATCGCGTGCGCGCGATGGTCCGCCAGGGCGCGCGGCCGCCGCACGAGTTCGTCGCGCTATCGCACCTGCTGCACGACCTGCGCCTGTACAAGTCGCGCGGCGAGCTGGGCCTGATGCGCAAATCGGCGCGCATCGCGGCGCAAGCCCATGTGCGCGCCATGCAGGCGACGCGCGTCGGCATGAACGAACACGAGGTCGAGGCCGAACTGCTGCACACCTTCCGTCGGCACGGTGCAGTGCCAAGCTACGAGCCGATCGTCGGCGGCGGCAACAACGGCTGCGTGCTGCACTACCGCGCCAACAATGCGCTGCTGCGCGATGGCGACCTGCTGCTGGTCGACGCCGGCGCCGAATACGCGTGCTATGCGTCGGACATCACGCGCACCTGGCCGGTCAACGGGCGCTACTCACCCGAACAGCGTGCGCTCTACGACATTGTTCTCGCCGCGCAACTGGCGGCCATCGACGAGGTGCGTGTCGGTCGCCCGTTCGATGCGTATCACGATGCCGCCGTGCGCGTGATCACCGCCGGCCTGGTCCGTCTGGGCCTGCTCAAGGGTTCGCTCGACGCCAACCTGCGTGAACATGCCTATCGCACCTTCTACATGCACAAGACCGGACACTGGCTCGGACTCGACGTACACGATGTTGGTGATTACCGCGTCGACGGCGAGTTCCGCGAGCTTGAAGCCGGCATGGTCGTGACGGTCGAGCCGGGTATCTACATTTCGGCGGACTACAAGCGCGTACCGGCGCGCTGGCGCGGCATCGGCATCCGCATCGAGGACGACGTCGTCGTCACCGATGGCGATCCCGAGGTGATCAGCAGCCACGTGCCGAAGGATGCCGACGCGATCGAAGCGCTGATGGCGGCGCGATGATCCATCCGATTCTGCGCATGGGCGATCCGCGCCTGCTGCGCATCGCCGCGCCGGTTGCGCCGACGATGATCGGCAGTGCGCAACTCGATGCGCTGATCGTTGACCTTTCCGAGACAATGGCTGCCGCAGGCGGCGTCGGACTCGCGGCACCGCAGATCGGCGTCGACCTGCAACTCGTGATCTTCGGCTTCGACCGCTCGGAACGGTATCCCGACGCGGCTCCGGTACCGCGCACGATCCTGCTCAATCCAACCATCGAGGCAATCGGCAGCGAATGCGAGGCGGGTTGGGAGGGCTGCCTGTCGGTACCGGGATTGCGCGGTGTGGTCATGCGCCACCGGCGCATCCGCTACCACGGGGTCGACGCGCATGGCACGTTGATCGACCGCGAGGCGGAAGGCTTCCACGCGCGCGTCGTGCAACACGAATGCGACCACCTGATCGGACGGTTGTATCCGTCAAGGATCACCGACTTCAGCCGCTTCGGCTACACCGAGGTGCTGTTCCCGGGGCTTGACGCGGGTGCCGACGACTGAACGATCAGCTGCGGTCGTCGCTGTCGCCGTCGTCCGTTTTTGCGAGCACGTCCGGACGCTTGGCGCCGGCGAAGCGTGCCGCCCAGTATTTTTCGCTGAGCTGGCTGACGCTGACGCGCTTGCCCGAGGACGGCGCGTGGATGAAGCTGCCATCGCCGAGATAGATGCCGACGTGCGAAATACGCTTGCCTTCGGTGCGGAAGAACACGAGGTCGCCCTCGCGCAACTCCTTGCGGTCGACCTTGAGGCCGGTCAGGAATTGCGCCGCCGAGCTGGCTGGCAACTCGACATTGAGTCCATGCTGGAAAACGTAGCGTACGAAACCGCTGCAATCGAATCCGGTCGAAGGCTCACGACCACCACGCCGGTAACGGATGTCGCGCAGGCGGTTGGCCATCGAGGTCAGGATCGCGCGCGGTGAAAATTCGGGCAGCGTTGCCGCCTCGGTGATCTGCTGCGCCTGGTCGATCAGCGATGCCGCCGTCGGCATCAACACGCCAGCCAGTTCCGGATCGCGCTGCCAGTCGCGCAGCGGGTCGGCGGCGGCGGGCGCGCTGGCGATGCCGGCAAGCATGCACAGCAGCGCGGCAATCGGAGGCAGGCGGCGGATCAGCATGCGCGAGGGTCGCTTCGAAGGAAAACAGGGGTTTGCGCTACCGTCTCGCGCAGCGCAGGGGGGAAATTAGCAGAGGCGTTTTCCGGCGGTGTTCACAAGCCGTTAAGTGTCCTGAACAGTTCTGGAAAGGTCGACAGAAGCGCTTTCGCCTGTCGAGGTTTCCGTATCGGCGCACAGGAATGCCAGCTTGCGCGAGCGTGGCAGTCGGCGGATCGCCCATTCGGCGCGTGCCGCCGCCGCGCGATCCGGGTATGGCCGGCTGCCGAGCAGGCGCATCGGCGGATTGGCTCGCGTGTAGCGCGCGCCCCTGCCGGAGACGTGCGCGGCATACCTTGCCTCGAGTCGATTGGTGATGCCGGCGTAGTAGCAACCGTTACGGCATTCGATCAGGTACAGGCACCATGCCGACGGCTCAGGCATTGCCGAGCTCCTTCGAGTCCGAACCGAAAGGGCGATTGCGCGCATGCGTGCCAGCGATGCGCTGATCAAGTCTGCGCAGCGTCATCGCACTGCATGCACGCGGACCGAGGCGAGGCTCCGATACGCAGACTGGCCGTCTGTCGAGTTGCCACTGCGACGAGTTGAGCGCAGGCAATGCGGCCAGAACGTGTTGAATCCAATGATGGAAAGATGTCCTCCAGACACTCCCGCCGGCGCACACGTGATCAGGGTATCGCCGGTGCCCTGCGCCACGAGTTGGTCGACGCTCAGGTGCGCCGTGACACGCTCCGACTTCATTCTTTCGTGCTTGGAAATCCCCACATGTCCGCAACGAAGCACGCGCCTCCAGCCGAGCACAAGCCGGCTTCGGGTTATCCGCATGAGCAGCCGCAGCCGGGTGGACCGAAGTTGCCAGGTCGTGGACGCCCGGACGAACCGCAGAACGATCCGGAGGACAAGCCCGGCGAGAATCCCGACGCCAACGATTAAGGCAGTCGGCGCGCCGTTGCGCATCGCGCCCGAGCGTCTGATCGCCAACGATGTGGTGGCGGACACTCAGATGCCGAAAAACCGCTGCGCAGTCGCCGTGGTGGCAGCGGCGGTGACCTCCACCGCTTCGCCGCGATCACGCGCCAGTTCCTCGACGATATGGCGCAGATACATCGGCTCGTTGCGCCGATGGGCGGGCTGCGGTCGCACCGTGCGCGGCAGCAGATACGGCGCGTCGGTTTCGATCATGAGGCGGTCGGCGGGAATGTCACGAACAAGCTCGCGCAGGTGCATGCCGCGTCGCTCGTCACACAGCCAGCCGGTGATGCCGATGTGCCAGCCGGCATCGAGGTAATCGAACAACTCGGCACGCGAACCGGTGAAGCAATGGACCACGGCGGCGCCAAGGCGACCGTCGAACTGCTTCATCGTTGCCATGAAGTCGGCATGCGCATCGCGCTGATGCAGGAACAGCGGCTTGCCGCACGCGGCGGCAATCTCCAGCTGGCGTTCGAACGCGCGGATCTGGGCCGGTACCGGCGAGTAGTTGCGGTTGTAGTCGAGACCGGTCTCACCGACCGCCTTTACTTCAGGCAGCGCCACGCACTCGCGCAACAGGTCATCGGCGGCATCGTCATAGTCGATCGCGTGATGCGGATGCACGCCAGCGGTGGCGTGCATCCAGCCCGGATGACTGCGCGCGAGCTGTAGCGCGGCGCGCGTACCGGACGTGCTCGCCGCGGTCACGACCAAGCTGGCGACGCCATGGCCGCGTGCACGCTCGAGCATCGCATCGAAATCGGCACGGAACGATTCGTGGGTCAGGTTGGCACCGATATCGATCAACTGCATGCGTGCTCGCGGCTCCGGTTGGTGACGGTCGTCATTATGCGTGCCACGGATCAGTTCACAGCGAATTCATCCGCCAGTCATCAATATCCTCATGACTACTTTCAGGGAGAGTTCGATGCTGTCGTTGCCGAGATTCATTGTTGCATCCCTGCTTGCACTGGCCGCGGCCTCTGCCAGCGCAGCGACCCGCACCGCCGAACCCGCCGATCCAGCGCGCGCGGAACGTGTCAGTGCAGCGCGCAAGGCGCAGTCGCTGCTGCTGCAGCGCGACAGCTCGGCACCTGCCGCGGCGTCGGCCGCGGTCGGCGCGAAGGATGGCATCCCGATCGCCAACCCGGTTCGTACCTATCCGCCGAGCTGCCTGTCCGACCCGCTGCCGACCACGCCGACCGGGCCGGTCTACCGCAACGCCAATGTCGACTTGGCCGCCACCGACGGAACCACGTTCATTCGCGAGACGGTCACGATCACGATCTGGCGCGTCACCTGCAGCAGTGACCAGTTGTTCAATTCGGCGACGCTGATGCGCATCGACCGCGACCCGGATTTCGAGGGCAACGCCAATATCTTCCCGCTGTTCCCGGCCATCAACGTTTCGCAGGGCACGATCGGTTTCGATACCCCTAACCTGTCGCTGATCCGCACGGCCACCGAGCCGAACACCGTGATCGCCGACACGCCGGTCGACTCGCCGGTCGTCTTCAGCACCACCTATGTGCTCGAGAACTATCCGTACGTCGGCGCCGGCGAATTCGATTTCAACGTGCCGTTCTCGATCCGCTTCGACAACCAGTTCCAGAGCAACCGCTTCTACTTCATCAACAATGTTCCGCTGTACAACCCGACGACGGCGACGTATCCGGAAGCGTTCCTGAGCGTGCCGATCTCGGGCTATTTCAGCACCAACTGGTTCGATCCTGCCTACGATGGCGAGGGCCTGGTTGTCCAGGTGTTTGAATCGGTCGGCAACACCACGTCTCTGACGATTCTGGTCTCGTGGTTCACCTACGACAGTTCTGGCGTTCCGTACTGGCTGGCCGGTTCGACCTCGGTGCCACGTGGTTCGCGGGTGGCGAACGTGCCGGTCGCGTACTTCGCCGACGGCAGCTTCGGCGGTACCGGTCCGACCGGAGGGGCTGACCAGTCACCGTGGGGCACCGTGCGCGTCGAGTTTCCGAACTGCAACCGCATTGGCTGGACTTACACGGCCAACCCCGGCTTGCCGAGCGGCGTACCAAGCGGCGCCGGCACGCGCAGCTGGTTCCGTCTGGCCAACGTCAACGGCCTGCCCTGCGAGTAACGGGCAGCGCTGACGATCCATCACGACGACGCGGACGATCTCCGCGTCGTCGTCGTTTCGGGCCGGCGCGTTCGGCGACAATGCACGGCTCGCCACTCATGCCGACCGCCGTGGACGCTGCCCGATTTCCGATCCAACCGCTGCTCGCCGAGATCCGGCAGCGCTTGCGCACGGGCACGCGCCTCGTCATCGAGGCCCCGCCGGGCGCCGGCAAGACCACTCAGGTGCCGCTCGCACTGCTCGACGAGCCGTGGCTCGAAGGCCGTCGAATCCTTGTGCTCGAACCGCGCCGCATCGCCGCGCGCAGTGCCGCGGAATACATGGCCAACCAGCGCGGGGAAGCCATCGGCGCGACGATCGGCTACCGCATCCGCCGCGAGTCGAAAGTGAGCGCGGCAACGCGCATCGAAGTCGTCACCGAAGGAATCCTCACGCGGCTGCTGCAGTCGGATCCCGAACTTCCCGGTATCGGCGCCATCGTTTTCGACGAGTTCCACGAACGTCACCTGCATGGCGATCTCGGCGCCGCATTGGCGCTCGACGTACAAGCCCAGTTGCGCTCTGATCTGCGCCTCGTCGTCATGTCGGCGACCCTCGACGGCGAACGCATTGCGCGCTGGCTCGACGCGCCGCGGCTGACCAGCGCGGGCAGGAGCTTCGCGGTGGTGGCGACGCACCCGCCGGCGCGCGCGGGTGAGCAGTGGCCCGAGCGTGGCTGGCCGACCCATCTGCGCCGCACCGTCACGCAGGCGCTGCACGAGAACGACGGTGACGTGCTCGTGTTCCTGCCCGGTCGCCGCGAGATCGACACGGCGCGCCGGCAACTCGCCGATCTGGATGCGCACATCGATGTCGTCAGCCTGCACGGCGATCTCGATATCGCCGCGCAACGCATGGCGTTGCAGGCCGCGCCGGCCGGCCGTCGCCGGATCGTGCTGTCGACCAATGTCGCCGAATCGAGCGTGACCCTGCCCGGCATCCGTGCGGTGATCGACAGCGGCCTCGCCCGCGAACCGCGGTTCGATCCGAATTCGGGATTCACGCGGCTCGCCTCGGTGAGCATTTCACAGGCTTCGGCCGACCAGCGCGCCGGGCGCGCCGGACGCCTCGCGGATGGCCGTTGCTATCGCCTGTGGCCGCAGAGCCGGCGACTGGAACCATCACGCAGCGCCGAGATAAACCAGGTCGAACTGGCACCGCTCGTGCTCGAACTGGCGGCGTGGGGCAGCACCACGTTGCCATGGCTTGATCCGCCACCGGTCGGCGCACTTGCGCAGGGGCGCGACATCCTCGCCCTGCTCGGGGCGGTTGATGACGATGGCCGCATCACGGCGTTCGGCCGGCGCGTGCTCGCGTTCGGCGCACATCCGCGACTGGCGGCCGCGGTGGAACGTGCGAACGACGAAGAACGCGCCCTGGCCTGCGACCTCGTCGCACTGATCGAGGCGCGCAACCCGCTGCGCGGCGACGCCGCGCGCAGCGACGATGTGCGTCATCGCCTGCATGCGCTCGAGGCCTCGCGCCGTCGCGATGGCGGTGCCGGCGGTTTTGCCAGTGCCGATGCCGCGGCGCTGGCGGTGATCGCACAGAACGCGCAAGCCTGGCGTCGGCAGGTCGGTGCATCGATGCCCGCCGCCGGCACGGCACCGGCGAGTGCGGCCGGCGACATCCTCAGGCACGCGTTTCCCGATCGCATTGCGTGTCAGCAGGGCGACAATCCTCGGCGCTACCAGATGGCGAATGGTCGTGGCGCGCGGCTGCACGACGACAGCGCGCTGGTCGGCGAGCCGTGGCTGGTCATCGTCGACCTCCGCCACGAGGACCGTGACAGCCTCGTGCTAGCCGCCGCGCCGCTCGACGAGTCGCGCCTGCGTGACGCGTTCGCGCACCGCTTCGCGCGCGTGCGCACGACGCGCTGGGTGCGTGAGACGCGCACGGTCGAGGTCGCCGAAGAGCAGCGCTTCGGCGCGATCGTGCTCGAGCGGCGCAGCGTTGCCGCACGCCCCGAGGACACGCTGCCAGCGCTGCTCGGGGCGGTGCGCGAACTCGGTCTCGACACGCTTGACTGGAGTGCCGCTTCACGCCAGTTGCGCCTGCGCGTGCAGGCATTGCGCGGTTGGCGTCCGGAACTGGACCTGCCCGATTTTTCCGACCGCGGCCTTCTCGACACGCTCGAGGACTGGCTCGCGCCGGCGCTGGCCGGCACGCGTCGACTCGACACGCTTGGCGCCGATGCGCTCGGCGCGGCACTCGGCAGTCGACTCGATCACGCGATGCGCAGCGCACTGGATGCCTGCGCGCCGCGTGCGATCACGGTTCCAAGCGGGCTCGAGCGGGCGATCGAATACATCGAGGATGGCGCGCCCGTGCTCGCGGTCAAGTTGCAGGAACTGTTCGGACTCGCCGATACGCCACGCGTCGATGGCGGTCGACTCGCGCTGACCCTGCATCTGCTCTCGCCGGGCGGCCGACCGATCCAGGTCACGCAGGATCTGCGCAGCTTCTGGGAGCGCACCTACCCCGAGGTGCGCAAGGAACTCAAGGGTCGCTATCCAAGGCATCCCTGGCCGGACGATCCGTGGACCGCGAAGCCGACCCATCGCGCCAAGCCGCGTGGCACGTGATCGCGCAACGGCGCCAGTCGCGGTGCGGCGACGACGGAACCAACGCGCAGGCAACGTGTCGCAGAACCTGTGCATCCCATTCCCGAAATGTCACCACAGAGAGCAGCCATGAGCCGACCTTCACGTGCATTGATCTGGATGGGCGCATTCCTGCTCGCTGTACTCGCGCTCATCGCGCTGGCCGCGCCGCGATTGCTCGAGATGTTCCTCGCCAACCCGTTCTTCAACGGCATCATCCTGCTCGTGCTGGTCGCCGGCATCGTCGTCAACCTGCGCCAGATGCTCGTGTTGTCGCGTGAAGTCGAGTGGATCGAGTCGGTCCGCCGCTCCAATCCGGAGCGCGGCACGATCGGCCAGCCGGTATTGCTCGCGCCGATGGCGCGCATGCTCGGTGACCGCGAGCGCGGCCGCGCGTCGCTGTCGGCCAGTTCGATGCGCACGCTGCTAGACAGCGTGCAGTCGCGCCTCGAGGAATCGCGTGACCTGTCGCGCTACCTGATCGGACTGGCGATCTTTCTCGGCCTGCTCGGCACCTTCTGGGGCCTGCTCGTGACGATCCGCTCGGTCTCGGACATCATCGGCTCGCTCGATGTCGGCAACGACGCGGCGGCGATGTTCGGCGCGCTCAAGCAGAACCTGCGCGAACCGCTGGCCGGCATGTCGACCAGTTTCTCGACCTCGCTGTTCGGCCTGGCCAGTTCGCTGGTGATCGGGTTCCTCGACCTGCAGGCAGGCCACGCGCAGAACCGCTTCGCCAATGAACTCGAGGAATGGCTGTCGGGCATGACCCACCTGACTTCCGGCAAGCAGATCGAGGGCGATGCCTCGATTCCGGCGTACGTCGAAGCGCTGCTCGAGCAGACCGCCGATGGTCTCGAACGCATGCAGCGCGCAATCGTCGAGAACGAACGCGAGCGGCGTGGCAGCAACGAACACTTCGGCGAGATCTCCACGCAGCTCGGCAAGCTCAACGAGATGCTGTCGCGCGACGCGCGCGAGCGCCAGGCCAGCGCCGCGGTACAAGAGGAACTGAAAAGCGTTTTGCGCCAGATTGCGGCCAACCCGCAGGGCGAATCGCGGTTGTCGGAAGAACTGCGCAGCGAGCTGCGCCTGCTGTCGCGCACGATCGCCGCCGCGGTCAACGGCCAGCGTGAGCCGCGCGCATGAGCACGCTGGCGCGCCGGCGCCGGCGCACGTTCGACATCTGGCCGGGTTTCGTCGATGCGCTGACGGCGCTGATCATGGTCTTCATCTTCGTGCTGCTGGTGTTCGCGATCGGTCAGTTCGTGCTGTCGGATTCGCTGGCCGGAAAGAATCGGGCGCTGGATGCCCTCAACGTGCAGATCGCCGAGCTCGCTCGCACGCTGTCGCTGAGTGAGGAACAAAAGGCGACGCTCGACGCGCGCGTCGCCGAACTCGCCGCCTCGCTCGGCAGCAGCCGCAGCGAGCGCGATGAACTGAAGGAGGCACTCGGCAGCGCGAGCCGCGAAGGCGAACGCCTGGCGGCCGACATCACCCTGCTCAACGAGCTCAAGCTGCAACTGGAAAGCGAGGTCGCACGTCTGTCCGCCGAGCTCGGCAGCACGCAGCAGAAACTCGTCGGCGAAACCGAGGCGAGTGCCGCAGCGGTCGCACAAACCGAATTGCTCAATCGCCAGCTCGCCGCGATCCGCGAGCAGCTGGCCAGCCTGCAGTCGGCGCTCGCTGTAGCCAACCGCGACATCGAAACGAAGGACGTCAGGATTGCCGATCTCGGCAGTCAGCTGAACATCGCACTCGCCCAGCGCGTCGGCGAACTTGAGCGCTATCGTTCGGAGTTCTTCGGTCGTCTGCGTGAAGCGCTCGGCGAACGTGGCGATGTACAGATCGCCGGCGATCGCTTCGTGCTGCCGACCGACATCCTGTTCGAATCAGGCACCGCCGAACTCGATGCCGACGCGCAACAGCGCCTCGCGGCACTCGCAGAGACGGTCAAGCTGGTGTCCGCCGAGATTCCCTCGAGCATCGACTGGGTGCTGCGCATCGACGGCCACACCGACCGCCGGCCGATCCGCACCGAGCGTTTTCCGTCGAACTGGGAACTGTCGAGCGCGCGTGCGCTCGCGATCGTCAAGTACCTCGTCGTACAGGGCATTCCCGCGCACCGCCTGTCGGCGAATGGCTTCGGCCAGTTCCAGCCGATCGACACTGGCGACAGCGACGCCGCACTCGCGCGCAACCGGCGCATCGAGCTGCAGCTGACCAATCGCTAGTTTCACCTATCGCCATGCGTCATTGCGACGGTCTTCCATGCGCGAAGGCACGGTCAGCGCGGTTTTCCACTGACGGAGTCCGATCGTCGAGCCTCTTGCTTGGGCCATGAATCACGCGATGACCTGCTTTTGCTCCCGCCATGCACGTGCGGCATTGGCCGGGATGACGGCTCGATGAGCGTTTCCGTGCTGCGGATCACACGGAGCCGGCGCCGCCGTCGACGAAACGCAGCTCGCCAGGCAGCAGGTCACCGAGCGCGTGCTCACCGATGCGGATTCGGATCAGTCGCAGTGTCGGCAGGCCGACCGCCGCGGTCATGCGCCGCACCTGCCGATTGCGGCCCTCGCGGATCGTCAGCTCGAGCCATGCGGTGGGTATGCTCTTGCGCAAACGCACGGGCGGATCGCGCAGCCACACCCAGGCGGGCGGCGCATCGAGCGTACGTATATGGGCCGGCAAGGTCAGTCCATCATTGAGTTCGATTCCGTCGCGCAAGGCATCGAGTGTCGCTGGCGTCGGCACTCCCTCGACTTCGGCGAGATAGGTCTTCGACTGCTTGTGGCGCGGATCGGTCAGGCGATGCGCGAGCGCACCGTCATCGGTCAGCACCAGCAGCCCTTCCGAATCGCGATCGAGTCGACCCGCGGCGTAGACGCCCGGCTGAGAAATGTAGTCGGCCAGCGTCGGTCGGCCCAAAGCGTCAGTGAACTGGCAGAGCACGCCGAAGGGCTTGTTGAACAGGATCAGCATGCGCGCGGCGCAGGCAAGGCGGTCGCACTGTGGCGACCGCCTCGCCGATGGGCCTTACTGTTTCGGCGCGCCGGCGGGACCGCTGTCGGTGCCCTGGCCGAAGATCGCATCTCCGGCCGGCTTGACGAATTTCAGCGTCATGCGGTCCGACTCGCCGATGGCGACGTACTTGTCCTGATCGACTTCCTTCAGACGCAGCACCGGCGGCAGCGTCCACACGCCTTTCTCGTAATCCTTGGTGTCCTTCGGATTGGCGTTGATCTCGCTTTGCTCGGCCAGTGTGAATCCGGCATCGGTGGCGAGCTTGACCACGTAGTCGGTCGGCAGGTAACCGGATTGCTTGACCGTTTCGTAGTCCGAACCCTCGGCTGCACGATGCTCGACCACGCCAAGCACGCCACCGGGTTTGAGCGCATCGAAGAACGCCTTGAACATGCCCGGTGCGCTGCCATTTCCGGACCAGTTGTGCACATTGCGGAACGTCAGCACGACATCGACCGAGCCGTCCATGCCGAGGCTCGGCGCCGCCGGATCGAATTCGGCGTATTTGACCTCGCCGAAACGCTCGGCATCGGCGCCGAACTTCGTGCGCAGGCGATCGTTGCCGGTCTTGGCGTAGTCGGACGCCGAATCGAGCGGGATCGCGGCGACATAGGTGCCGTTGCCCTTGAGCAGCGGCGCGAGAATCTCGGCATACCAGCCGCCGCCGGGCGTGATCTCGACCACCGAGGCGCCGGGCTTGACGCCAAGGAACATCAGCGTCTCCTTTGGATGACGATGGGCGTCGCGCGCCTTGTTGTCAGCCGAACGCCATTCGCCGGCGAGCGTGCTGTCGAGACGCGCGGCGAACGCCATGTCGGTTGCCGGCATTTCCGCCGCTGTGGCGGCTGGGGCGGTAGCAGCGGGCGCGGCTTGCTGGGTCGTTTCCGGGGACGCCGCCGGCGTCGACGCCGGTTGCTCGGTTTTCTGGCCGCACGCCGTCAGCGCAAGCGCGGCAGCGACCGCAAAGGCAAGCTTCATCATCTCAACTCCGTATTGGGCCGCCGATGCGGCGGGCGTCGGCAAGCCTAGCACAGCGGATTTGCGGCGCTCTGACGACGCCAGTCTGGCTGCCGGCTAAACGGGAAAGTGGCTGCGCCTCGATTTCACGTCAATCCTTAAACGCAATTCATGCACGCGCACCTACAGTGCATCCACGTCGCGGGGATGCTGGCGTCACCTTCAGGAACTCGCTGCATTTTTCGAAAACAAGAAGGAGAGTCGCCATGCTGCATTACGCCCTTGTGTTCCTTGTCGTCGCGTTGATCGCGGCCGTCCTCGGATTTGGTGGCATCGCCGGCGCGTCGGCCGGTATCGCCAAGATCCTGTTCCTGGTCTTCATCGTGCTGTTCATTGTCTCGCTGATTTTCGGTCGCAGACCAAAGGCGTGACACGACGTACGGGAGTGGCGCCGGCCGCCGCTTTCCCCTGAGTCCGGCGCCAGCGCCTGATCGGCAAAGCGCCACTCCTGTACGGCAAAAGCGATGCACATGGCCCGCCTCACGGCGGGCTTTTTCGTTGCATGGGATGCGTGCGTCAACCGTCGATGCGCGCGCCGTCCTCGTAGGGTGGCACATCGCTGTAGTCACCGCGGGCGATGCCTGCCTGCACCTGCTGCCACCACGCCGCATCGAAAATCTCTCCGTGGCGCTCGATCAGTGCCTTGCGCAACACCGCGGGCACCCCGAGAAACTGCGGGAACAGTTCGGGGAACACGTCGCCCTCGCGTACCGTCAGCCATTCCTCGAGCGGCCGTGTCTCGTCCTCGACTCGCGCTTCGGGCACGCGCCGGAACGTGCAGGTGTCGAGCAGGCAAAGTTCGTCGTAGTCATAGAAGATCGCGCGAATGCCTCGCGTGATGCCGAAGTTCTTCAGCAGCAGGTCGCCTGGGAAGATATTGCTGCGCGCGAGATCCTTGATCGCCTGGCCGTAGTCGAACATCGCCGCGAGCGCGGCCTCGGGTGGCGATTCGCGCACGAACAGGTTCATTGGCCGCAGCCGCCGTTCGACGTAGCAGTGGCGCACAAGCACATCGTCTCCATCGAGCACGACGGTCTCTGCACACTGGGTCAGCAGCTCGTCGAGGATCGACGCCTCGAACTGGCGGCGTGGGAAGCGCAGGTGGCGAAACTCCTGCGCGTCGACCAGACGGCCGATGCGGTCGTAGCGGAACACCAGCCGGTACTTTTCCTCGACCTGGCGCCGCGCGATGTCCTTCGGGTACGCGAACTGGTCGCGGATCACCTTGAAGACCAGCGGATAGTCCGCCGGCGTGAACACCGCCATGACCATGCCGCGTTCACCATCAGCGCGCACCAGCCTTTCGTCGGTGTGCCGCGAGAGGTGGCGGAACAGGTGACGGTAGCGCTCGGTCTTGCCCTGCTTGGCACGGCCGAGCACGGTGTAGATCTCCTCGATCGGCTTGTGCGGCAACAGTCCGCCGAGGAACACGACGACATCGCCGATGGTCGGCAGGTCGACGTGGAAGTAGCTGCGCGTGTAGCCGAACAGCAACGAGACCTGGTCGACTTCCGTCAACAGCGCATCGGCGCGCACGCCATCGACATCGCTGACCAGCGCGATGACCAGCGGCAGGGTCGCCTCAGCGGTACGGATGCGCCCGACCAGATAAGCGCGGCGTTCGCGATAGAACGCGGTCTGCAGGAGTTCGATCGTCGTGATCGACGGCGTCGCAGCGACGCGTTCGATCAGCGTGCGCGCGATCGTCGACGCGGTCTGCTGCGCGTTCGCGTAGCCGTTGGCGAACGGGAAATCGGCGAGGATGCGCGTGCACGCCGCATCGATACCGTGCGCACAGTCGTAACCGTTGAGCGCGACCGGCGCGTCGATGCCATCGGTCGGCTCGCCATCGAGTGCGACGAACTCGAAATCCGACGCGACCCCGGTGGTGCGGAAGTGTCGGCGCGACAGCGAATTGAAAAACGTCTTGGCGAGTTCGCGATCGAGCATCGGCTCGACCAGTGCTGCATAGTCCTGGCGGATGCGACCCCACAGCTGGCGTGAGCGCAGGCGCTCGTCGAGCAGCAGTTCAAGACGACCTAGTGTCTCGCGGATGCACACGTCGTAGAGGTCGATGCGCGCTGCCGCATCGACGCGCACGTACTTCCAGTCACGCCGCTCGAAGCGCCGCTTGGCGCGCCGCGTGATGTCGGAGAAGCGCGCGTTGTAGTCGAGAAACGCGTCGAGCACGAGCGCCGCCGCGCGCGCATGAATCGGTGCGTTCGTCGTTGCGGCTGTATCTGTGGCCACGCCGGCCCTCCCGCGGTTGCCGTAGGACATCGATCATACGATGCGCGCAACGCCAACCGGAACGACACGCGCGCAATCGCTGCGCACGTGTCGCGCGCGGTTCAACCATCGAAACCGTTGCGGAAAACCGCATCGACCGGATTCGACGGAGTTGCCAGCAGTCGAACGCTGCCGTAGGTGGCCAGCGTGGCCTGTGCGAGCACGCTGCCGTCGGCGCCGACCCAGCTGTCTTCGCCACCGCTGTAGAGCGCCGCACCGCTGTCGATGCTGAAGGACTGAACGGTGTCGGCAACCGTGCCGCTCACAGTCGGCACCTGGGCGACCTGTCCGGCGACGAGCACGCGACGCGGTGGCACGCCGTCCTTGAACAGCCACAACGCGACTTCCGAGTTCGGATTGGTGCGTGCATGGGCGAGGATGTCGCCATTGGCGAGTACGGCGGTGGCGAAGAATGTCGACCACGTACGGCCTGGCTCCGGTGCGTAGGGCCCGGTGACGCCGATGATCGCGACTGGTACAGGCGATGCGCCGGCACGCACGCGCCACAGTCCGTCCGGTGTCGCTCCATCGCTGGTGCGCACGCTGGCTTCGAACGCGGCGTATTCCCCAGCGCCCATCAGCGTGGTGGTATCAAACGTTGCCCACGTCGTGCCTTCCCAGTTCGGCCCATAGGTGCCGGCCGGGTCGTTCATCGCCAGTGGCCGGTTGGCGGCGCCGTCGTGCCAGAACAATCCGGCTTGGCTGGCCTCACCCGACGCGGGGCGGTAGCGCCCGGCAAAATAGAACTGGCCCTCGACGCCGGGGCGCGGTGTGCCGAAGCTGCCGTCCACGAACGACGCCGTTGCGCTGCCGATCTCTGGGCCGAGCGCGCCGCTGACGTCATCTGCGGCGACCGCGCGCGGCGCGCCGGAGCACACCTGCCAGATACCCGAACGCGACCCGCTTGCACTGAATGCACCGTAGACGCGTCCAGTCGCGGTCAGCGCGATGGACGACAGCGGCCATGTCGCATCGAAGGAATCGCCCGGCGTGAGCCCCGGACTCAGCGCCGGGTCGGTCGAGGAGCGCAGCATGCACGGCACATTGCCCTGACCCGGAACATGCATGGCGAGGAAACGCCGCTGGGTCGTGCTCGGCAGCGTCACGTCGGCGTTGATCAGCACCCGGCCGGCGTTGGCCATGCGCGCCGAAGCAAACGTCGACGAATTGCTGAATGTGGTGCCCGCACCGAGGTTCGGGCCGAGCGCTGCGTCGGTCAGCACGCGCGCGATCTCGATGTTCTGGCTGGTATCCCAGCGCCACAGTCCCCAGGTCGCGCCGATCGTGCTGGCCGGGTCGCCGGCCTGCGCGATCAGCACGCGCTGACCGTCGGCACCGGCACCGCTGCCACCACTGCTGACCTGCAGGAACACATGCCCGCTCTCGCCAGCGCTGCGGCCGGGTCCGAGCACCGGGCCGGCAACGTCGAGCGCGCTGTAGCGCACCCATGTGCCCTGCTGGCGCGCCCAGTAGCCGGCCGATGTGCCCGGTGAGGTCATACGCAGGCCTACACGCTCGGCTCCGGTGTCGGCGAGCAACACGTCGGCGAAGGCGCGTGGGCCGGCAGGAAAACCGGGTATCGCGAGCGTTGCCTGCGTGCCGGCTACGACCCGCCAGGTTACGGCCTGGGCGAAGGCTGACGGTGCGTTCAGCATCGCGGCGGCGATGCAGGCGGAAAGGATGGTTGAACGGTACATGGGCAATTCTCGAGACAGAAGGAAATGCGCGGGGCGTTCTCGCAGGCAGGTCGATTGGCACTCGCAAGACGTCCACGCGGTCGGCATGCTAGCGATCCCGCGACGTGGAATCGGCACGCTCCGGCCTCGTTGCGGTAACGGATTGGCAACGCGGATCGCGACTGCGACCGAATGGCGCCGTTTCACGACATGGATTGTTGGCGCGCGTTTCGGCGGGCCATCCGCGAATCACCCAACCTGATCGAACGGCTGCCTGCTGCGGCACTTCACCATGACCACGCCGAATCCCGAATCCCGCGAACGCATCTTCTACAGTTACCGCTTCGGCAGCGCCGAGTTCGACGAGGCGCGTTTCGAACTGCGCGTGGCCGGTCTGCCGGTCGATGTCGAAAACCGCGCACTGGAAGTGCTGGCATGCCTGCTGCGCCATGCCGGTGAGATCGTCACCAAGGAAGAACTGTTCGACACGGTCTGGGCCGGTCGCGTGACTGTCGACAAGGTGCTGCCGAATGCGGTGGCCAAGCTGCGCCGCGCGCTCGGAGAATTGAATGCACAACGTATCGTTACCCAGGCGCGGGTCGGCTACCGGCTCGATGGACAGGTCACGCGCACTGCGCAATCGCATCGGCAGGCCAGTCGCATCGCGCTGGCTGCCGGCCAGCCGGTACCGCTGCGCGAGAACTTCACGCTGACCCGACAGCTCGGCCAGACCGCCGCCAGCGAAGTGTGGCTGGCGACCCAGGTGCGCAGCGGTGCCGAGCGCGTCTACAAGTTCAGCGTCGACGGCACACGCTTGCCGGGCCTCAAGCGCGAGGCGACGATCGCGCGTGTATTGCACGAAAGCGTCGCCGAGCGCGGCCACTTCGTCGAACTGATCGACTGGAACTTCGAGGAACCGCCGTTCTTCCTCGAATGCGCACATGCTGGCGAAAACCTGCTGCAGTGGGCGCCATCGCAACTGACCGGACTCGATGGCGAAGCACGCGTCGCGCTGTTCCTGCAGGTCGTCGATGCAGTCGCCGCGGCGCACGCGGCTGGTGTCCTGCACAAGGATCTGAAGCCGGCCAATGTGCTGATCGCCGGCGACGGTGATGGCTGGCACGTACGACTCGGCGATTTCGGCAGCGGTCGCGTGCTCGACCCGGACGTGCTCGACGCGCTCGGCATCACGCACGGAGGCATCGGCATGACACGCGATGGCGCCGCCGACGCCAGCAGCGGTACACCGCTGTACCTCGCGCCGGAAATCTTCGCCGGCCAGTTGCCGAGCGTGGCCAGCGACGTCTACGCGCTTGGCATCATCCTCTACCAGTGCATCGCCGGCAGCTTCAGCAAGCCGATGACCTCGGGCTGGGAGGACGATGTCGGCGACGCGCTCCTGTGCGAAGACATTCGCGGCGCCACCGAGGGCGATCCGAAAAAGCGACTGGCCAGCGCCGCCGAACTCGCCTCGCGCTTGCGTTCGCGCGACGCGCGACAGGTGGCGGCGCGTCGCCAGCAGGATGCCCATGCGCTGGCCGAACGTGAACGCGATCTGCTCAAGCGCAGTCGCGCGCGACGTCCGTATCTGATTGCGTTGGTCGCTGTGCTGGTTGTCGGCATTGCGGGCTCGCTATGGCTCTACGCCTCTGCGCTCGATGCAAGCAACGCGGCACGACGCGAACTCGAGCGTGCCAATGCGATCAATCGCTTTCTCAACGAGGACCTGATTGGCCGCTCGAATCCGCTCGTGCTCGCCAAGGGCAAGGATGCGTCTCTCGAGGACATGCTGCTGGTCGCGCGGGAACGTGCGACACGACGTTTCGCCAGCGAACCGCGCACGGAAGCGACGATCCGCGCCAGTCTTGCCACCTTGCTCAACATGATCGAACTGATGCCCGAGGCGGAGGCCGAAGCGCGGCGCTCGTTGGAACTGTTCGAGCGCGAGGACGGCGCCAGCAGTGCGGATGCGCTGCGCGCCCGCTCGACGCTCACACGCGTGCTCACACGCGTCTCGAAATTCGATGAGGCGCTGGCGCAACTGCAGCAGCTCGATCGCCTCACGGCAGGTTCTCGAGACGCGCGGGTACGCCACGTGGTCAGTTCGGCATGGGGCGCCTATTCGATGAATCGCGGCGACTTTGCCGCGGCGGCACCGCGCTATCGCGAAGCGATCGCGGCATTGCGTGAAGATGATCCCGAAAGCACGGCGATGCTCGACTCATTGCGCCTCGATCTGGTCAGTGTGCTCAGCCAGACCGGTGAAACCGACGAGGGAAAGCGCGAGGGCGAGGCGCTGGTCGCGGACGTGATCGCGCGTGATGACGGCAACGACCTGATGATCGCCTTCGCCAGGGCCGCGCTGGCGCGCATCCACATGCTCGGCGGAGAGCTCGACAAGGCCGAGGCCGAATTGCTTTCGGCGCAGAAGACCATCGTCGCGCGACTTGGCGAACGCCACAGCCGCAACCTCATGCTGACCAACGACCTCTACCAGATTGCCGTTTCCGGCAAGCAGTGGCCGCAGGCGCATGCGCTGGCGCGGCGTGTGCACGACGGTTTCGCTGCGCGGTTCGGCCCCGACCACGCCGCCACGCATATGGCCAACGTCAATCTCGCGCTCGCTGCCTACGAAAGCGGCAACGCCGCAGAGGCGCAACAGCGGCTGCGCGGTATCGTCGACACGCTCGTCGCACAAATGCCGACGGCCAGCCCGCAGCGCCAGTTCGCGACGTTCTGGCTGGCCGCGATCGAGATCGAGCGAGGCGCGATCGTCAATGCCGAGCCACGCCTCGACCTGCTCGACGCCGGCGTACTCGAGTCGCTGATCGGCAACGGCATCTGGCGCTTTCGCATCGACACGCTGCGTGCGCAGATCGCGCTGGCACGCAACGACACCGTCACCGCGCGCTCACGTCTGCAGGTGGCCGTCACCGGGTTCGCAGACAACAAGGCCGGCGATGACCGGTTCGCCCTGCGCGCGCGCGACGCACTGGCGTCACTGACGAGCGACTAACGCTGTCGGCGAAGTCCGAAACGAAACAGGGACGCCGCAGCGTCCCCATTTCTGTAGCCCCGCAGTGCGATACGCGCCGCTTACATCGCCGCGATCATGCGGTCGGCGAACTCCGAGCACTTCACCTCGGTCGAGCCTTCCATCAGACGCGCGAAATCGTAGGTGACGAACTTGGCGCCGATCGCCTTGTCCATCGCCGCGATGATTGCATCGGCGGCTTCATGCCAGCCCATGTAACGCAGCATCATTTCGCCGGACAGGATCACCGAGCCCGGATTGACCTTGTCGAGGCCGGCGTACTTCGGCGCGGTGCCGTGGGTCGCTTCGAACACGGCGTGGCCGGTGACGTAGTTGATGTTGCCGCCCGGCGCGATGCCGATGCCGCCGACCTGTGCGGCGAGCGCATCGCTGAGGTAGTCGCCGTTGAGGTTGAGCGTGGCGACGACATCGTATTCGGCCGGACGCAGCAGGATCTGCTGCAGGAACGCATCGGCGATCGCGTCCTTGACGATGATCGACTTGCCGGTCTTCGGATTCTTGAACGAACACCACGGACCGCCGTCGATCTCGACCGCAGCGTATTCGCGCTGCGCGAGTGCATAGCCCCAGTCACGGAAGCCACCCTCGGTGTACTTCATGATGTTGCCCTTGTGCACAAGGGTGACCGATTCGCTGTCGTTGTCGATCGCGTATTCAATCGCTGCGCGCACGAGCCGCTCGGTGCCTTCGCGCGACACCGGCTTGATGCCGAAACCGGAACTCTCGGGAAAGCGGATCTTCTTGTAGCGATCCGGGAAGTGCTCCTTGACCAGTGCGGCGAACTTCTTTGCATCCTCGCTGCCTTCCTGGAATTCGATGCCGGCGTAGATGTCTTCGGTGTTCTCGCGGTAGATCGTCATCTCGACCTTGGACGGATCCTTGACCGGCGACGGCACGCCCTTGAACCAGCGCACCGGGCGCACGCACGCGTACAGGTCAAGCATCTGGCGCAGCGCGACATTGAGCGAGCGGATGCCACCGCCAACCGGCGTGGTCAGCGGTCCCTTGATCGACACGAGGTAGTCGCGGCAGGCATCGACGGTCGCGTCGGGCAGCCAGTTGCCGGTTTCGTTGAAGGCCTTTTCGCCGGCCAGCACTTCGAGCCAGTGGATCCTGCGCTTGCCGCCGTAGGTCTTCTCGACGACCGCATCGAACACGCGCACTGATGCCGCCCAGATGTCCGGACCGGTGCCGTCGCCCTCGATGAACGGGATGACCGGATGATCGGGCACGGTCAACTTGCCGTTGGCGATGGTGATCTTCGCGCCGGACTGCGCGCTGTTCGAATCGGTCATGGGAGTCTCCGGAAGGAAATGGCGCGGCGAGTTACGGGCGCGGGCCGTGCATTGTCGCGGTTCGGCGCGTTGCAGGCAAAGGCGGTGAGCGCCCTCTCGAACGCCGGGCTGATCGCCGCGTCTGCAACATTCAACGCGTCTGTCGTGGCCGGCGCCACCGTGGCCCGGATCGATCGCGCAGTTCCTGCGCGGGCGTCACCTACCTGCGCGCGAAAAAAAAGGGCGCGGATCACTCCGCGCCCCTGGTATCAACCATCCCGATGGGCGTTACCGCACCTGGAAGTTCTGGCTGGCGACCGGATTGCCGTCGAGCGTCACGTCAACCTTGTACTCGCCAACCGGGAAACCGTCCGGCTTGGCGATCTGGAACGTGGTCACGGCCGGGCCGGTCGGCGCAATCGACTGGCTGCTTTCGTCGACAAGCTGGCCGTCGGCACCGAAGGTCCAGCGTGCGACCAGTGCCGCATTCGGCGCGGCGCCGGTGGTGGCGACAGCGGCGTAGATCGTGTCCTTCGGCGTGAAGGCCTTGGCCGTCATGTTGACGGTCTGGTCGGCGTTCATCGCGTTGCCGAGTGTCACCGAGGTGACGCTGACTCCGGCCGGAGCCGGCGGCGGCGTGGTCACCATCGGTGCGGGAGCCGGAGCAGGTGCCGGCGCAACGACCGGTGCCGGGGTTTCTTCCTTCTTGCCACAGGCGGCAAGCGCGAGGGCGGCGACGATGGCGAGCAGAAGGGGAGTGGTGTGTTTGCGGTTCATCGATGTTCTCCAGTGATCAGGCTTTGGCGGGAATCTTGAGTACCTGACCGGGCTTGATCAGGTCAGGATTGCTGAGCTGGTCGCCGTTGGCTTCGAAAATCCGGCGCCAGTCGTTGGCGTTGCCATAGAAGTGCTTGGCGATCTTCGACAGGCTGTCGCCGCTGGCGACGGTGTAGGTCTGCACGGTGTCGTCCTGCACGACCGGCGCGGTCGAATGGACGTCGCTCTGCACGTTGCTGAAATCGGGCTTGGCAGGTGCGTCCGGCGCGGTCGTCGTGACGCCGCTGTTGACGTTGGAAAAGTCCGGTTTGCCGGGAATATTGGCCATGACGCGAGGCTCCTGCTGTTCGAGGGTCGCCACGGTACACCGGAGCCGCGTTAAGAAACCATTTTTTGTTCAGGCAAGCGTCGCCGATGGTTACGTTCGGTTCACGCCGTGCCGCCTGCCGCTACTGCCGCGCTACCCGCTGATTGGGAACCACGGCGGTGGCCTCGGTGCTGCGCCACGGATTGATGTCGAGTCCGCCGCGCCGGGTGTAGCGGGCGTTGACGCTGAGTCGTTCCGGCGCACAGTGATGCAGGATGTCGACGAAGATGCGTTCGACGCACTGCTCGTGGAAGTCGTCGTGACGACGAAACGACACAAGATAGCGAAGCAGTCCGACGTGATCGATCGGTCGACCGCGATAGGCAATCTGCACACTGGCCCAATCGGGCTGACCGGTCACCGGGCAATTGGTCTTGAGCAGATCGGAGACGAGCGTCTGCTCGACGATCGCGGCGTCCGCCTCGCTGCGCAGATATTGGACATGCGGCGGACCGAAGTGGTCGACATCGATGTCGGCACCGTCGAGCGATTCGCCGGGCAACGGCGCGATCATGCCGTGCGCCGCATTGCCAAGGGTGCGCAGCGCGACCGCCACCGGCGCGCCGGCACACGCCGACAGATCGCGAAGCACGCACGCGCGCACAGCCTCGGCATTGTCGAAACGTGTCTCGTTGAGGCTGTTGAGGTAGAGCTTGAGCGATTTCGATTCGATCAGGTTCGGCGAATGGGCAGCCACGCGCAGCTCGCCGAGCGCGACCTGCGGCTTGCCGCGCGCATCGAGCCACGACATCTCGTAGGCATTCCAGACATCGACGCCGGCGAACGGCAGCGCCGCGCCGATGCCGAGTTCGGCACGTTTCGGCGCGCGCGCGATGGCGAACAACAGGCCCGGGTCATAGCTCGCGCTGCCGCTCACCGCTTTGCCGAGCGTGGAATCGTGCGCGGTATTCATGCGCACGACACTCGAACCGTCAACGCCGTCGGCGCGTCACCGGTCAGGTGCTTAACCGTGTGCCGGGTGCGCTTCATGATCGATCGACTCATCCGCTTCACGCGCTTCCTTGCTGTGGTCTTCGGCCAGCAGCATGTAGAAGGCCGGCACCACGAACAGCGTGAACAAGGTACCGATGGTCAGGCCGGTGGTGATCACCAGACCCATGTTGTAGCGACCGGCCGCACCGGCGCCGCTGGCGATCACCAGCGGCATGACGCCGAGCACCATCGCCGCGGTGGTCATGAGGATCGGCCGCAGGCGCGTCGCCGACGCCTGGACGATCGCCTCACGCTTGCTCTTGCCGGCACGCTGCAGTTCATTGGCGAACTCGACGATCAGGATACCGTGCTTGGAAATCAGGCCCATCAGCGTGACCAGGCCGACCTGCGTGTAGATATTGAGCGAGGTGGCCCAGCTCGACGAAATTACCTGCAGGCCGACCAGTCCCGGAATGATGTTGATGAAGATCATTGCGCCGAACAGCGCCATCGGCACCGAGAACAGGATCACGATCGGATCGCGCAGGCTGTTGAACTGCGCGGCGAGCGCAAGGTAGACGATGATCACCGCGAACAGCAGCGTGACCAGGAAACCGCCGGTCTCGTTGATGTACTGGCGGGCCTGCCCGGCGTAGTCGACCTGATAGCTGGCCGGCGCGATTTCGCGGATCGCATTGACCACTTCGGCGATGCCTTCGCCCTGGGTCACGCTCGGCACGCCGTTGAAGGTGACAGCGTTGAGCTGCTGGAAGCGCGTCAATGACTGCGGCACGACCGAGTTCTCGATACTGGCCACGGTCGATGCCTGGATCAGCGAACCGTCGCCGGCGCGGATGTAATAGTCGAGCACCTGGTCCGGGTTGAGGCGATCCTTCTGCAGCACCTGCGGAATGACGCGATAGGAGCGGCCGGCAATCGAGAAATAGTTGACGTAGCCGCCACCGAGCGCCGCACCGAGCGAGGCGCCGACATCCTGCTGAGTCAGGCCAAGTGCGGCGACCATGTCGCGATCGACCTCGACCGTACTCTGTGGCTTGTCGATCTTGAGGTTCATGTCGACGAACCAGAACTTGCCACTAGCCTGCAGTTTGGCGAGCACTTCCTGGGCGACGCCGTAGAGGTTCTCGAACGGCTCGGTGGTCAGCATGACCACTTCGACCGGCTGGCCCTGCGCTCCGGGCAGCGACGGTGGCTGGAACGCGAATGCGCTGGTCGCGGCCATCGCACCCCACTTCTGCAGCAGTTCATTCTGCACGTCGGTGGCATTGCGATCGCGGTCACCCCAGTCCTGCAGCATGACGCCGGTCAGCACCGAGTTCGGGCCGGCGATGCCGCTCAGCTGGAAGGTCTGCTTGACCTCGGGAATCGCGGCGGCGACCTCCTGCATCTGTTTCATGTATTCGTTGACCTGCGCCGGCGACGCGTTCGGTGCGCCGCTGGCAATGCCGAGGATGAAGCCCTGGTCTTCCTGCGGTGCCAGTTCGGATTGCGAATTGGCGAACAGGTAGAGGGTACCGCCGAGCAGCAGGAAGCCCATCACCACCGGCACAATCCAGGTGTCGAGCGTGCCATGCAGCTTGCGCTGGTAGCCGTCGTGCAACCATTCGAAGCGGCGATTGATGAAAGCGACGAATCGTCCTTCGGTGTGTTCGCTCTTGAGG
>JBBSOU010000019.1:0-39533 GCA_038259445.1 Lysobacterales bacterium | reverse complement strand
CGGTTCATTCACCGCGACCTATCTCGGCCAGGCGCTCGGCTGGTACACGGTCGGCCAGACGGCAGGCTTCATCGCCTCGGTGGTCGGCGCGATCATCCTGCTGATCCTCTACAGCCTCATCACGCGCAGGCGTTGAGCTGAGGACTTGGGCGGGATCGCAGGCGCAGTTTCCCTCTCCCGGCGGGAGAGGGACCAGAGGCGGCAATTCTGACTCTTGCGCAAGCTTCGCAAGATCGCGCATCTCCCCTCTCCCTCCGGGAGCGGGCGCCGACTGCGATGGCAGGATGCCGCAGCGAACGGCGAAGCCGGCCCGAAGGGTGTGCCGCAGGAGCGGCACATCAGGCGGGTGAGCGTGCGGTTGGAACGTGGGAGTGATTCTTGCGCAGGCTTCGCACGATCGTGCGACATGTCCATGCGTTCGTTCAATGTTCGCGCCAGGAATCGAAATCCCGCGATCCCGAACCCTCACCCGCCCCTTTCGGGGCACCTTCTACCGGCGGGAGAGGGCAACGGCATCCGCGCAACGTCGATCGTGCGATCAGACTCCGAAGCGCGCTCTAGGCGCGATCAAGAATCGCGTTCCACTTTTCCAGCTGCGGCGCGGCTTTCTCGAACACCTCGGCGGTGTCGCCTTCGATCGTGATCGAATCGATGGTGTCGCTGCCGCGGATTGCGTCGACGACTTTCTGGTCGGCGGGGCCATCAACGATGCCGAATACGGTGTGCTTGCCGTCCAGCCATGGCGTCGGACCGTGGGTGATGAAAAACTGGCTGCCATTGGTGCCGGGACCGGCATTCGCCATCGACAGCACGCCGGGCATGTTGTGCTTGAGGGACGGCACGATCTCGTCTTCGAACTTGTAGCCGGGGCCGCCGGTGCCCGTGCCGGTCGGGCAGCCGCCCTGGATCATGAAATCAGGAATGACGCGATGGAACGTGAGGCCGTTGTAGTAGCCGCGCCTGACCAGATTGGCGAAGTTGGCGACCGTGATCGGTGCCTTGTCGGCGAACAGGTTGACGCGGATCGTGCCGCGCGAAGTGGCGAATACGGCGGTCAGGCCGGCAGGTGCGTTCATGGTAAACCTCACGGAAAAAGGACCGCGCAGCCTAGCCCATTTCGGTGCGCTCGGGGAACCGCGCTGGCATTCGCCCGCGCTCCGATGCGCCGACGCCAGGCTGCAGGGCATGCTCATTCCGTTGCGTCATGCACTCACAGCACGAGGTTATCTGCGCCACGCCGACACACCCGTGCGGCTTAGCAAGTTTCTAACGCGATGCATGCTCTGATGCGGACGGTGAAACGCATTCAGGGGAACGCAGTGACCAACGCTCAGACCCTGATCTCGCAAGACTGGATCGACGCCGTGCGGTTGCGCATCGGCGAACTTCCCGAGCAACCCGACACCTTCGATATCGAGCAACTCCGCGATCGCCTGACCGCGATCGCCTGGTTGGCCGATTGTCCGAACGCCGCCACGCTCGACATCGCCCATGTACCGAAGTCGTATCGCCGCCATTTGCTCGCGAGCGCTGCCGACAACCGCTACAGCGCCCTGCTGATCGCCTGGCCGCCAGGCCATCGCACGCCGCTGCACGACCACGATGGCCTGTGGGGCATCGAACTGGTGATCGACGGCGCCATCGCCATCGAAGAGTTCAGCACTGACGCGGGCACCAAGGCGGAATCGACGCTCGATCACCAGCGCACGCTGATCCTCGGTATCGGCGACGCCACTGTGTTTGCAGGCCCCGGTTACGTGCATTCGTGCCGCAACCTGTCGGCACAGCAGCCGGCGCTTTCGCTGCATGTGTACGGAGGCGTCCTCGATGGATATTCGGCCTTCCATACGCATACACTCGGGCGCTTTACGGCGACGCGGCAACACGTGGGTGTGGATGCCGTGCTGATCTGAAACACGCGGCGCGATGGTCGTGAGGGTCGACGCCGCGCTGCTGCATCGGGGGCACCATGGAACACGTTGCAATCATCGGTGGCGGTGCCGCGGCAGCCGTGACGGTCGGCGAACTGCTGCGCCAGCAAGGTGGCGAGGCGTTGTCGATACTCTGGATCTGCGGCCCGTCTGCACGTGGTCGCGGCGTGGCGTATGCGACCGAGGAGGACTATCACATCCTCAACGTGCGCGCCGCTGGCATGGGAATATTCTCCGATGATGCCGGCGCGTTCTTTCGCCAAGCTGCGGCGCGTTCGTCAAATGCAAAAGCCTCGGATTTCCTGCCGCGATCGTGGTTCGGCGATTTCCTCGAGGTGACGGTCGCGGAACTGATCGAAAAGGCGCGCCAACGTGGTCACGGCATCGAAATCATCGAGCGCGTTGCCGTCGCCGTGCGCGCGAACGAATCAGGCGCCTACGCGATCGAACTCGACGACGGCTCGAAGCGAGCCTCCGATCGCGTCGTGCTCGCACCCGGGGCATTGCCGGCTTGCGCACTCGCCGAAGTCAGCGCGCAAGCGCTCGACAGCGGCAACTACTGCATCGACCCATGGCGCTCGTGTCCGCGGGCACTACCACCGTCACGCGTGCTCGTCATTGGCACCGGTCTGTCGGCGGTGGATGCGATCCTGCACTGCGCAGCGCAATGGCCCGAGTCGCACATAACGGCGGTGTCGCGCCATGGTCGCCTGCCAAGCGCACATCTGCGTGTGCCGGCGCAACCGTACGAGTACCAGGACGAGCTGATAGACGCGATGCTGGCCACGCCGAGCGCGCGCCGCTGGTCGCACCTGCTGCACGAAGCCGCAGCGGATGATGGTGTCGAGTGGCGCGCGCTGGTCGACGGACTGCGCCCGTCGACGACGAAACTCTGGCTGGCGCTGTCCCCTGCGGAGCGCAAGCGCTTCCTGCGACACCTGCGCGCGATCTGGGAGCCACTGCGCCATCGGCTGCCGCCGCAATCCGCAGCGGTCATCCAGCAGTTGCGCGACAGTGGTCGACTGGAAGTGTTTGCCGCGCATGTTGCGCATGTCGATGGCGACCTGCCGCTGCATGTGCGTCTGCGCGAGCGTGGCGGCGATACACAGGTTGAACTCGATGTCGACCTCGTCATCCAGGCCACCGGCCTGCGGCTGGACGCAACGACAACGGTCGATCCATTGATCGCGCAACTGGTCGCCGATCACCTCGCCCATCCGGACACCGTCGGCCTCGGCTTGCACGCCGACAGCATCGGCAGGCTTTGCGACGAGAACGGCAAGACCACGACGGGCCTGTACCTGATCGGCGCCTTGCTGCGCGGCAGCGTATGGGAATGCGCCGCCTATGCCGAGATCCGCACGCTCGCGCGGCAGATCGCGCAGGACCTCATCAGCGGCGCTTCCGGCACTGCGCGCAAGTCCCGCGCGACGCCGATTTCCGGACTGTCACGCAACCTGAGCGCACTCTCCACCTGACGGGTACGGCGCATCTGGCCGGCGCGCGCAGCAGCCGGTTTGGCCGTTTTGCAGCACTGCAACAAAAATCCGGGCATAATTCCCGGCTGCCGTGCGTTCGCGGCCTCCGTTCCCTTTTTGAGAGCCGCCCTCCTCGGGTCGCCCGGTGCTACGCATGTCCCTCGAAAATCTCCGCAATATCGCCATCGTCGCGCACGTCGATCACGGCAAGACCACGCTCGTCGACTGCCTGCTCAAGCAATCCGGCACGTTCAACGAACGTACCGTGCTGGCCGAACGCGTGATGGATTCCAACGATCAGGAAAAGGAACGTGGCATCACGATCCTTTCCAAGAACACCGCGATCACGTGGCGCGAGAACCGCATCAACATCGTCGACACGCCGGGCCATGCCGACTTCGGCGGCGAAGTCGAACGCGTGCTGTCGATGGTCGACACGGTGCTGATCCTCGTCGATGCGATGGACGGGCCGATGCCGCAGACGCGCTTCGTCACGCAGAAAGCGTTCCAGATGGGCTTCAAGCCAATCGTCGTCATCAACAAGGTCGACCGCCCCGGCGCGCGACCGGACTGGGTGCTCAACGCGACATTCGATCTGTTCGATCGACTTGGCGCGACCGAAGAGCAGCTCGACTTCCCGGTCGTCTATGCATCCGCGCTGCACGGCTATGCCGGCCTCGAACCGGACGTGCGTTCGGGCGACATGACGCCGCTGTACGAGGCGATCATGAAGCACGTGTCGCCGCCGCAGGTCGATCCTGACGGTCCGTTCCAGATGCGCATCAGCCAGCTCGACTACAGCAACTATGTCGGCCTGATCGGCATCGGCCGCATCCAGCGTGGCAAGGTGCGTACCAACATGCAGGTTGCGGTGGTCGATCGCGAAGGCAAGAAGCGCAATGCCAAGGTGCTGCAGGTGCTCGGCTTCATGGGACTCGAGCGGCGCGAAGTGGCTGAAGCCGAAGCGGGCGACATCATCGCCATCAACGGCATCGAGGGCCTGAGCATCTCCGACACGATCTGCGCACCCGACACGCCCGAACAGCTGCCCGTGCTGCACGTTGACGAGCCGACCATCAGCATGACCTTCCAGGTCAACAACTCGCCGTTCGCCGGCACCAAGGAACACAGTGGCGGCAAGTTCCTGACCAGTCGCCAGATCCGCGAACGGCTCATGCGCGAGACGCTGCACAACGTGGCGATGAAGTGCGAGGAGACCTCCGACCCGGACAAGTTCAAGGTGTCGGGTCGTGGCGAGCTGCATCTTTCGGTCTTGATCGAGACGATGCGCCGCGAAGGCTACGAGCTCGCCGTATCGCGTCCGGAAGTGATCATCAAGGAAATCGATGGCGTCATGTCCGAGCCGTTCGAACAGCTGGTCGTCGACATGGAAGAGCAGTATCAGGGCGGCGTGATGGAGCGCCTCGGCATGCGCCGCGGCCAGCTCGCCAGCATGGAACCCGATGGCAAGGGACGCGTGCGTCTCGACTACATCATTCCGGCGCGCGGCCTGATCGGTTTCCAGACCGAATTCCGTACCGTCACTGCCGGCACCGGCCTGTTGTTCCATGTGTTCGACCACTACGGCCCACGCGGCGAAGGCGCGATCGCCAAGCGCCAGAACGGCGTGATGATCTCGAACGGCACCGGGCCCTCGCCGGCCTACTCGCTGGTCAGCCTGCAGGAGCGCGGCCGCTTGCTGGTGGCCGAAGGTGACAACATCTACGAAGGCCAGCTGGTCGGAATCCATTCCAAGGACAACGATCTGACCGTCAACGCGCTGCGCGCCAAGCAGATGACCAACGTGCGCGCCGCCGGCAAGGACGACGTCGTGCAACTGACGCCGCCGATCAGGATGTCGCTCGAGCAGGCGCTCGAGTTCATCGAGGACGACGAACTCGTTGAAGTCACGCCGAAGGCGATCCGCCTGCGCAAGAAGCACCTGACCGAGAATGATCGCAAGCGCGCTTCGCGCGCGGCCTGACCGATCCGCCGTTCGTGATGGCGGGTCCGCGACGGTTCGTCGTGGATGCCATCAGGCGCATGGCTTTTCAGGCGTCGTGCGGAGAGGCGTCGCGACTGAAGTCGCTGACCCAATGTTTCGGTCTCGATGTGAACGTTCCGGTTCTCGCGAGAATGCTCGTGCCGTAGTGGGAAGCGTCACCACGCGCGATGCCTTTCGCGAACCCCGCCTGTTCGATTTTCGCGCGCAAGCGCTTGCCGTCATTGAAGACGCCATCAGGCGCGATGCCGTTGCGGAAATCAACCGAACGGGCTGACTCCGATCCAGCGCAGATGGAGCCAGAACGCAAAAAGCGCCCACGCCGCCACGCCGATCACAACCGACCCAAGCGTTCCGAGCAGGGTGCCGGACGGATACGTCGTGCCATTGCGCCGGTCGCGGCGACGTGAGGCGGCGAACAACACCACCGACCAGACGAAGAACGCTCCGAACAGCACCACATCGTGCAACCAGCCGGCTGCGAGCAGATGGCCGAACGACCACACCTTTACGCCGACCACCATCGGATGACCGATCGCGGCCTTGAGATGATTGCGCGGCACGTAGGCCGCGGCGAGCAGGACGAACGCGATCAGCGTGAACAGCGCGTTGACATGCTTGAGTGCCATCGGTGGCGCGTACAGCAACGTCGGTTGCTCGCGTGCCAGACCGAACCCCCACACGAGCAGCACGAAGCCGACAATCGACGCAATGGAATAGATGCCCTTCCATCCGTTTGCCCCGACCCGGGCAATCGTGCGCGTGCGCCAGCCGTCGCTGAAAACGCGGGTGGAATGCACAACGAGAAACACCAGCAGCCCAAGGATCAGTATCGACATGTGAAGCTCCGTTGCGGGACCTGTCACAGTATCGCGCGTTTCCGCGCGCGCGCGGCCCCCACGCAGATGGCGCGCACGCCTGCAGGACTCAGCAGGCGGCGTCGGCTGCATCCAGCGAGCGTTCGGCACACCAGACAGTTAATGCCGCGCGGATGACCGCGGAAAGCTACCCCGGCGTCTCGCGCAGGGCAGATTGCGCCGCGCGCGATTGGATTGTTTCGCCACCGGGGCAGCACAGTCGCGCGCATTGACGCGTCTGTGCAATCAGCGACGAGCACCCGAGCATGGCTAGTTGTAGGCGCGTTGCGCGTTTGCCTGCTTGACGGGGGACGACACGCGTTGCCTGCCGGGCTGCAGACGCGCAGCGACAGACTGAACGTCTGTCGCCTCGGCGCGATCGGTGTCTGCTCCGCCTGCCGGTTTCGCCGCATCCCTCAGTTCGGACATCCATTCGGCAGGAAACCGCTTGAATGATCGGTTGCCGTGCACGCCACAGGGCCACTGCGCAGACCACGCGAAATGCTGCTGAATCGAAGTACCGTCGACGATGATGTCGTCGCGCGATGCCAGAAGTCGTCGGCGCCCGCAAAGCAACGCGGAATCAGCGTGCTGTAGCGAATCTCGCTCGACGTAACGGCGGTGCTGCGGCCGCCGATCACCTCGCACGAATGCGACGCCGAGGCTGCCCACAATTCAGAACCGTTGACCTGCAACCATCCGGCTGCCTGAAGCTCCAGCGCTACAGCTCGCTTGCCTGTCTGCGCGTAGACGATACTGTCGTCGATCGTGAGCGGCCCGTAAGCGGCCACGCCAACATTGCTGACCGGACCACCGGAAGCGAACACGCTGACATCATTGAGTCGAACGGACGTGGCTGCTTCTGCCACTTCGATGGCCGTGCAGTACTGGGCCATACCGAAACACACACCGACCACCTCGAGTCGCGAAATCTCGTTGCGATTGCTCAGCCTCAGTGTCGGCCGATGGTCGGCGTTGGTGACGTTCAAGCGGATGATCGTTGCGCGTCTTCCCGCACCGATCAGGTTCACCTCGGGCGGCAGTTCAAGCGTCTTCGGCGACACATTGAAGAACCCCGGGCCGAGCTGGATCAACCACGGTTCGCCCGGCGATTCGGCGGTAGTGGCAACCGCATCGATCAGGGCAACGCCATTGGCGATGCCATCGCCTTCACCGGCCACGTACAGATAGCGTGGCGAAGGCGCGGCGGAAGCCGACAGGCAGGCAAGAAAAAGAGTGGCAGCGATCAGCAAACGAAACATGGCGACATCCTTTGGCGGACAGGGGGTGGATTTGCCCCGCCAGTATCCGCAGCAGCCGCCACCCAGTCCCGAACGAATGCCGAACAATTCACGAAGGTTCAGCGACGCACCGATGCCACGCCAGAGGCACGGTCCGAAACCCGCTGGTCGTGGGATGTCTGCCGCATCTGAAATCCGGATTGCGTGCCAGCGTTTAGTTACAGCGTCACCAGGACAGATCGTCAGGCACCTTGAACTGTGCGTAGTACGCGGCGTCGTCCGAGAGCGCGTCGGCTGCATCGGCGCCAGCTCCCTGCCGGTGGTCGAGCACGATCAGCGCGGCGTCGCGTTCGCGCACCTTGTCGCCGGCGATGCGCGGCAACAACGCGTAGCGGTTGCCATGACGTGCGATCACCAGTCCGCCGGAAGCGAGCCGTTTGCGCTGGTCTTCGTTGACCAGCACGCTGCGGATCGCGCCGTCGGCGGTGAAGCGATAATCGACCTCTCCAACCGGCGGCTCGCGCTTGTCTTCGATGATCTGCCGCGCCTGTGCGGCGAGTTCAGCGCTGCGCGTCTTCGCCTTGCGCTCAAGCTCGATCGCGCGATCGCGCTCGGCTTTTTCGATGCGCGTCTGTTCTGCCGCCAATTGGGCTTCGCTCAGTTCCACCGTCGCCCTGGCATGGCGTGCCTTGACCTGCTCACGCGCCACTTCGGCAGCACGCGATTTCTTGACCAGTCCGGCCTTGAGCAACTGCTCCTGCAGGGGATTCGACTTTGCCATGACTCGCTGACTTTTTCAGGATGCCTCCGCCATCATACCTGCGGTCATGCGACCATTCCGTGCAGGCGGGGTGGTGCGCGCCATTTCGCTTCGATATACCGTTTCCATCGTGCCGATCTTGCCGCCATCGGAACCATCGAACGCCATGCAGCTGATACCGGTTTACCGCATCACCGTGTTCGTTCCTCCACAGCACCTCGAAGCACTGAAGGCCGGCATCCTGTCGGTGGACGATCTCGCAATCGGTGCGTATCGAGACGTCCTGTGGATCTCGGCACCCGGCCTCGAGCAGTTCCGGCCGGGAACAACGGCGACACCAACGCTCGGCGTGGCGGGTCAATTGACGTCCGCGCCGAGCGTACGTCTCGAGTTCTCGATCGCGCGCGATGCCGATCGCCTTCGTCGCGTCATCGTCGACGGGGTATGGGCACATCATCCGTGGGAAGTGCCCGCGGTATTCGTCGACGAGAGCGCGTTTCCCACAGCGTGATGGGTTCAAAGTCGCAGCAGCTCGCAACCTGTGCTGTCATCCTCGGCGAAGAACTTGCGTCGTAGTGGCCGGCGTCATCGCCCGGCAGAACTGCGAACACACCTGATCGCAACCGATACCCGCAGCTCGCTGGTCAGCTTTTTTTTCATCGTCGAACCGTCGAGCGCCAGCGCGTCGTCGATGACTCGTGGGAGTTCAGAAAAAAACCGAAACGCTAGCCAGGAAATTTCCGGATCGAACAGGCGATTGGTCTGCAACAGCGCCGCAGTGACCGGCGCAGACGCAATGAAAAACGCGATGAGATTGCCCGCGCCGGCTTGCGCGCAACGTTCTGGTTCCTTCGGCCGTCTTGTTCTCCATGCGGTCGCATGGGCGACCGGGGAGTAGCCTCGAATGCTGTTGATTCCTTCCGCTGCCATTGCGGTGGCGTTGTCACTGTCTGCGCCAGACTGGATTGTTGCCCAGGGCACAAGCGGATGCGATGCAACCGATGTTGATTTCTCCAGCCAGCGCAACGGACTCGCATCCTGCGCATTCAGCGGTGCGATGACCACCGCCGACGGCGGATTGACATGGTCGGTGTTTGCGACCGGTCTTCAGCAATCGCTGGTTTTCGCCCATGCCCGGTCGGCGACCGAGCTGTACGTCGCACGCGAAGGGCTCTATCGAAGCGTCAACGGCGGCGCCAGCTGGTCGACCATCGCCACGCCAGCGGGTACCGGCGTGGCCGACGTACATTTCGATGGTGCACGTCGCGTGGCGATTCAAGGCGGATCACTGACCTACAGCGCCGATTCCGGCAGCACATGGCAAGTCGGGTTCGCCGGGGAAAGCGGCGTGTTCTTCGATGAGCTGCATTTTCCGACGGCGACCGTGGGCTATGCGAGCGGAGGAATCACCACCGAATTTGGCAGCATCGGCAGCGTGCTCAGAAGCAACGACGGCGGCGCCAGCTGGACATTGCTTTCATTCCCGCATGGACAGATCACGGCGGCGAGTTTCCGCGATGCGGCGAGCGGCGTGGTCGCAACCATCTCATCCCGTCTCTACGCGACCAGCAATGCTGGCGCCAGCTGGGAGTTGCTGGCCACCCTGCCCGACGCCGCCTATCTGATCGATCTCGCTCAGCGCGATGCCGCGCACTGGTACGGCGCAGCGCTCTCCGGATGCATCTACGAGACCTTCAATGCCGGTCTGACGTGGACTGGCACGTACTGTTCGCCGACGTCACAGTCGCTCAATGCGATCACGCTTGACGGCGGTGCTGCCGTGGTTGTCGGCAATGGCGGACAAGTGCTCTACGAGAACCGCATATTCCGCGATGGCTTTAACTGAATTGCAGAACCCCGACAGGACGGCGAGTGCGCGCCGCCGCCGCTCGACATCCGTCGACCCCAAGCCTGCCCGATTGCCCTCGATCCGCACCGCCGGTCAAGCCGGCACCGTATCGCCACAACGGGCGGTGCGCGCTGTGATGCAGCCATGCCAAGCAGCCAGATGCACGAGCATTGCGCCCGCGCGCAATTAGATAAACCTGACCCCGCTTCTCGGTCTCGATGACCACGGCGACCCGGTCTGCTTGCGGACGGCATGATCAATCTACGCAACAGCGCGGCTACGCTCTGCTCCGACGGCTTCAGGCGGGCTTGCGCCTGGGGGACGTTTGATCAACCCGAAAACTACGCCGCCCGCGTGAGCAAGTTGCGCCCAAGCGCTCGATGCGGCGTCGATCATCGATCCGTGTGGACAATTACCTTTTCTGAGCGTTTTTCTGGCCTTTTCTTGAGCGATTCCTCGTTCAATCTGCAATTCACCGGTTGCCGGTGCCTGGAATTGCACGAAAACATCATTGCCCAGAAACCGCTCAAGTGCGGCGCTGTCGACAACCTGCACTTAGGTCGAATCCAACGGCACCAGCGCAGCTTTCACATTGGCAACCGCTGTCTCATCCGCCCGTCAGGCTCGCAGGTCCTCAAGCGCGCGCGATAATCGGCAGCTCTTGCGTGATGCCCGCACGAACACGCTTTTGCACTGCAAGATTGATGTTCAATTCGGCAATGACCCGCTCAACCGCCTCTCAGCGCTCCTGAATCTTCATGGCGAACGTGGTAGAGGTCGCCAGAATGCGAATCGTCGCCGCCAGTTCCGGTTCGCTCGCCACCCCAACCCAGCCTGCGAGGACGTCGATATCGACGGCTCTATCTGATCGCTTCTTCAAGCATCAACTGGCGCACGAATCTCACCGGCGGTGCGCCGTACGACAGCACCTGGTCGTGGTAGTCCTTGAGATTGAATGCACTGCCCCGCTTCGCCTCGACAACCTTGCGCAGGTCGAAGTGTTCCTGCACACCGACGAAGTAGGTCGGCAGCTGTGCCGAGGTCAGTTGCACGCGGGTCCATTTGCCGGCGGCTTCGCGTTCCTGCTGGAAAGTCTGGCGGACCATGAGGTCCATAGCCTGCTCGCGAGTCCAGTTGTCGACATGCACGCCCTGGTCGAGGATCGCGTTGGCGACCGCGCGCAGGTAGAACTTCATCTGCACGAGCCGGAACAGCGGGTCGTTGTCCATGTAGCCGGCGTCGGCCATCATCTTTTCGGTATAGACGGCCCAGCCTTCTGCGAACATGCCCGAGCGCAGCACGGCGCGAAGGATCGACGGGAACCTGGCCGAGTGCCAGCCTTCCAGATAGTGGCCGGGCGTGCCCTCGTGGATGCTGAGCAGGTGGATCATGCGCGAGTTGTATTCGCGCAGGAACGAGTCGACCTGCCGGTCGTCCCACTCGTCGGGAATCGGCGAGACGGCGTAGAACGTCTCGAGGCCCTTGTCGAGTGGCCCGGGTGAGTCAGCATAGGCGACCGCGACACCGCGCTGGAACTCGGGCATCAGAATGATTTTGACCGGCGAATCGGGAAGCGTGACGAGGTCTTTTTCGCGCACGAAGTCGGTTGCAGTCTTGAGTGCGGCTTCAGCCGCTTCGACAACCTTGTCGCGGGCCGGCTTGTCAGCGTAGGCGAGTTCGAGCGCCGCCTCGATCGCGGCCTGCTGCTCCGTGTCGCTCGGCGCATCAGGCATCGCCGGCGCATCGGATTTTCCTGCGAGCACATTGCGCGCAATGCCGTACATGTCCTCGCGCACGCGTTTCAGTTCGGCCTCTGCGCGCTGCTTGATGTCGGCACGCGACAACGACGAAAGCAACGCGAACTGCAGCTTCTGATCGTATACGGCCTGTCCGACGCGGAAGTCGCCAGTTGCATTCGGCACCAGCGTGTCGTCGAGCCATTGCTGATGCTCGGCGACCGCCGCCTTGAGTGCGTCGATCGCCTTCTCCGCGCGCGCGCGATCGGCGTCAGGCAGATCCTTCAGATTCGGCGTGATGAACATCTCGACGATGCTGAGCACGCCGGAATTCTGCTTGGCGACCGTCTCCGCATGCACCTTCGGTACGCGCGCGGGATCGAGATTCGCGCGCGCCTGCGCGAACAACGCCGGCAACTTCTCCATGCGTGCGGTGGCCGAGCGGATGCGCTCGGACAACGGCGCAAACTCGCGCGCCATGAGCGTGTAGATCGCGCCGCCGGCGAGCCCGCTGTAGACCTGCGGATCGCTGGCCCAGCTTTGCAGGGTCTCAGCATCCCACAAGCCGTACTTGAGCTGGTTGCGCAGGATCGCGGCATCGACCTGGTTCTCGCGCGAGAGCGTGGCGGCGTCGATTGCATCGAGCTCGGCCAACGTCTTGCGCGCGTAGTCGATGCTCTTCTGCCGTCCCGCAGCGCCGAGATCGTCGAGCTCACTGTCGTACTTGTGCTCACCAATCTGGGTCGCGCTGACCGGCGACAGCTGCAACCAGCCATCGAGTGCGCGTTTCGACAGGTCCGCGAACGCCGCGTCGGCGCTGGCGCTGGTTGCCGGGGCGGTGGCGGTTGGCACCGACGCGACCGACGTCGCCGGCGCTTCCGCCTTCTGGCAGGCACCGAGTACGGAGATCAAGGCAACGGCGAGCACGATATGGCGCATGGCGGGGTTCCCGATTCGTGCGACGTCGCACGTCATCGGCAAGCATAGGCGCATTCGTTGCTGGGGTCATGCCGCTGGAGCCGTGCGACTCAACTCGAACACGCCGGTTCCACGCCATCAACTCAGAACAGCGGATTTGCGAACGGCACTTGCTCGATGCGGCCCACCTTGTCCAAAGTCTCTCGGACATCCTCGCGTGCGAGGATTTCGCGCCAGCGCGTCATGTGATCCTTGTCGAGCGGCGTATGCGCGATTTCGGTATAGGTCTGCATGTCTGCCAATGCTCCCTTGCGCCAGTCTTCACTGCGCAGGCGCTCGACAAGGAGTTCGACCGCCTCATCCATGCGCCCGGCGATCACGAGCGCCGCCTGATAGGTGGTCATCGCGTCGCGGCGATCGGCGTACATGACGCCGAGTTGCAAATTCACCCCTTTCTTGTCTCCACGCGAGTGCGCGGCGATAAGACGGTTCATGCCGAGTTGCACGCGCCCGTACGATGACATGCTGCCGATTTCCTCCATCGCCTCTTCGGCCTCGCTGCCCCTGTCCAGTCGCGCCAACAATCGCGCGAGGTTGAGGCTCTGACTCACATTCATCCTGCCGCTTTCGGGACGGCGCGCGGCTCTGCGCTGTTGGGCCACCGCCTCGTCCCAGCGACCGAGACGTTGCAGTGCGCGCGAGCGCGTGTCGAGCACCCAGTTATATCGGTCTTCGACATCCGAATAGGCCGGCGTCTGCGCAGTCGACACGCGCGCGATCACGGAGTCTGCGGTCGCCAGGGCTCGCTCGGCATTGCCATCATCCAGATCGATGACCATGTCGTCGACGACGTAGCTGAGCTTGTCGGGATGCTCCTTGCGCAGTTGTTGCAATCGAGCGCGCTGCCGCTGCATCGCACGTGGCACGTCGAAACTGCCGCTGCGTGCGCGCCCAAGGCTGTCGAACCGCTTGTCGACGCGAAGCGCGAGGACAATCTCCGGAGAATCGATGCGCGCGACGACTTCGGTCGCGTGTGCGAAATCGGACTTCTCCAGCAGGTATCTCACGTAGTCGAACCACAACTCGTTGGGTTCCATCCCGTCAATCGTCCAGTTCGCCGCGAACAGCGCGGACAACAGAGCAAAACGCTCGTCGCGGTGTTGACCGGTTTTCTCGAGTTGACGCAGTACGTCGAAAATCGCCCGGTTGCGAACCTGGTCGAGTGTCTCAGGCCAACGCAGCGCTATGACCGTGAGGCCGAGGCCACTGTCGACGTAATCATCCAGCGCAAAGGACGCCTGCACGCGCAAATGCCAGGCAATGCCCTCCACTTCGTCGAACTGGCATGCGCGCACGACCAGGCCGTGCGCTTTGGCATGGGCCCCGAGTTCGAGTGCGGCGATACCGGCACGCAACAGAGCTGCATAGCGCACGTCTGCATCGAGAGTGGCGAAGGCGGGCGAGTCAATCACCTTGTCGAACGCGCGATCAGCAGCCGCCACATCGTTGTCGGCCAGTCGCCGTGTGGCGATCGTGAGATTTTCGCGCAGTGCATCGGCAACGGCCTCGTCCACCGGCGCAGCAATCAATGACTGGGCGTTGATCGGCCCGTTCCATGCGGCGGCGAAGAATGCGACTGCGCACACCAGAAGAAAACGCGCAAGCATGTGATCACCTCCTGTGAAATGCCGTGCTTTCGCCCGACGACGCGCTCGATCATGCCAGCTTCGCGCAAATCGGGCACCCAGTCTTACAGCGACGATAACGCTCCTCGGATGCCGAGCGTGTGACCGACAGGGATCAGGCAAACACGATCAGGCTCAGGAGCCTGCGCCTGCCACAGCACACCCTCGGCGAAAGCGCTTATCCCATCACGCGCAGGTACTCGCGGTCGAACGCGGCGGCCTGGCTTTCGAGGTCGGCATAGGGACCGGGTTGCCAGGCGCGCGAGGTCACGCCGAGATGCGCGTTGGCGCAGAGTTCCCAATCCTGGCGGTTGGTCAGGTCCCAGAAATCGATGGCCGGTTGCGGATCGAATCCGGGCGTCGCGATGGCGTCGGGATGGAAGTACCAGTCGCAGACGATCCGCGTGCGGTCGACGCCAAGCGCATGGGCGCGATGCACAAGCACATAGTCCGGATGGAACGAGATGAATGCGCTCGGGAACAGCGTGTAGTAGTAGACGCGCGAGCGCTCTTCGGCGGTCAACACGGATGGTGGTTCGGCACAGCGCGCGCCGCCGATGCTCATGCTGCCGTCGGCGTTCTTCAGGCGCATCGGGCCGCCGAGCACGGCACCTTCCTCGAGATCGTTCTCCGAATCACGGAACGGCGTGAGGTGGTTGAGCAGCGGATGCACGGTCGGACAGTGGTAGCACTCGCTGAAGTTGTGGAAGAACAGCTTCCAGTTCGCCTCAACGTCGTAGATCGCCTGATGCACCGAACGCATTTCGGCGGTGGGTCGATGCGCGAACTTGTCGACCAGCGCCGGCAGCGCCTGCGCGAACGGAACGGGTTGCAGATCGAGATTGAGAAACACGAAGCCCTGCCAGAGCGTGAGCGCGACACCATGCAGGGGGTAGTCAGCGACATTGAATCCGGCGACTTCCGCCATCGCCGGCACCGAGCGCAACGCGCCGTCGAGTCCGTAGGTCCATGCGTGGTAGGGACACTGGATGCCGCTGCCAAGCATTCCGTTGACGCTCTGGCACAGGCGGCTGCCGCGATGTCGGCAGTGGTTGTGAAACGCACGCACCTCGCCGCGGCCGTCGCGCACTACGATCACACTTTCGCGATCGAGTTCGAACAGGAAGTAGCTGCCGGATTGCGCAAGTTCACTGACATGGCCGACCAGCAGCCAGGAGCGCAGGAAGATGCGCTCGCGTTCGCGCGCGAAGATGTCCGCCGACGCGAATGCGTCGCGCGGCAAGGTGAACTGACCGCGGGAGGTACGCGCCTGCATGTTTTCCACTGCACCGGGCAATCGTGATGTCGGGACGGTAACGCAAGTCGTGCGTGCCCGGAAGCTGTGACGTGGTGCATGGTCTATCGGGCTTCGTTCGAAGCCTTTCGTGACGATCACCAAAGGCATCGCGGCTGCGCCGCTTCCCACGAAAGCGAATCGCGCTGGTCTCCATGGCTTTGTGCGAAATGGCGCAGACATGATGTCTTCGCCACGATCGCCAAAGGCATCGCGGCTGCGCCGCTTCCCGTAAATGCTCTTCTCGTTCGCCATTCGGCGTCTCGGCTGAAGTCGCTTCCCGGCAATTGCGCAAGGATCGTGCATATGCGCGTTGTGCCGCAGTGCGCATTGCATCCGCGAAAGCTCGCAATGCGTATCTTGCGCATCGAAACCGCAGCGTGTTTCCGACGCGCGAATCGAGCCACTTTGCAGCGGAGTTGCTGATGCGTTCCTGTTTGGCCAATCGTTTCTGTCACGTCGCGCTGTGGGGGCTGATCGCCTTTGGCCCGGGCGTCGCCGGCGCAACGCTGATCGAGCACTACGAGGGCATCGCGTTCGACGATCGCGGTCGCGAGTTGTATCGCGAATCGCACTACTTGAGTGGTGCGGACGTTGCGCGGCAACGGCTCGTGCTCTATCTGTGCACGGACGGCACAGCCTTTGCGCGCAAGCGCGTGGACGACAACGGCCGCCCCCAGACTCCGTTGTTCGAGCTCGAGGACGCGCGCAGCAACTATCGCGAAGGCGTGCGTCTGGCGGCCGATGGCAAGGCGCAAGTGTTCGTGCAATCCGGCACGCCGGCGATCGAGCGACAATCGTCGATGACGCTCGGCGAGCGCACCGTGATCGATGCCGGCGTCGATGCCTTCATCCGCGCCAACTGGGACGCGATCGGACCGGGCGTGCGCACAGAACTGGATTTTCTCGTGCCGAGCCGACTCGACACGGTCGCCTTCGTCGTCAGTGACCGCGGCGACCAGACCATCGGCAATGATCCCGCGCGTCGGTTTCGCCTCGAACTCGGCGCCTGGTACGGCTTCGCGCTGCCTTCGATCGACGTCGCCTACGACGCCCGCACACGTGCGCTGCGCGAGTACCGTGGCGTTGCCAACATCCGTGACGGTGCCGGCAGCAACCTGACCGTGCGCATCGCCTTTCCCTCCACGCCGCCGCAGCCGTCGACACCGGAGCTGCTGGCGCGTGCCGAACGCGCGCCGCTCGACGGCCGCTGCAGTTTCTGACCCGAACACGGCACACTATGAACATCGAGGGCGATCGGCGCCCCACGCCAACGGAGAACCCAGCGCATGATCGCCATCTACCTATGGATAAATGCGGTCCTGTATGCGGCGCTGGCTGCGTGGTGCACGCTGATGCCGGCGCAGACCTCGAAGGCAATCGGATTCGTCGAACTGTCGTCCTCGGGAAAGTCCGAGTACGCGGTCATCTATGGCGGCATGCAGTTCGGCTTCGCTTTCCTGTTCGCGTGGACAGCGCTGAGCGGAAACTATCGGTTCGGGCTTGTCTTCGCCCTCTCGCTGTACGCGCCGATCCTGCTGTTCCGGATCATCAGCGTGTCGCGCCTGTGGCCGGTCTCATCTGTTACATTGGCAACGGGAATACTCGAGATCGTTCTGCTCGCCGCGGCCATCCTGTTGTGGATCTTCGTGCGCCCGAACGATTGAAAGGTGTCGAAAAGCGCGCCTCTACTTATGTAGGATTGCGCCCTCGAATCATGTTGCTCCGGGATTTGCGCATGGCGGATGCCTCTGACAATGCGGCCACGATGGATGGCCTTGGAACCCTGCTCGGCGCCGTTGCTGGCGGCGACCAGGGCGCGTTCGAGCGCCTGTACCGAGATACGTCGTCGAAGCTGTTCGGCATCTGCATGCGCGTGCTCGGCAATCGCGCCGAGGCCGAAGAAGTGCTGCAGGAAGTCTATGTGACGATCTGGCGCAAGGCGTCGCAGTTCGATGCGGCGCGCGCAAGTGCGATGACGTGGCTGGCGATGATGACGCGCAACAGGGCGATCGACCGCCTGCGCTCGAACGCGAGCGAGCGCACGCATCTGCCGATGGAGACGGACGACCCCGCGGCGTCGCCAGCGGCCAATCTGGCCGCCGAGCATGCCGAAGACAAGCACCGCCTGGACAGCTGCCTGGCTGAACTCGAAGCGCCTCGACGTGCACTCATCCGTACAGCGTTCTTCGAAGGTGCGACCTACGAGGAACTGGCCGCGCGCAGCGGCAATCCGCTCGGAACGGTCAAAAGCTGGATTCGTCGCGGCCTGATCAAACTCAAGACGTGCCTCGAGCGATGAACACCACCGATCCGCAAGCGGGTCTCCCCGAAGACGCCGACCTGGCAGCCGAGTACGTGCTCGGCGTGCTCGGCGCGACAGAACGTCGCGAGGTCGAAGTCCGTCTCGCCAGCGACGCGGCTCTGGCCGCCGACGTCGCGCGCTGGGAGCGTCACTTCGAGCCGTTGATCGACCAGATCGATGCCGTGGCGGTGAATGGCTACGTCTGGGAACGTATTCGTTCCGCACTCGATTTTGCGCCGGCTGCGCGCGCTCCTGTGGCGACGCCCGATGCCCAGCCGGGCTTCTGGTCGAGCCTTTCGCTGTGGCGTGCATTGACCGGTTTCGGCTTCGCCGCCACCGCCGCGCTCGCTATCGCCCTGCTCGGTCGACCGCCCGTCATCGAGACGCCCGCACCGATCGTGGTTGCGCCACCGGTTGCACTGCCGACTCCGCGCATCATGGCATCGACACTGGCGCACGATGACGGCACGCCCGGATACGTCGCCGCGATCGATGCGAACACCGGCACGATGACGGTTACACCGGTGATCCCGGGCCATGACGATGGCCGCGTTCCAGAGCTGTGGCTGATTCCGGAAGGCCAGACCGCGTTGTCACTTGGCGTCGTCGATCGCGACAAACCGCTGCTCGTCACGATCCCCGAATCGATGCGTGGCGGTCTCGGTCCGCAGGCGCTGCTCGCAATCACGCTCGAGCCTCCGGGCGGTGCACCGCAGGGAGTGGCCACCGGCCCGATCATCGCCAAGGGTGCGATCGCGATGCTCTGACGAGAGTCGGCGTCATCCTGCGTTCAACGGGTTCTGGCGGCCGACGACGCTTGGCACACGGCGCGCCGTTGGCGTACCTTCCGCGTGCAATCGTACCGGGCACTTCACGTGGATCACGCGCATCCACCTGCGCTGCTGATCCGTATTTTATGGCTTGATGTCCGCGAACCCGTCCTGACCATGTCCACTCCATTACCGTCGGCATCGCCCAAGCGCCGCACGTCGGGCGGGCTGTCGAGCCTGCGCAGCTGGTTTGACAGCTCCAACGAAGGCGCCCTCGACGAGCGCGCAGAGCGCATCGACTGGTTGCGCGTCTTGCCGTTCGTCGGCATGCACGTTGCTTGCCTCGGCGTGATCTGGGTCGGCGTGTCGACCACTGCCGTGGTCATCGCACTCGCGCTCTACGCGCTGCGCATGTTCGCGATCACCGGTTTCTACCACCGCTACTTCGCGCACAAGGCGTTCAAGACCTCACGGACGCTGCAGTTCGTGTTCGCCGCGATCGGCGCGACCAGCGTACAGCGAGGTCCACTGTGGTGGGCGGCGCATCACCGCACCCACCATCGCCACACCGATACCGAACTCGACCCGCACTCACCGCGCCATCACGGCTTCTGGTACAGCCACATGGGCTGGTTCCTGACCCGCCGCGGGTTCCGCACCGACTGGGACGCGATTCCCGACCTGCGCCGGTTCGGCGAATTGCGTGTACTGGACCGTTACGACATCGCCATGCCGGTGCTGCTCGCGGTCGCCTTGTTCGTGCTCGGCGGCTGGCTCGGATCGGCCTACCCGGCGCTCGGCACAAGCGGGCCGCAATTGCTGGTCTGGGGCTTCTTCGTTTCCACCGTGGTGCTGTTCCATGCCACGGTGACAATCAATTCATTCGCGCACCGCTTTGGCAGCCGTCGTTTCGCCACGCGCGATGACAGCCGCAACAACTGGATCCTCGCGCTGATCACGTTCGGCGAAGGCTGGCACAACAATCACCACCACTTCCCGGGCTCGGCACGGCAGGGATTCCGCTGGTGGGAAGTCGATGCGACCTGGTACGTTCTCAAGGCAATGTCGCTGGTTGGACTGGTGTGGGATCTCAAACCCGCGCCGCGCAACCTGTCGCGGCCGGTCACGGACGCGTCCTGATGCGCATTGCGGTGGTCGGTTCGGGCATCGCCGGGCTCGGTACGGCGTGGCTGCTGTCCCAGCAGCACGAAGTCGTGCTGTTCGAAGCGGATCAGCGCATCGGCGGCCACACGCACACCCATGCCATCGAAATGGACGGCAGGACGCTTGCGGTCGATACCGGCTTCATCGTGTTCAATGGCGACCACTATCCGCTGCTGACGCGCCTGCTGGCCAGCCTCGAGGTCGAGTCACAACCGACGACGATGAGTTTCTCGGTGCACAACGCGCGCAGCGGACTCGAATACAACGCCGGTACGCTGGCCGGTTTGTTCTGCCAGCCAGCGAATCTTCTCAGCCCGCGTTTCCTCGGCATGATCGCCGACCTGCGCCGCTTCTACCGCGAGGCGCCGAAGCTGCTCGAGCAGGCCGGGCCGGGGCCGACGCTGGGCCAGTACCTCGCCGAGCGCAATTACTCGGCGGCATTTCGCGATGACCACCTCGTGCCGATGGCGTCTGCCTTGTGGTCGTCGCCGTCGGCACGCATCCTCGACTTCCCGGCCGTGCAACTGGTGCGCTTCATGGCCAACCATCACATGCTGCAGATCAGCGGGCGACCGCAGTGGCGTGTCGTGCGCGGCGGATCGAGCCGCTACATCGCCGCAATGCGTGCGCGCTGGTCGGTCGAGGAACGCGTCGGCACCGGCGTGCAGTCGATCCGGCGCACGGGCCATGCGGTCGCCGTGACCAGCGCCACGGGGCAGGAATCATTCGATCACGTCGTGCTCGCCTGCCATGCCGACGATGCGCTCGCGCTGCTCGCCGATGCCAGCGTGCGCGAGCGAGCGATCCTCGGCGATCTCGAGTTCCAGACCAATGACGTGGTTCTGCATACCGACGCGCGCGTGCTGCCGCGCAGGCGCTCCGCCTGGGCGGCGTGGAATGCGCACGTGCCGGCGCAGCCGAGCGCCGACTGCACGGTCAGCTACTGGATGAATGCGCTGCAGTCCATCGACAGCGCGCAACCGCTGATCGTCACCCTCAACCGCAGTGCGGCGATCGATCCTGCCCGCGTGTTGCGCACGATGCGCTATCGGCATCCATTGCAGACGCATGCAGCGGCGGCGGCACAGAAGCGCAAGGCGGAAATCCAGGGCGTCGCCAACACCTGGTTCGCCGGCGCCTACTGGGGCTTTGGCTTCCACGAAGACGGTTTGCGCAGTGCCGTCGACGTCGCACACTCGCTCGGAGTCGATGGCCCATGAGCGATGCCACCTTCGCCCATCGTTCACCCGCCACTGGCGCGGACGCCAGCGAGGCGAGCAATGCCGCGCAACACGGTATCGAAACAGCTTTGGCCAGCGCGGTCTACGAAGGCCGCGTGCGCCATCGTCGCCATGCGCCGCATGCCTACGCGTTCTCGTATCGCGTCGCGATGCTCTATCTCGATCTTGGCGAGATCGATCGCGTGTTCGACGGTCGCTGGTTGTGGTCGGTCGAGAAGCGCAATGCGGTATCGTTTCGTCGCAGCGACTACCTCGGCGATCCGGCGCGTGCACTCGACGAATGTGTGCGCGATGCCGTCGAGCGCGAGTGCGGGCAGCGCCCGCTCGGACCGGTGCGCCTGCTCACGCACCTGCGCACCTTCGGTCACAGCTTCAATCCGGTCAGTTTCTACTACTGCTACGACGCCGACGGCAGCACCCTCAACGCGATCGTCGCGGAGGTGACCAATACGCCGTGGAAGGAGCGCCATGCCTACGTCATGCCGGTCATCGACAGTGAACGTCGTGGCCGCGCCTGGCGCTGGCATTTCGACAAGCGCCTGCATGTTTCGCCGTTCATGGCCATGCAGCACGACTACGACTGGCGATTCACGCCGCCGGGCGAGAGCCTGCATGTGCACATGGATGTCCTGAACCGCGGCAGCGCGCCGGGCAGTGAGTTCGATGCCACCTTGATGCTCGAACGCCGACCGCTCGGTGCGGCCAGCCTCGCTCGCGTGCTCTGGCGCTATCCGCTGATGACGACGCGCATCGTCGGTGCCATACACTGGCAGGCGTTGCGCCTGTGGCTGCGCGGCAATCCCGTCCACACCCATCCCGACAAGAAGGTTGCGCCGCGATGAACAGTGCCGAGCTGGCCACTCCGCCCGAACACCAACCGCTCACGCGCCCGCAGATGGTCGCGGTCACCGGCATCGACCGCATCCTGCGCACACGTCTGCTCGACAGCCTGCGCGGCCTTTGCGATTGCCAGCTGTCGATCTGCGAAGGCGAGGCGACCACGGTACTCGGCAGCCCGGCAACCGATGCGGCGCAAACCCTGCATGCGCAGATCCGCGTGCACGATCCGGCGTTCTTCCGCGAAGTCACCTTGAACGGCAGCGTCGGTGCCGGTGAGGCGTACATGGACGGACTCTGGGATTGCGACGATCTGGTCACGCTGATCCGCATCCTCGTGCGCAACCGCGATCACCTCGATCGCATGGAAGGCGGCCTCGCGCGACTCGGCTCCTGGGCGATGCGTGCCTGGCACGGAGCCATGCGCAATACGCGCTCCGGCAGCCGTCGCAACATCGCCGCGCACTACGATCTCGGCAACGACCTTTTCTCGCTGTTCCTCGATGAAAATCTCATGTACTCCTCGGCGCTGTTCGTCGACGAGTCTGAGTCGCTCGAGATCGCCTCGACACGCAAGCTTGATCGCATCTGCACCAAGCTCGGCCTGCAGCCACAGCATCGCGTGGTCGAGATCGGCACCGGCTGGGGTGGATTCGCGCTGCATGCCGCGAGGCATTACGGCTGTCACGTCACCACCACGACGATCTCGCGCGAACAGCACGACCTCGCGCGCTCGCGCATCGACGCCGCCGGGCTGTCCGACCGTGTGACTCTGCTGCTGGCGGACTACCGCGACCTGCAGGGCCGCTACGACCGCCTGGTCTCGATCGAGATGATCGAGGCGATCGGCCACCAGTATCTCGACACCTATTTCCGCAAGGTCGGCTCACTGCTCGGCGACGATGGCATGGGCCTGATCCAGGCGATCACGATCGAAGACCATCGCTACCGTCAGGCGCTCAAGGCGGTCGACTTCATCAAGCGCCACATCTTCCCGGGCAGCTTCATTCCGTCGATCTCGGCCATGGTGTCCTCGCAAGCCCGCGTCAGTGACCTCAAGCTCTTCAACCTCGAAGACATCGGCCCGAGCTATGCACTGACCCTGAAAGCGTGGCGCGAACGATTCATGGCACGCCTGGCCGAGGTCCGCGCGCTTGGCTATCCGCCGCGATTCGTGCGCATGTGGGAGTTTTACCTGGCCTACTGCGAAGGCGGCTTCCGCGAGCGTTCGATCGGTGTCGTGCAGATGCTGCTGGCCAAGCCGGGATCCCGCGGCACGCAATTCACGCCGTGAGCGGCGTGCGCATCCATCGCTCCTTGTTGCACGTTCCTTGACTGACGCAACGCAATCGATCTCGACACCATGCACTACTGGCTCAACTTCATCCTCATGCAACTGGTCTGGTTTGCCGCCGTCGGCGGCGCTGGCCACGGCCTCGCGTGGGCCGGTCCGCTCGGGTTCGCGGTGTTCGCCGCCGTGCACTTCGCGTTCGCTCCGCGCATCGCCGGCGAGTGGCGGCTGATGGGCGTAGCCATCGTGCTCGGCGGCGCCACCGATTCCCTGATGGCGGCAACCGGCCTGGCGACCTACGCATCGCCTGTACCGAGCGCGCAGCTTGCGCCGCTCTGGATCATCGCGCTGTGGGCCGGCTTCGCCCTCACGCTCAATCATTCGCTGACGTGGATGACACGGAGACCGCTGCTCGCCGCCGTGTTCGGCGGCATCGTCGGACCGTTGTCGTACCTCGGCGCCGCGCGACTGTTCAATGCGGTGACGTTCGCCGAGCCGGTCATGACGTCGCTGGTCGTGCTCGGCGCCTGCTGGTTCGTGGCGATGTTCGTGCTTTGCCATCTGGCGGTGCTGTGGCGAGGCCCGGCGAAAGTCACTGCGGTGCCGGCGCCCTTGATGAGGGCGCCGTGATGGGCGCATGGGCAATCGCACTGGTCTGGGCGCTCAGCAGCGCGGCCATGCTGGCCGGTTGGCTGCACCAGAAGCGCAGCAACAATGCCGGCATCGTCGACGTGATCTGGTCGGCCGGCATGGCCGCCAGCGCAGTGGTATACGCGCTGACCGGCAGCGGCGCCCTGATTCCGCGCGTGCTCGTCGCGCTGATGGGAATGATCTGGGGCATCCGCCTCGCACTGCATGTGTGGCACCGCGTGCGCAACGAGAGTGAAGATGGTCGCTACGCCTACCTGCGCACACACTGGAATGGCGACCAGAAGAAGTTCCTGATGTTCTTTCTCGCCCAAGGCGTGCTGACTGCGTTGTTCTCGATACCGTTCTGGGTCGTGTCGAACAATCCGGTCGCCGACTGGACCGTGTGGACGACCCTCGGCGTCATCACGTGGGTCGTCGCGATCGGCGGTGACGCACTCGCCGATGCGCAGCTCGCGCGGCATCGCGCCGATCCGTCACAGCGCGGCAAGACCTGCCGCAGCGGGCTGTGGCGCTACTCGCGGCATCCGAACTATTTCTTCGAATGGGTGCACTGGTTCGCCTACGTGTTTCTGGCCGTGGGCACCGGCGCATGGATGGTCGGTCTGAGTCTGCTCGGCGCGATCCTGATGCTGGCGACGCTGTACTGGATCACTGGCATTCCGTACACCGAAGCGCAGGCGCTGCGTTCGCGTGGCGATGATTATCGCGAGTATCAGCGCACCACCAGTGTGCTGATCCCATGGTTTCCGAAACGCTGAGGTTGTACTGCGGTGCCCGCCACCGCGAGAGGAGTTCTGCATGTCTTCCGTGATCACACCCGTCAACGCCGACCACCGCGAAGGCACACTGACCTCGCTCGCCGAGCGTGCACTCATTCCCGATGCGTTGCTGCGACTCGGCATCCGTCGCCTGTGCGCCGATCGACTGCGAGAAGAAGCGCGCGAAGGCATCGAGGCCAGCGCCGAACGCCAGCGCGCGCGCATCGACGAACTGCGCGGCAGTGCGATCGCGATCGAAACCGATGCCGCCAATATCCAGCATTACGAGTTGCTGCCGGCATTCTTCGAGAAGTGCCTCGGTCGCAACCTCAAGTACAGCTCGTGCTACTGGGACGACAGCACGCCCGACCTTGGCGCCGCCGAGGATCGCATGCTGGCGATCTACGGCGAACGTGCACAACTCGCTGATGGCCAGCAGATCCTCGAACTCGGTTGCGGCTGGGGTTCACTGACCTTGTGGATGGCCGCACGTTTTCCGAATGCGCGCATCAAGGGCGTGTCGAACTCGCGCCCGCAACGCGAGTTCATCGAAGCGCGCTGCCGCGAGCGCGGCCTCGGCAATGTTGAAATCGTCACTGCCGACGTCAACATCCTGCGGCTCGACGCCGACCAGTTCGACCGCGTCGTCTCGATCGAGATGTTCGAGCACATGCGCAACTACGACCAACTGCTGCAACGTATCGGCAGCTGGCTGCGTCCGGGCGGCAAGCTGTTCGTCCACATCTTCTGCCACAAGACCCTGCTCTACCCGTTCGAGGTCGCCGGCGAGGACAACTGGATGGGCCGGCACTTCTTCACCGGCGGACTGATGCCGGCAGCCGATACGCTGCTGCATTTCCAGCGCAGCGTAAACATCGAGGAGCGCTGGCTGCTGCCCGGAACGCACTACGAGAAGACCTCCAACGCCTGGCTCGACAACCACGACCGACACCGCGACGAGATCCTTGCCATCCTCGAAAACGCCTATGGTCCACAACAAGCGAAACTGTGGAACCAGCGCTGGCGCATGTTCTGGATGGCCTGCGCGGAGTTGTTCGGCTACGCCAACGGCAGCGAGTGGCTGGTCGCCCACTACCGGTTCGTACGAGCCGCCTGAGCGCGCGGAAAACGTCGATGAAGTAACAGGCGTTGGCGATGACGAGGTCGGCTGCTGCGCCGCCAGCGTCAGGTGACCGGCCTGCGTTCTCGACGCGCCTAAATCGAATCCGGCCGCTGCGCGTGCGAACCGACGCGAGCGCGTTCACTGGACGCGCAGAAGCCAATCACGTGCAACGAACGTGCGGCCCGGCAAGACGGATCAATCCGGATGGAAACCCGGCTTTCCGAGCTGATCGGGCACTTGCGCAACGCGCAGGATCTTCGAGGTGTCGTAACCGTAACCGGCCATCTTGCCAATCAGTTCGGCGTACAAGGTGTCGTCCATGATCGGCTCTCGCGCGAAGACCCAGGCGAGCTTGCGGCTCGGCTGGCCAATCAGTGCCCATGAATAGTCGGGTGCCGTTTCGAGGACCAGGTAATCGGCCTTGAAAATGCCGAAGAAGCGGATGCGCCAGAACGCGTTATTGGAACCGGGCTGGACCAGACCGACCGAGTCGAGCGTCTTCTCCTGATCGTCCGGCGCGAACGACTTGCGATAGCGGTATACGGTATCGACTTCGCCCTTTTCATTGAGCGTGTAGACATCCTCACTGGCAACATCTCCGCTCTCGCCAAAGTAGTTGACGCGGGCAATCACGCGCCAGGCGCCCATGAAGCGAGGCAGGTCGACGACTGCACTGGACTCCAACGGTTCGCGCTTGTCGCCGGAGCCGGCACAAGCCGCCAGCAAAGCGACCAGTCCGAGCGCGCCGAGTTTGATGATGCGTGTGGGCATGGGTGTCTCCGGAATAGGTTGGCCGCCAGTATCTCTCGCGCTGCATGAAGCTATGCGGACCGGCGAGCGTGGCGGATGCAACGGCGCGTCCGCTGCTACGCTGGCGTTCACCGGGAGGAGGCCTGCATGGGCGGGGACTGGAAGCGCGCACTGGAGCTGTTCGAGCACGCGCTCGACCTGTCGGTCGAGGCACGCGCGCGCCTGATTTCGGACGTCGACAAAGGCGATGCCGAGCTCGCCGCGCAACTGCAATCCTTGATCGAGGCCGATCGCCGAAGTGCGGATCACCGGCTCGACGAGCGCGTGCAGGCCGCAATCGTCGACCCCGTCGCGGCAACCGGCAACGCCAGCGGGTTCGACGTCGGCCAGTGGATTGGCCCGTATCGGCTGCTGCGCGCGATCGGCAGCGGCGGCATGGCCAGTGTCTGGCTGGCCGAGCGCGAGGACGGTGCGCTGCGCCGCAACTTCGCACTGAAACTGCCGTATCCCGCATCGATTCGGCGCGGTTTCGCCGAGCGCTTCGCCCGCGAACGCGACATCCTGGCGCGCCTGCGTCATGCGCATATCGCGCGTCTGCACGATGCCGGCGTCGATTCGGCGGGCCAGCCGTACCTCGCACTCGACCACATCGAAGGCGAGCAGATCACGCAGTGGTGCGACGCGCGCAACCTGCCACTGCCTGCGCGCCTTCAGTTGTTCGAACAGGTGCTGGAGGCAGTCCAGTTCGCGCACGCGAACCTGGTCATCCACCGCGATCTGAAACCGGGCAACATCCTCGTCGACTCGCAAGGCGAGGTCAGCCTTCTCGATTTCGGCATTGCGCGTCTGCTCGATGCGACTGACGGTCATGTTGCCGATACCGCGCTGACCGAAGCCGGCAGTCGCATGCTGACCGTTCAGTACGCGAGCCCCGAGCAGATCCGAGGGGAAAGCCTGACGATAGCGAGCGACATCTACTCGCTCGGCGTGGTGTTGCACGAACTGATCGCCGGCGCACGTCCGTATCGGCTCGCGTTCCTCTCGGCCGCGCAACTCGAGCAGGCGATCAGTGAAGCCGCGCGTGAACCTTTGACGCGACAGGTCACTGCACAACGCGCGCACCAGCTCGGCTTGCGCAGCGCGCGTGCGATGCGCCGTGCGGTTGGCGGCGACCTCGATGCAATCGTTGCCCGCGCGATGGCTGAGCCAGCAGCGCACCGCTACGCCTCGGCGGCCGCGTTGCGCGACGATCTACGACGCCTTCTCGATGGCCATGCAGTCGAAGCACGGCGTCCGTCCAGACTCCGATCGGTGCTGCGCTTCGCGCGCCGGCACGCACTGGCCAGTACGATCGTCACGGTTCTTCTGCTTGCGCTGCTCGCCAGCACCGTGCTTTCGATAGTCACAGCCCAGCGTGAACGTGCCCAGCGCGAGCGCGCCGAGTCGGTGCGCGAATTCCTTGTTGGCGTTTTTGCGCAAGCCAATCCTGACGAGAACAAGGGTCAACCGTTTACGGCCCAGGAGTTGCTGGAAAAGGGCGAGCGTCTGCTCGCCGAACAGCGTGATGCCCCGGTCGCCACCCGTGCCGACCTGACCGCCGTGATCGGCAATCTGTACTGGAGCATCGGTGCTTTCGAGCGCGCTGAGCCGCTGCTGCTGCAGGCGCTGATGACTCGACGCGATCCGCACATAGCCGACGATATCAAGGCGCGCGCGCTGATCGGCTTGGCCAACATGCAGGCGGAAAAGCGCGCGTTCGATGAAGCCTTGGCGAATCTCGATGAGGCGCTGAGGTTTGCCCTCGATGCGGGCGAGGACGGCGCAACGCTAGCCGCGGATGCGCGCCGACAGCAGGCCGATGTGCTGGTGCGACGCGGAGATTTCGCCGAAGCCGAGAACGTGTTGCGCGAACTGCTGGTCAGCGATGCCCGTCAGTTTGGCGCGCTCAGTCAGGAAATGGCGCACGACTGGCGCTTGCTCGCTGTCAGTCTTGAAGAGCTGTCCCGCTATGACGAATCTGCCGCGGCGTTTGAGCAGGCGATCTCGATCTATCGCAACGTTCATGGCGATGTGCACAGCACTGTCAGTTATGCGCTGAACGATCTTGGCTTGATGCTCATGCATCGCGGCGACCTTGCGGGTGCCGAACGCGCATTGCGCGAAGCGCTGAAAAACTCACGGATTTTGTTCGGCGCTGAAACGCGCGCGACGTGGGCGGTGCAATCGAACCTGCTGCGCGTGCTGGAACACGAAGGACGATTCGCCGAGGCGCTGCCGGAACGCCTGCACATGCTCGCAAAGGAAAAGGCGACGTTGTCCCAGACGACACCGGAGACGCTCGCCTTCCATACCAACTTTACCGGCATCGACTATCGGGAACTTGGGCGCTTCGAAGAAGCCGAGGCCATGTTTCGCGACGCCATCTCGCAATGGTCGACTATTCACGGCGACGACAACACGCCGGACAGCGCCGCAGCGACCATGAATCTCGGCATCACCCTCGGCCTTCGCGGTCGCCATGCCGACGCCGTGACCGCAATGCAGAAGGGGATCGCGATTCGACGTGCCAACGAGCCCGAAGGATCGATGACACTGAACCTGAGTCGCGGCGAACTCGGTCACGTGCTGCGAATCCAGGGGCGTTTCGCTGAGGCCCTGAAGGAACACCGTGAAGCGGTCTCGGCCTACGAGAAAGTACTTCACGACGGCGGAGAATCCGCACATCCGACACTCGCATTGCTGCTGGCGATGCGTGCGGAAAGCGAACTCGACAATGGCTCTGCTGCTGCCGCAGAAGCGTCCGCGAACGACGCGTTGATCATGGCGCGCGCGGTGCTGCCTTCGGCAAATGTTCGTCTCGGAAGCATTCTGTTCGCGCTCGCGCGCGCCAAACTCGCGCTCGAGAACGCCACTGCCGCAGAGCCCTTGCTGCGCGAAACGCTCGCGGTACGCAGTCCGCCGTATCCAGCCGACGATCCGCGCGTGCTCGAGGTCAAGGTCGCGCTGGTTGGGGCACTCGATCTGCTCGCACGCGACGACGAAGCCGACGATCTGCGCCGTTCGATCGAACCTGCATTGCGCGCCATGGCTAATCCGTATGCTCAGGTTTTGCTGGCGCGACTGGAGCAGAATTGAGCGGCACCATCGGCGCGCGCCTGGTCGTCGTGGGTGGCTCGACATCAAGCTGATACGGCGGCGCGAACCAGAACGGAACGTGATAGGTGATCTCGCCTGGTCGGCGCTTCGATTTTGAGGGCACACCGGATTTCCATTGGATGACCAGCGCGTGCCGCCCCAGCGCGAGAGCACCCGTCGGCACATAGCCCTGCAGCCCGCGCATGCCGAGATCACGCCGCTCGGAAAACTCGAACCCATCGAGGTCGAGCGGCACGCCATCCAGCGTGACGCTCCACAGCGCGGCGACGCACGCGCGATGACTCGCGTCGCCGACGCCATCCGGACAGCGTTGTTTCAGTACGGTGTTGTCGCGTGCGGGAATGTATGGGAGGAACAGGCGCACGTAGGGATCCATCACGCGATCGGACGGAATCACCGGCACCCGCAACAGCGTGTCGCTGCTGGCGCGCATGTCCTCGTAGTGTGCGGTGCGGATGCCGGAGGACATGTCCTCACTGGTCGCGAAACGATAGTCGCCGATCAACGTGAACTCCGTCGCAGTGTTCAGCTGGGTGGTGCCAATCAAGGTCGTGACCGCAACGATCGTTCCGAACGCAATCGAGAACGTGTGCTTCGGAAGATTGCTCTCAAAAATCAACTGCACCGGCAGCAGCAACCGCTGCGGATAGAACCATCCCTGCAGTTGGCTCAACGCGCGCACCGTGGCAATAAGCTTCGGTGAAGCCTCGCGTCCACGCGCGCGCAACCAGCCGACGTGGCGATCGAGCATGAAGAGGAGAAAGGAAACTGAGGCGAGCGCCACCACGAAGGCAATCAGGATACTCGCAGAAATCGACTCCGGAATGGCCGTTGCGCGGCCGATGAAATCGATCATCAACAGCAGCGCCGAGGTCGGAACGATCATCCAGACGAAGCTCAACGTGACCAGGCTGACAATGGAAAAGACGGTTGAGGCGAAGCGGTCGCTGGCATCGATGAATGGTTCAATGTCGGCCAGCTGCTTGCTCAGCCACTCGCGCATGACCGGTCCCTGGCTGGTCACGCGGTCCCAGCGGATACCTTGCGGGAATACGGACTTGAGCCCGATCAGTCCCACCCAGTACGCACGTGCAACGAGATGGATCAGGAACGCTGCAGCCAGCGTGTAGCAAAGGCCGATCGTGATGGGAAAGCCGAACTCGACGAACACGCCGCGACGCCCATCGACATGCACATCAAGACGAACCCATTGATCGAACAACCAGCCGGGCAAGGACACCAGCGCGACCAGACTGATACCGGAGATGATCAGCTCGAGTTCGTCGGTGCGCTCGCGCAGGCGTTCGAAGGCGACACGCGAACGCATGGGCTGCGCTACAGCTTCCGCTAAAGCTCCCGTGTCGGCTGACGGCGGCTTCTCATCGTGACCCATTGCGCGTATTCCCTGTATCCATCGATCAAGTCTGCGCAGGCAGCGCGATTTCCACAAGGCTCGCTTTCTTGCCCAAACTCGGCGCGACTTCCTCGAACCCAATGGCGCCCGCGCGCAGCGGCAACGACGGCCCCAGCGCAATCGGCAAACACCCGGCGCCGACGGCGCGCGCAGGCTAGAATCAGCGCCATGCAGCAATCGCCCGACAATCTCCTGTTCGACGAGCTTTATGCCGAACTGAAGCGGCGAGCGCATCAGGTGCGTCGTGGTCAAGCCGGCGAGACGCTGGACACCACGGCACTCGTGCACGAAGCGTGGCTCAAGCTGCGACCCGACACGCATGGGTTCAACGACCGTCAGCACCTCATTCGCACAACCGTGATGGCGATGCGCCAGCTGCTGATCGACAATGCGCGGGCACGCCAGACACTCAAACGCGGCAGCGATGCGGCGCCGGCAACACTGACCGCGAACCTGGTCGGCGATGCCGGCATGTGCGTCGACGAGCACGGCATTGTCGAGGCACTGGATCGCCTGCGCGAGATCGATGCGCGCAAGGCCGACGCGCTGGAAATGCACGCGCTTGCCGGGGCCACCTACACAGACATTGCTGCTTACCTCGCTGTTTCCGAACAGACCGTCAAGCGCGACCTGGCCGCCGCGCGCGCACTTCTGAGTGTCTGGCTCGACGATGGCGCCTGATCGCGGCGATGATTCCAGCGCCGGCGATGGACCGGTCGGCCCCTGATTCGCGTTTCCTCAACTCGACCGTGCCGCAGGACCTGCGCACGGCATCCGACCGAGGACACCGTGATGCGCGCAATCCCTCTGCTTTGCTTCATGTTCGCCCTGCCCGCGCAGGCGGCCACGTTTCTGGTCGACAGTACCAGCGACAGTGGCGATGTCGCGTTGCAGGCCTGCGATGAGGATCCCGACAATGCCGATTGCTCGCTGCGCGGCGCCTTGCTGCTTGCGCAGGCAAGCCCCGGACCGAACACGATCACGTTCGCGCTGCCGGTCAGCGACCCCGGGTTCATCGCGGCCAGCGGACACTGGCGGTTTTCGCCGGCGACCGAACTACCCTTCATCACGCGCGACCTGACCATCAATGGCTATTCGCAAGCCGGCGCGATCGCCAACACGAACACGCCCGAGCAAGGTGGCAGCAATGCCGTGTTGCGCATCGAGATACGCGGGCCGGGCCCGGTATCGGGCATCGCCGGATTGCGCGTGACCAACAGCGCGGCCGCATTGACCGTGCGCGGCATTGCGGTCAACCGCTTCCAGGTCAACCTGTCGCTCGACGCTCCCGGCGCGCATCGCGTCGAAGGCTGCTTCATCGGCACCGACATTACCGGCAGCAGTGCGGCCGAGACCAGCAACGGAACCGGATTCGGCATCCGCTCGGGGGGGCCGGCGATCATCGGCGGCGACACACCGGAAACACGCAACGTCATCTCCGGCAATCCGTACATCGGCATCGTCAACGCCAACGGCGTGGCACTGACGATCAAGGGAAACCTGATCGGCACCAATGCCGCCGGTACCGCCGCATTGCCGGGGCAGGACTACGGCATCTATCTGACGATGGTTGGTGCGGGCGGAGACATCGGCGGCTCGGAGACGGGCGCACGCAACGTGATCTCGGGCAACGACTTCAGCGCGCTGTACCTGATTGCACAACTTTCGGGAAGCAACCCGCAGCGCGTGCGCGTCTTCGGCAACTTCATCGGCACCGACGCCAGCGGGACACAGGCCATTGCCAATGGCCGCAACCCCGGATCACCGTCGCAAGTGGTCGCAACGATCAACATCGGCGGCGTCGGGCCATGCGGCGTCGACATCGGCGAGGAAGGCAACGGCAACGTGATCGCGCATGGTGGCGCGTCCGGCGTGCAGATCAACACCTGTTCGGGCGCGCGCGTGATCGGCAATCGCTTCACGCTCAATCGCGGCATCGGCATCGACTTGTCGGCCTCGAGCAACGCCGATGGCTCGACGTTGAATGATCTCGGCGACGGCGACGGCAATCCGCCACCCGGCGGCGGCTTTCATGTGTCGAGCAATCGCTTGCAGAACCATCCCGAGATCATCAGCCTCGTGCGCAACGCCGGCTTCTATACCTTGACGTACGTCGTCGACACCGACGTCGCCAACGCCACCTACCCGCTTCGTATCGACATTGCACGCGGTCGCCGCGGGCAGGCCGAGTATCCGGTCACGCTCGATACGTACCTGGCGATCGATGCCGGACTGCCGCGCTCGATCACGTTTCCGCTCGACGCCCTCGACGGTGGCGGCGCGCTCGTGATGAGCGCCACCGACGCCGCCGGCAACACCAGCGAGTTCGGCGGCGACTATCTTTTTGCGACCGGGTTCGAATGAAGGCGCTGCAAGCCTGCAGCTCGGTAGCGTTTCGTTGCATCAGCGCTTTGTGGACTGCCTCGCTCCGCCCTGCCCCCATCCGCCTTCGGCACCTTCCCCCGCTGCGCAGGGGAAGGACAAAGCAAACGTCCGCGCGCCGGAACCAGGAACATCCGCGCGCCAGACACGCGAACATCCGCGCGGCCGTCCGATGACGCATTGCGTTTCCTTCCCCTGCGCAGCGCGGGAAGGTGGCGCGCAGCGACGGAAGGGGGCGCTTTGCAGATCACCGCACGCTGGCACCGCGCAGCCGCGACTTGCCGCCGACGACATCGGTCCAGACCAGCCGCGCAACACCGTCACGTGCCTGCAGGCGCGGCAGTCCGCTGGCGCGACCGCGGGCGCCGAATTCAGCGACGCGGACACGGTCGATCTCGCGCATCGACACGGCCTCGATGCGCGCGAGCCAGATCTGCTGGCCATTGGCGCCGCCATTGCGCTCGGCCAGCCACGCGACCCAGACGGTGTCGCCGTCGATTGCGAGCGCAACCCGACCGAGCACTCCCTCGCCTTGCGCAACGTGCAGCGGCGTGTCGAACGAATCACCGGCATTTCGCGACTGCGCGAGGCGCAGCGACGGCTGGCCATCGGCTTCGGTGTACCACGCAGCCCATACGCTGTTGCCCTGCGCCACGACTGCCGGACCGTTGACCGGGCAGCCGGCGAATTTCCAGCCATCGGCATGCACATCGACAGGCGCAGTCCAGCTGCCGTTCTCGAAGCGCACAAGTCGCGTGTCACGAATCTCGCTGCCGGTGCGACCACGGTAGACGACCACCGGTCCGCGCGACGTCGCGGCGACCGCGGTCGGGCAACAATCGCAGGTTGACGCATCGAGCGGCCATTCGATCGTGCGCCGGCCCTGCGCATCGAATATCGCGGCACGCAGCATCATCGACCCCGAGCCGTGACCGTCGTGGTCGTGCCCGGAGGCTTCGTCCGGCGCGGGCTTCTGTCGGCTGTCGAGCCAGGCGATGCCGAGCTGGTCGGGCGCATGCGACCACAGCGAGACGAAGCCGTAGTCGTTGCGTGCACCGGCGGGCTCGACGCGGATCGGCGCCGACCACGTCTCGCCGTGATCGCTCGACCGTACCAGCGCGATGCCATAGTCGTACACCGCCGTGCCATTGCGGCGCAGCCAGTGCGCCCACAGCGTGCCGTCATCGAGCGCGATCAGATGCGGCGTGTCGGCCCAGTTGACGAACCAGTCGCGTCCTCGGGCGATCGTGCGCGGCGGCGACCAACCCGGTTTCGCACTCAATGTGTCTGCATGCGAGATCGTGAATCGGCTGAAGCGCAAGGCGTGGTCGTCTTGCTCGCTCTTTTCGATCCACGAAAGCAGCAACGTCCCGTCAGGCGCCAGTACCAGATCCGGCTGTGCGGCGGCAGGCGCGAGTGTTGGCATCTCCCAGTCGGCAACCGTCATGGGCGCTTCCGCAACCACCGGTTGCGCACTCACCAACCCTGCCAGCGCAAGTGCGATCGAAGTGAGCGTGCGGCAGTCGTACTTCATTTTTCAGTCGCCCTGGCAATGCACCGCGTTTCAGTCTAGCCCGGCAGCAACCTCGCTGCATCGTCTGCGCATGGACCGGTCAGCGACTGTTTCCCGTTTCCCTGTATCGAATCCGCGGCGGCGTCGAAGCGCCGCACCATTGCCCCAGGGAGCTAAACGCACATGTCCACGACTTTCCACGGATCCGTTTCCGATCGTCCCTGGCTGCACGCGTCGTGCAGCGCCTTGCTCGCTCTGGGTGCGCTGCTCTCCCCTGCGGACGCGAACGCGACGTATGGCTTCGACCCCGGTTTCAATCCCAACTACACGATCGATGCGTTCGCAAGCGCCGAAGGCGGTGATGCGTTTCGACGCTCCGACGCGATCGTGCGCCTGCCCGACGGCGACGTGGTCCTGGCCGGCACGATGCGTTTCTCCAACGACCCGCTGGCCCCGGGCTACGCCAATGTCGGGCTGGTTCGCTATGACCGCGACGGGGCCCGGCAAACCTGGCCAGGCGCATCCGGACCGTATTTCTGGTTCGCCAACCAGTACGTCGTCTATCCGAACATCGCCAATGGCGGCAGTGGCGACGCGCGTATCGTCGAGGTCAACGACTTCGCCTACGTCGACGGCAAATTCTATGTGCTCGTCACGCGAACCTGGGAAGCCGAGCCGTTCGACTACGACACCCGGATCATTGTTTTCAACGGCGACGGCAGCTTCCGCGAGTCGGTCAGCGCACTGTCGACTGAAGCAGAAGAAATTGGCGTGGCGCTGGACGTGCGCGAGACGGGTGATGCCAACGAGCCTATTGCCATCACTGTCCTTGCATGGCGCGATTTCGCCTATGCCGCGTTGACCAAATTCAATGAAACGAGCGCGGGGCTGCTTGCCCGCGACGTCGGATTCAACGGCGGCAACGTCTTGCAGGTCACCTTGCCGACATGCTCGGCGGGTCCGATCTGCTACATGCTGCCGGTGGCGATCGTGCGTCCCGATCGCTTGTTCGGTCTCGACAACGAGCCGATCTACGTAGCGGGCTCGGTGTTCCGCGGCGCCGCGGACGTCGATTTCATCGCCCTGAAGTTCAATGCGAGCGGCGCGCTCGACACCAGCTTCGGCAGCGGCGGACGTCGCATCGTCACGTTCGACCGCCCCGGATCGGATCTGGCCGATGCTGCGCGCGACATGCGTATCTCGACTGATGCCGGCCCGTTCGGAACCGTCGATTCGCTGTGGATCAGTGGCAGCGTGAGCCAGAGCTGCAAGACCGGCATCGGTGTCGTCAAGCTCGATGGCGATGGCCTCGATGCTGCCGGGTTCGGCATCAATGGCCGCGCCGTGTATGGCGGTTCCACTGAAACCGGCACGCAGTGCGAACAGGAGTCGGCGCACGATGCGGTGGCGATGGTCGGGCAAGGAAACGAAATTGCCGTGGCCGGCACGGTCAACGTGATCGATCAGGGCGGTACGACCCGATATGACGCAGCTTTGCTGCGGATCGATGCACAAAGCGGCGCGCAGCGCAGTCTCGATGGCCTGCCCCTGATTCAGGACGGGATTCGCGTCGGCGACAGCTTCCCCTCTGGCATTGTCGACGTCGGACTCGGGCGCTACGTGATGTCCGGCAACGGCAGCTGGCCGGGCGTTTACTCATCGCTGGTTCTCGCCGCCCGCCTATGGCCGGCAGACCGCGTCTTCGCGAACGGTTTCGACAGCGAAGTCGGGCTTGAGCAAGGCGTCGCGGAATGAACGGCCTCGAAAAATCCGGCTCGAGTGCGCGCACGTGGGCGAATGGACATCAATGCAAACCGGCTTTGCAGATCGTCGCATGCCTCGCGCTTCTCGCCGGTTGCGACGACGATTCCAGAGCCACGCCAGTCGGCGGCCCCGCAAGCGAACGCACCACTCCGCTGGCAAGCATTGCGCCGTCAGCGGCATCGGCGCTGAGCGTGCGCATCGACGGTGTCGAGTGGCTCGCCGAGCACGACATCTTCGGCGCCGTGCATCCGACCGGATACGACCGCACGATCCTGATTGCGGGCTCGCGTGGCGGCAAGCATGCGAACGAACAGGCATTCAACCTCAATCTGTTCGGCATCGACGCGCCCGGGCGCTACCGCGTACACAACGCCAACGCGAAATCGGGCGTGGCACAGATGGCCAACCTGAGTCCAGAACGCTACCTCGCCGGCAATCTGTTCGGCTACGACATCGAGGTCGAGCTCGTGCATTTCTCGAAAAACCCCGATCGCATCGAAGCACGCTTCTCGGGCACGCTCGAGGCGAACGACGGCAGCACGATGCAGCTACGCGACGGCTACTTCAATTACACCGAGTAGTTCCGCTCGACCCAGCGCGCCCGGCACTGCTGTCCCCTCATCACGTCACATTGCGTGTTCACTGGCATGCACAATCGAATGGGCCCACGATGATCCGACTTTCGCAGATTCTTGCCGTAGCCATCGCGACGGCAGTGCCAGCGGTGCATGCGGCAGAATGGTTCGTCTCGACCAGTGGCAGTGACGCGTCCGGAAACGGCAGCGCGGCCCTGCCGTTCCGCACACTGACTCATGTGCTCGATCCGGCCAATGACATCGTGGCGTCGGGCGATACGGTGACAGTGCGCGGCCCCGTCGGTGCGAATCGCTATGCCGAATGCGACGTGCGCCTGCGCGTACCCCTGACGGTGCGTTCTCCGCCCGGCGAACGCGCGCACATTGAATGCGACATCGACGTCCAGGACAGTGTCGCCGTGCAGATCGATCCGGGCGCATCGGGCAGCACGTTGACGCGACTCGAAATCAGCGGCGGCTACTACTACGGCGTGTTCCTGCAGACCGACTGGTACCAGGGCGGCGGCGAGAACGAAACCGGCGCATCGGACGTCGTGCTTGATGACCTCGTTATCCACGACACCGGGCGCGATGCGATCAAGATCACGCCGCATTGCGATCGGGTCACCATTCGCAACAGCGTGATCCATGACACCGGTGCGATCTATCCGCCGGGCACGTCGCTCGAGGACAGGAATGCGGAAGGCATCGACAACGTCAATGGCTCCGCAATGGTCGTTGAAGACAACTGGATCCGCAACGCGGCAACCACCGGCATCTATTTCAAAGGTGGCGCGACCGATGTGATCGTGCAGCGCAATCGCATCGACAACAGCGGCGTTGCCGGCATCCTTGTCGGTTTCGACACGAGCCCGGAATTCTTCGACCTGCAGGCGAACCCCGGCTATTACGAAGCGATTCGCGGCATCGTCCGCAACAACCTCGTTCGCGGCAGCAGTTATGCCGGCATTGGCCTGTACGCGTCACGTGATTCGGTCGTCGCCAACAACACGATCATCGACACCGCAACACTGGGCCATGCTGCGCTGTACTTCGGCGTCACGTTCCAGGACTACGAACCGCAAGCGGCACGTCCGGCAAACCTCAATCCACGCCTGCGCAACAACCTGGTCATCCAGGGCGAAGGCGATTGCATGCGCATTCGCTACAGCAACGAACTTGGCGGACTGTCCGGGCTCAGCGGCAGCGTCGGCAGCAACTTCAACGGGTTCCGCGCCGCAAGCGCGTGCGTATTTGCCGACGCGCGGCCCGGCAGCCCGATCAGCAGCGGCGGAACGCTGGCGCAATGGCGCGTGCACACCGGCGCCGACGTCGACAGTCTCGTTGCCGCATTCAGCGTCGACCCGGACGGTCGTCTGCCCGCCGGCAGTCCGGCCATCGATGCCGGCACCATCGATGCCGACGTGAACGACGACATTGATCGTGAAACGCGGTTCATACGTTATGACATCGGCGCCGATGAATCCCGTCTCGATGCGATCTTCCGCAGCGGCTTCGACTGAATCGAAGCAAACACACGACCGCGTCACGCTGGCATCGGCGTAACGCGCGCGCTACCCTCGCGCGCCTATGACCAACCCCAACCGCATCGATTTCACGCTCGAACCCGACGACGGCGAGCGCCTTTCCAATCTTGTCGGCCCGTTCGACGAGCACCTGCGCCAGATCGAGTTGCGCCTGGGTGTCGAGATCGCCAATCGCGGCAACGTGTTCCGCGTGAGCGGCGATACGCGGCCCGTGCAACTGGCCAGCCGCGTCCTGCGCGAGTTGTTCGCGATCACCGCCACCGACACGCTCAACGCGCACCAGATCAACCTGCATCTGCAGGAATCGGGTATTGAAGCGCTCGTTGCCGACGCCGCCCAAGACGCGCAGGAGGTCAGCGTCCGGGTCAAGCGCGGCACGATTCGCGGTCGCGGCCCGAATCAGGCGCGCTACCTGCACGCGATCGCCACGCACGACATCAACTTCGGCATTGGTCCAGCTGGCACCGGCAAGACCTACCTTGCCGTGGCGATGGCCGTCGATGCACTGAACGACAATCGTGCGCAGCGCCTGATTCTCGTG
>JBBSOU010000018.1:0-40397 GCA_038259445.1 Lysobacterales bacterium | reverse complement strand
GCCAGGAAGAACTGAACAATGTCGCCAGGCTGCTCAACGGCCGACCGCGCGAGACGCTGGGATGGATGACCCCGGCGGAGATGATGGACAAGGAAATTGCTATTTTTGCTCAACGTGTTGCACTTGATTCTTGAGACCGCCCACCGTCGGTTTCGAGCACCGTATGCGCATGATCGAGGTCGACTAAGCGGCCAAAACAGGCCAGTCCGTCGCTGAAGACATCCGCGTCGGGCGCAAGCCGTCGCTGCCCCCAATCGAGCATGGCCGCGTTGCTGAAGTTCCTGACCGGCTCGATGACGGCAAACGCTGGATGCTCGAGCGTTTCGTGGGTTCTACTCCGTTACCACGGACAGGTGTAGAGGCTAAGTAATGTCGGTCCCGCCCGTCCCGGCGTAGCTCACCACACAGGTTATGGAAGCACTCGATGTACTCGAACACATCGCTTCTCGTCTAGAGCGCGATAGCTTCGCCTGGCCACGCGCTCTCGTTGGAGCAGCCCGAAGAATCCTTCCGCTGCCGCCTTGTCGGCACAGTGCCCAACTCCATGCATGCTGCACGCGAGCTCGTCATCGACGACTCGTTTCAGCAGCACGATCGAGTGTCCGCTTTGGGTCGGTTGCTGCCAGTGGAGATCCACTGGTCGCTGATCATCCTGGCCGGCAGACTGATCATGATCACTCCGTTGTGTGGGGCATCTTTCCTGGCGCATGCCGACAGCCTGCCGGCATTTGCCGCAACGAGAGCGAATTCATCCGTCGCGGACTCGAGCAGGCGTTGGTCTTGCGCATTCCCGACTCCTGGGTCGAATGCCAGTGCGGCGAGAGCCTCACCACGAAGCTGCCCAGCATCGCCTCGCGCCGCCACGTAGCTGGGCATCCATGCCCGTTACCGGACGCGCCGTCGCCGCACAAGGGCCGCGCGTCGGCCAGGTGCCAGCAACCCCTCTGATACTTGAGGTTAGACTGACCGCTTCCGGAAAACCGAGCGAACCTCATGCGTCGACTTCCCCTTTTGGCTCTTTTGCCCCTGTTGCTGCTGGTCTGCGCGAACGCGACAGCCAGCCCGAAGCAGGCTCTCGACGCGCTGCTGGCCGCTGAATGGGAGCGCGGGCTACAGGACAATCCGCTCTCAGCAGCGTACTACGGCGATTTCCGCTTCAATGCCCGCCTGCCTGACCTTCGCCCCGAGGCCATCAAGGCGAACCGACAGGCCACCCGCGACGCACTGACCGCGGTGCGGGCGATCGATCGCGCGACGCTCGCGCCTGGTGACCAGCTCAACCACGACGTGTTCACCTGGCAGCTCGAGCAGGCGGTCGCTGAACAAGCGTTTCATCCCGAGCGCACTCCGGTAAACCACATGAGCGGCATCCAGACCTTCGACGAGGTGCTGCAGCTGCTGCGCTTCGAGACCGAGGCGGACTATCGCAACTGGCTGACCCGCATGCGCGGTTTCGGCGACCATATGGACCAGACCATCGCCCTCATGCAGGAAGGGATCGAGGCCGGCCAGGTGCCACCGCGGGTCGTGATGCAGCGCGCCAGTGCGCAGATCGACGGCCAGCTGGTCGACAGTGCGGAGGCCAGCCGCTTCTATTCGCCGTTCAATCAGTTTCCGGATTCGATCACCGCCGATCGTCGCGAGGCACTGCGCGAGGAGGCCCGCAGCGCAATCGCCGAGGTCGTGCTGCCGGCCTACCGCCGTTTCAAGACCTTTTTCGACGACACCTACCTGCCTGCCTGCCGGCAGACGGTCGGCGCCAGCGCGCTGCCCGATGGCGCCGCGCTCTACGCCCAACGCGCTGCGTACTTCACCACCACCGACCTCAAGCCTGATGCGATCCACGCGATCGGCCTGGCCGAAGTGGCGCGAATCCGCGCCGAGATGGAAGTCGTGCGCGCAGAAGTCGGCTTCGAAGGCGATCTGGCGGCGTTCTTCAGCCACCTGCGCAGCGACCGCACGTTCTTTCATGCCAGCCCCGCGGCCCTGCTCGAAGACTACCGGTCGATCGCCAAGCGGATCGATCCGGAACTGGTCAAGGTCTTCAATGTGGCCACGATGCCGCGCATGCCTTACGGCGTGCTGCCGATTCCGGACGCCTTCGCGCCCAATACCACCACCGCCTATTACCAGGGTCCGGCGCTCGATGGCAGCCGGGCCGGCTATCACTACGTCAATCTATACAAGCCCGAGACGCGGCCAAAGTGGGAAATGATGGCCCTGTCGCTGCACGAGGCCGTGCCCGGCCACCACTACCAGTTCGCCTACGCAATGGAGCTGCCGGAGCGCCCGACGATCCTGCGCACCGCCTACATCGTTGCCTATTCGGAGGGATGGGGCCTGTACGCCGAGCGCCTCGGTTACGAGATGGGCCTGTATGACGATCCCTACGACCGCTTCGGTCAGCTGACCTACGACATGTGGCGGGCAGTGCGTCTGGTGGTCGACACCGGCATGCATCACAAGGGCTGGTCGCGTCAGCGGGCGATCGACTACTTCATGGCCAATGCGCCCAAGAGCGAACAGGACATCGGCAACGAGATCGATCGCTATATCGTCTGGCCGGGCCAGGCGCTGGCCTACAAGATCGGCCAGCTGAAAATCTCCGAACTGCGCGAACGCGCCGCGAAGGCGCTCGGCCAGCGGTTTGATCTGAAGGACTTCCACGACGTCGTCCTCGGGTCGGGTTCGGTGCCGCTGCAGGTGCTGGAGGCCGAGGTAATGAAGTGGATCGAGCGGCGCAAGGCGTCATGAACTGACGCCCGATCGGCGACCATCACGCAACCGTGTACTGAGTCTGCAGAGGTGGCGATTGCTGAACTCCGGGACGGTGTCGTTGCAGCACCCCGGCTGTCGCGATCCACTCGCTGCGCGGATCTCTGGTGGTGTTTGGCCTGCATGCCGGATGTCGTTCATCGGCCTGCCGGGCCTACGGCTGCGGCCCCGGTGAACGCCAACGCCGCTGTCGAACGATGCATTCTGGCGCAGGGCCTGCAGTCGCCGTGCCTTGGCCGGCGCGGCCACCACCCGCTGCTGACAAACACCGGGTCGTCAGACGAACGAAAGACTGACGGGACCAAAGTCCCGCACACCACTCCGGCTACGCTCAGCTCCAGTGCAACTGGACTTCGAAGCGCGCGCCGCCGAGTTCCTCCGAGCGCGATACCTCGAGCGTGCCATTGTAGGCCTTGATGATGTCCTGAACGATCGACAGACCGATGCCGTGGCCTTGCACGCGTTCGTCGCCGCGCACGCCGCGTTGCAGCATATGTTCGATGCGTTCTTCGGGAATACCCGGGCCGTCGTCTTCGATGATCAGTTCGAGCCCGGGGCGGCGTTCGCCGGGCGAAGTGGTCGCGCGCGCGGTCAGCAGCACGCTGTGCCCGGCCCACTTGAAGGCGTTCTCGAGCAGATTGCCGAGCAGTTCCATCAGATCGCCCTGGTCGCCGCGAAAGCGCGCGTCGGGATCGATCTCGAATCCGCACAGGACCTGGCGGTCGGCGTAGACCTTCTCGAGACTGCGCACGATTTCCTCGCAGTAGGGCTCGAGTGGCAGCGGCGTGGCGAAGGTCTGCCTGCCGGACGTCGCCGCACGAGAGAGTTGATAGGCCACGATCTCGTCCATGCGCCCGACCTGCTCGAGCACGGTCCAGCGCAATTGCTTGCCGTCGGATTCGGTTTCCAGTTGCGTGCGCACGACCGCCAGTGGCGTCTTCAGGCTGTGGGCGAGGTCGGACAGCGTGTGGCGATAGCGCTTGAGCCGATCGCGTTCGGAGTCGATGAAGGTGTTCAGGCTCATCGCGAGGCCGGACAGTTCGGCCGGATAGACCGTGTCGAGGTGCTCCTGGCCACCGCGTTCGACTCGATCGAGATCGGCCGCGATCTTGCGCAATGGCGCAAGGCTCCAGCGCAGCACGATGATCAGCAGCAACAGCAGCAGTACGCCGAGTCCGACCAGCCAGGCGAACAGGGTGCCGCGAAACTCGGCGACCTGACGCTGCAACGCCGCAGCATCCTCGGCGACATGCACGGTCAACTTCAGTTCCGGCCGGCCGGCAAGACTCCAGCCGATACCCTGCGAGAGCATGTACAGCTGCCCGCTGGGCGAGGCGAGGGGGCCGATGAAATCAATTTCGCCGGGGGCCAGTTCTCCGGCAAACGGCAGGTCGAGATCAAGTGCGGAGGGTGAACGCCACTGACGCTCCCGCGAGTTGAATACATTGTCGCCAACGATCGCCGCGAACAGTCCCGATGCGGGCCTGTCAAACCGCGGATCGGGACCGACCTCGGGCGGGATCAGCGAGCCGGAACGTGCCGTGTCTGACCCGGCAAGGTAGGCATACATGTATCCCTGCAGTCGATCACGCTGCGCACTCAGCGCTGCGTCGTGGAACGCCTTGTCGAGCGCGAAAAATGCCAGCCCGAGAAACGCCGCGAGTGCAAAGCCCGCCGCGGCCAGCGAGCGGGCTTGCAGAGACAACGGATGCGACATGGCTTACCGCCGGACCGTCGGGCCAGGCACTCAGGCGGTCTTTTCGACAGGTTCCGTTGCGGCGACAGCCGGTTGATCCTCGTTGCCGCCGTTGTCCGTGCGCTCGAGGGCGAAGCGGTAGCCGCGGCCACGCACCGTCTCGATCGGCTTGATCGCGTTGTCCGGATCGAGCTTGCGGCGCAGACGGCCGATGAACACCTCGAGCACGTTCGAGTCGCGGTCGAAGTCCTGCTGGTAGATGTGCTCGGTCAGGTCGGCTTTCGACACCAGCTCACCGGCATGCATCATCAGGTACTCGAGCACCTTGTACTCGTAGCTCGTGAGATCCACCTGGTTGCCGTTCGAGGTGACGGTCTGTGCGGTCGTGTCGAGCGCGATCGGGCCGCATTCCAGCAGGGGACGCGACCAGCCGCTGGCACGCCGCACCAGCGCATTGAGACGCGCCAGCAATTCCTCGACATGGAAGGGCTTGACCAGATAGTCATCCGCGCCGTACTTCAGTCCCTGCACCTTGTCCTGCCACGACGAGCGTGCCGTCAGGATAAGGATCGGGTAGCGCTGGCCAGACTCCCGCAGGTGCTTGACCAGATCCATGCCCGACATTTTCGGCAGGCCGAGATCGATGATGGCGACGTCGAAAGGCACTTCGCGGCCGAGGTAGAGACCCTCTTCACCGTCGCCGGCGGAGTCGACGGCAAAGCCGTCACGCTTCAATCGTGCCGCCAGCGTCTCGCGCAGCGGAGCTTCATCTTCTACGAGCAATACACGCATGGTCTGTACTCCGTCATTCGTTTGCCCTGACTTCGACAACACGCACTTGTCCGCCAGTGGTCAGTAGTTTTATCCGATAGATCTTGCGCTTGCCGACGTGCAAGGTCTGCACATTCAGGACTTTCGCCTGAGTTTCCTTCTGCACGCGGTCGACCGCTTGTTGAACCGACAGCTCCGATGCCATTGCCATCGCTGCGGACAACGCCGTGGCGATGCCGAGGGACAACCATCCATATCGGCACAATGAACTCATGGGCTTCGGGACTCTGCGATTGGTGTAGCCGGCGCGTGCGTTGTGGCATGCGCAGTCTCGTCGTTCAGAATTGAATTCCCGCTGAACTTTGCGATCTGGATGGCGGAATGTCGCGCAAACGCGGTCATCCGGCACTCAGTAGATCTCGGCGACGCAGCAGCGCAGGCTGCCGCCGGCGCGCTCGATCTCGTCGAGATCCACGGCACCGATGGCCAATCCGGCGGCCTGCAACTGCGAGCGCTGGGGCGCACTCAGGCACCTGGACGCGCGCGTGCTCATCCACACGCGGTCTGCCGACAACGAGATCGCATTGGCCGCGAAGGCTTCCTTCTGCGCGCGCTCGAGCGCGACCGCGCGACCGGGATACGCACTCGCGATCGCCGTCGCGACCGCGGGATCGGCAAACCCGTCCGCGGCTATAAGGGCGACGCGTCCTGCCAGCACCGAAAGCACGACATTGGTGTGGTACTCGCCGTGCGCGAGTTCGAAGCAGAAGGTGAGGCGCAGACCGAATGCGTCGTGCATGGCACGCGCGCCGTCGCTGTCACAGCGTTCCGACAAGCCGCAGTAGCCGATGCCGCGCGCGCGGTCGATGACGAGTGCGCCGGTCAGCTCGGCGACACCGGTGTTCGTCGCCAAGTCGACGATCATGTAGCCGGCGATATCCTCGAACCAGCGGCGGATGTCGGCGCGCTGCGTTTCGCGCTGGCGTACGGCATGACGCATGCGTCCGATGATCAGGCGACCCGGTGCGGTCGCGAAGGCATTGTTCGGGAAAATGCCGTCGGGTGCATCGGCATCGCCGGGGAACGTGAATACCGGCAGGTCGGCCGAGAGTGCGCGCGCCAGTTCGCCGTGTTGCGCGAGTGCGCGCAGCGGATCGGCACGATGGGCCATGTCCATGTAGCGGTTGTCGCTGGCCGACTCGCCGGCCAACGAGAAATTGATCGGACTGACCAGGAATGCGGCGCGCGCCGTGGCCGCGCCGAAGGCAGACACCGGGAGTGTGGCCAGCGCATCGACGAAGTCGCCTGGTCGCTCGACGATCACGATGGTCGGTCCTGCGTCGGGTGATGCCGGAAACACGTGGTGAGGTGATCATCGACCATCCCGGTTGCCTGCATGAAGGCGTAGCAGATCGTCGAGCCGACGAAGCGGAAGCCGCGCTGCTGCATTGCCTTGCTCATCGCATCCGACCGGCTTGTGCGCGCCGGAACATCGCTGGACTGGTGTCGAGCGACGCGCATTGGCGCGCCATCGACGAAGCGCCACAGCCACGCATCGAGGTTGCCGAACTCGTTGATGACCGTGAGCGCCGCCTGTGCGTTGGCGCGCGCGGAGAATACCTTGAGCCGATTGCGCACGATGCCCGTATCGAGCAGGCGCTTTTCCAGCGCTGCGTCGGTCATGCGCGCGACGCGCGCGATATCGAAGTCGTGAAACGCCTGGCGATAGTTGTCGCGCTTGTTGAGGATCGTGCGCCAGCTCAGGCCCGCCTGCGCACCCTCGAGTACGATGAACTCGAACAGGCGGCAATCATCGTGCAGCGGCACGCCCCACTCGCGGTCGTGGTAATCACGCTCGAGGGCGCTGCCGCTCGCCCACGTGCAGCGTGTCCGACCGTCGTCGACGAGGTCAGCCGCCAACCTGGCGGATCCAGTCGTTGAGGTTGTAGGTGTTGGTGACGCGCGCAATGCGACCGTCGCGGATGTCGAAAAACGCACCGCCCGGCAATACATAACGTTGTCCGTTGGCCGCCGGCAGGCCTTCGTCGCTGGCGAGGTACTCGCCGTGCACGACGTATTCGGCGGCTGCGCGCGCGCCGTCGGCGCTGGTCGTCACGACGATCTCCTCGAGGCGCTCGCGATAGCTGGCATGCATGCGCGCGAGGAACGCACGAAATGCCTCGCGTCCGCATTCGCGACCGCCCTGATTGATGTCGTGCACGACGTCTTCTGCAAGGTACGCGAGCATCGCTTCCGAGTCGCCACGATTGAATGCCGCGTAGTAGTGCTGCACGAGTGCGTGTGCGCGACCGGCACCGCTGTCGCTGTCGATCGACATGCTGATTCCCGCAATCATTCCAGCGCGCGAGCATACGCGCAGGTGGCATCCGGTGGAACGGCGAACGCGTATCATGCAGACGCCGTCGGGCATCGCCCCGACCGCGCGCCTGCGCAGGACTGACCGGAGCAACCATCGCCATGGCATCCGCAACGCTCCGTCGCAATGCGTTGATCGCGATGGTCCTGCTCACGCTCGTGTGGGGTTACAACTGGATCGTGATGAAGGGCGTGCTCGAATACTCGGGACCGTTCCACTTCATCGCCTGGCGTGCCGTGCTGGCCACGGTCGTGCTGTTCGTGATCCTGCTCGTGCGCGGCGATCCGCTGCGTCCGCCACCCTTGCTGCCGACGCTCGTCACCGGCCTGCTGCAGATCGGACTGTTCGCGATCCTGATCCAGTGGGCACTCGTCGACGGTGGCGCCGGTCGCACCGCCTTGCTGACCTACACGATGCCGTTCTGGCTCGTGCTGCTGGCGCGATTCGCGCTGGCCGAGCGCATGAGTCCAGGGCAATGGGCATGCATCGCCATCGCCGCGGTCGGGCTTTTGCTCGTGATCGCGCCGTGGCACGGACTCGGCGGCATGCGCAGCACGCTCATGGCCGTCGGCGCTGGACTGTGCTGGGCGACCAGCGTGGTGATCTCCAAGCGCCTGTTCGCACGTGCGCCGGTGACTGCGCTGTCCCTGACCGCCTGGCAAATGCTGTTCGGGGCGATCGCGCTGGTGATCGTCGCGTCGCTGGTACCGGAGCGTGCGATCGAGTGGACGCCCCGGTTCATCGCCGCGCTGGCCTACAACGCGGTACTCGCCTCGGGACTGGCCTGGTTGATGTGGGCCTTCATCGTGCAGAGGCTGCCGGCCTCGATCGCCGGTCTGACCACCCTGGCCGTGCCGTTGTGCGGCGTGCTGTTCGCATGGGCCCTGCTCGGCGAACAGCCTGATCTCGCCGAAGGCCTCGGCATCGTCTGCATCGCCGTGGCCCTGTTCGGCATCACTCGCCCGTCGGCCGCTGCCTGAGCACGCCTTGCCTTCGCTTCACTGCATCCACGGCAACGCATCGAGATCGACATTGCCGCCCGACAGGATCACGCCGACACGGCGACCGGCGAAGTGCTGCGGATACGCGAGGATCGCCGCGAGCACGATCGCCGAAGATGGCTCGACGATGAGTTTGAGCCGCTGCCAAAGCAGTCGCATCGCTGCGACCGTCGCCGCATCTTCGACCGTCAGCACCTCGACCGAATGCGCCTGCAGCAGCGTGAAGTTGATCGGGCCGATGAGTCCGCGCAGTCCATCGCAGAGCGTGTCCGGATCGAGCGAGTGCACGCGGGCTCCGCGCTGCATCGAATCGTGTGCATCGGCGGCGCCCGCGGGCTCGGCGGCGATCACCTTCGCGCTCGCCAGCAGCGCATGGGTGGCGATCGCCGTTCCGCCGATCAGGCCGCCGCCACCGATCGGTGCGATCACGATGTCGAGTTCGCCGACCTCGCGCATGAGTTCGAGCGCTGCCGTTCCCTGGCCTGCGATCACGCGCGCATCGGCATACGGATGCACGAGCGTCGCGCCAGTCGACAGACGCACCTGTTCGGCGGTCGATTCGCGCGCAGCGAGCGTCGGCGCACAGCGATGCACGATGCCGCCGTACGCCTCGATGGCCGCCAACTTGGATCTCACGGCGCCCTCCGGCACAACCACATGCACCGGAATCTCTCGCGTCCGTCCGGCCAGCGCGAGCGCCGCACCATGATTGCCAGAAGAATGCGTGACCACGCCACGCGCGGCGACCGCGTCGGCCAGTGCCCAGACCGCGTTGCAGGCGCCACGAAACTTGAAAGCACCGGTGCGTTGCAGGTTTTCGCACTTGAAGTGGAGCTGTGCGCCGCACTGCGCATCGAGAGTGCGCGAGCGCAGCACAGGGGTGATGTGCGCGTGCGCGGCAATGCGTTCGGCGGCGCGCTCGATGTCGCTGAATGGCGGCACGGTCTCGACGGTCACGGGCTTGCTCCTGACGCGGGGAATGCACGATACCGCGCGCGTTTCGCCGCATGCCAGCATTTCATGGTTGGCGATTCGCGCGCCACTAGCGGATGATTCCGACGCATGAATCGCGCCGAAGACAACCTCAAGCCGACCATCCATCTCGCCGACTATCGGCCCAGCGCATGGCGCGTAGACCATGTCGAGCTGGAGTTCGATCTCGATGTCGAGAGCACGGCGGTACTGACCCGACTGCATGTGCGTCGCGACGCCACGATCGCGGCGCAACCGCTGCGTCTCGATGGCGAATCGATCGATCTGCTCGAGGTGCGCGTCGACGGCCAGCGCCTGCGCCACGCCGACTACACACGCGACCGCACCAGCCTGACCCTGCCCGCAGTGGAAGGGCCGTCGATTGTCGAGTTGCGCTCGCGCATCCGGCCGCGTGCCAACACGCTGCTGCAGGGCCTCTATCTCAGTGGCAGCAGCGAGAACGGATTCCTTTTGACCCAGTGCGAAGCGGAAGGTTTCCGCCGCATCAGCTGGCACATCGATCGTCCGGACGTCCTCTCGACCTACCGCGTGCTGCTGCGCGCCGACCGCGAACGGTTTCCGGTGTTGCTGGCCGGTGGCAATGCCGATGGGGCCGGTTTCCTCGACGGTGGTCGTCACTGGGCGTGCTACCTCGATCCGCAACCCAGGCCGAGTTATCTGTTTGCGCTCGTCGCCGGTCGCCTGCAGTCGATCGAGGACGTCTTCGTGACCGCCGAGGGCCTGCGCGTGCGCATCGTCATCTGGGCGCAGGCGGACGCGATCTCCCGCTGCGAGCACGCGTTGAAGTGCCTGATGTCGGCGTTTGCATGGGACGAACAGCGCTTCGGTCGCAGTTATCGGCTCGACGCGTTCCATGTCGTCGCCACGCACGATTTCGCGATGGGAGCCATGGAGAACACCGGGCTCAACATCTTCAATACCAAATACCTGCTGGCCGATCCGGAGCACGCTACCGACGATGATTATCGCCACGTGCTGGCGGTGGTCGGACACGAATACTTCCACAACTGGACGGGCAACCGCGTGACCTGCCGGGACTGGTTCCAGCTCAGTCTGAAGGAGGGACTGACGGTCTATCGCGAGCAGGAGTTCGAGTCTGATCTCGCCTCGCGGACACTGCGCCGCATCGAAGACGTGCGCACGCTCTGGCGCGTGCAGTTCGGCGAGGATGCGGGTCCGCTCGCGCATCCGGTGCGGCCGTCCGAATACAGCGAGATCAACAACTTCTATACGGCTACGGTCTATGACAAGGGCGCCGAGATCGTGCGCATGCTCGCCACGTTGCTCGGTCGCGAAGGTTTCCGGCGCGGCCTCGACCTGTATTTCGATCGGCATGACGGGCAGGCGGTGACGGTCGAGGATTTCCTTGCCGCTCTCGGCGACGCCAACGGCCGCGACCTGACGACGTGGCTGCGCTGGTATCAGCATGCCGGCACGCCGCGGCTCGAAGCACGCGGCACCTACGACGCGACCGCGCGTCGCTACACGCTGACGCTCGTGCAGCATGCCCCGTCGGCGCATCAGGGTGTCTGGGAGCCGCTGCCGATACCGGTGTCTCTGGCCTTGTTCGATCGCGAAGGCAACGCGCTTGCGCTCGATGCTGATCAGGTGCCCGACGGCGTGCTGCTGCTCGACGCACGCGAGGCGAGCGTTTGCTTCGACGGTCTCGACGCCGCGCCGGTGCCATCCGTGCTGCGCGGATTCTCGGCGCCGGTGCGCCTCGACGGTTCGAGCAGTTCGCGTGACCTGGTCGTTCTCGCCACTCACGAGACCGATGGATTCAATCGCTGGTTCGCCGCCGATTCATTGGCGCGCCAGTTGTTCGTGGAAACCCTCGCACGCGGCAGACCCGACGCCGGTGCGCTGGCCGGATGGATCGGCGCGTTGCGGCGTGCACTCGCCGACGCCGACTTCGATCCGGCCACGCTGGCCGAGCTGTTGACCGTGGCCGATGAAGGCACGCTCGCCGAGACACTCACGGAAATCGATGTCGACGCGGTGCATCGTGCGCGCAATCAGCTGCAGTTGATGCTCGCTCATGCGCTGGAGACGGAGCTGGATGCGTGTCATCACCGGCTGCGTGACGCGGCAACGGCGGGCATGCAGCCGGCGGCACAAGGTCGTCGGCGCCTGCGCAACCGTTGCCTGCAGCTGCTCTGCGTCGCGCATGCACGCCATCTCGATCGGGCGCGCGCGCAGCTTGCCGCGGCGACAACGCTCAGTGACCAGTTGGCCGCGCTGACCGCACTCGTGCATGCCGGTGTGACCGACGCGCAGGCGTTGCTTGACGGCTTCGCGCAGCAACATGCCGGAGACGAACTTGTGCTCGACAAGTGGTTCGCCGTGCAGGCGACCGATCCCGCCGTTGCGACGCTGGCGCGGGTCGATGCACTTTCCCGGCATCGCGCGTTTCGTTGGGACAATCCGAACAAGGTGTACGCGCTGTTGATGAGTTTCGCCAGCCGCAACGCGACCGCCTTCCACGACATCGGCGGCGGTGGCTATCGGCTGCTCGGCGACGCGATCCTGAAACTCGATGCGCAAACGCCGCAGGTCGCTGCTCGCCTGGCCACCGCGTTCGGCGCCTGGCAACGACACGAGCCGTTGCGTCGCGCGCTGATGCACGCCGAACTGTTGCGCATCGCCGCATCGCCATCATTGTCGGCCGACGCCGGCGACATCGTGCGGCGCACACTCGGAACGCCTTGACCTGCCCGGCTTTCCGGTCGCAGGCCCCACGTCTGCATGGCAGCATCGCCGATCGAGACGCAGATCGGCAGACAGTGACAGTCAGCGCGCAATATCGTCGGGGCCGGCAGTTTCATTGAAAGTTCATCACGCTCGCCGCATGATCGAGAGACGCACGCACCCGGAGTACGCCATGTCCTCAAGAAATCTTGCAATGACGCTGTTCGGCGCCGTGGCGCTTGCGGCGCTCGCGGGATGCGCCACGTCGCCGCGCAGTTACTATTCCGACGGTGGCGACTACTACTATGGCGCACCGCGCGCTGATGTGATCGTCGACTACGGCTTGAGCTACGGCTATCCCGGATGGAGCTATGGGCTCGGCGGCTACAGTGGCGGCTACGGTTACGGTGGTGGTTTCGGCGGGTACTACGGTGGCTTTGGAGGGTACGGCTATCACGGCTACGGCTATTCGCCGTGGTCGGGCTACGGCGGGTACTTGCCGGTGGTCAAGCCGCAGTATCCGCAGTCGGAACGGCGCAACCGGGGCGATTCGGACATCGCTTTCAGGCAGGGTGCCAGCGGCCGGGAACGCGTGGCCATGCCGCGCTCCTCGACATTCGCACCCGCGAGGGTCGGTGCGTCGGGTGCCCGCGCGCCCGACACCAGCCGACGTGCGTTCGCACCGCAGCGCAACGACGTGCGCAGCGCCGGCTATGCGCCGGCGAACCGGTCCGGCATGTCGGATAACCGCGGTGCGCCGCTGAGCGGCATCGGTCCCCGTGTGCAATCGAGCCCATCGGTCAATCCGAGTCGTCGTGCACCTGCGCCGCGCAACGACGCTTTCCAGCCAAGGTCGGCGCCGTCGTTTCGATCGGCGCCGATGCCGAGCCGGGCCGCACCGATGCCAAGTCGATCGTCGTCGCCGCCAACGCGCACGCAGTCTGCACCCACGCGCAAGTAACGCCGATCTGCAGCAATGAAAAAGGCCGCCAGATGGCGGCCTTTTCCTGTGCGAAAAGCGAACCGATCGTCAGGGTTTCAGGCGGGCAGCTTGCTCAGCGCTTCGTTGATCCTGGCGCGACGATTCTCGAGATGGGCAATATGCTGTTCGGTCTGGCTGACGCTGGTGTGCTCACGCATGTCGTCCATCGCCATCTCGAGGCGGCCCAACTCGATCATGAGGTCGTGGCGCAGGAACAGCGGATTGAGGCTCATCGTCGCGGCGGTCGAGATCATGATTGCGTTGTCCCTGAAGATTGGTGAGGTTGAAACAGATAGAGCAATCGCCGTGCCAACCTGACTTCGGGATCGGCGAACCACGTGCCGGCGTAGTCTCGACTGCGCAGACTGACGTCAGGTGTCGCAATCTGACCGTGGTCGGAACGACGCGCGCGGTGTGCCGCTTTTCCGCGATTACGGTCACAGTCTGCCAATCGCCATTGCCACTACTGTCGACAGCCTGAGACGCGCAAACAAAAATGCCGCCCCCGGGAATGGGTGCGGCATGGGTTGGAAATCGCGTCGTACGCTCAAAACTGGCGCCCGGCACCACGGTCTTTCCGGATTCCCCCTGTTCCTGAGACCGCCGGGCGCCAGCCTGTCCGTGGCCTGGCCCAGCCATCCAGTGCATCCTCCCACCGGCGCGCGGCCAGCCCCTGAATTCCGGCCCGCGCGCTCGCACACGCGTTGCGCCGGTGGGAGTGCGAAGAGAGTCCAGCAGATTCCGTGCCAAGCACCGGCTGTGGAATACTGTGCATTCCGAACGCGAGACGTGACGCCATGCCGAACCGCAATGCCCTCGACTACGACGTCATCGTCGTCGGCGGTGGTCACGCCGGCACCGAAGCCGCGCTGGCCGCCGCGCGCTGCGGTGCGCGCACGCTGCTGCTCAGCCATTCGATCGAAACGATCGGTCAGATGAGCTGCAATCCGGCGATCGGCGGCATCGGCAAAGGCCATCTCGTGCGCGAGATCGACGCCCTCGGTGGGGCGATGGGCGAGGCCGCCGATCGCGCCGGCATCCAGTGGCGCACGCTCAACGCGTCCAAGGGTGCCGCCGTGCGCGCGACACGGTGTCAGGCCGATCGCGTGCTGTACAAGGCAGCAATCCGTGCCCTCGTCGAAGCGCAGCCGAACCTGTCGATGTTTCAGCAGGCGGTTGACGATCTGGTCATCGAGGGCAGTCGCATTGCCGGCGTCATGACGCAGATGGGCGTGCGCTTCAGTGCGCGCTGCGTCGTGCTGACCGCCGGCACCTTCCTCGCCGGCAAGATCCACATCGGCATGGCCAACTACGCCGGTGGTCGCGCCGGTGACGCGCCCGCGCAGCGACTGGCCGATCGCATGCGCGAGTTGCCGATCGCGGTCGATCGCCTGAAGACCGGCACGCCACCGCGCATTGACGGCCGCACGATCGACTACAGCGGACTCGAGGAACAGCCCGGCGATGATCCGGCGCCGGTCTTCTCGTACCTCGGCTCGGTCGCCGATCACCCTCCTCAGGTCAGTTGCTGGATAACGCACACCAACCCGCGCACGCACGGGATCATTGCCGCGGGCATCGATCGGTCGCCGCTCTACACCGGCATCATCGAAGGCGTCGGTCCGCGCTACTGTCCTTCGATCGAGGACAAGATCGTGCGCTTCGCCGACAAGACTTCGCACCAGATCTTCATCGAGCCTGAAGGGCTCGATACCCACGAGGTCTATCCGAACGGCATCTCGACCTCGCTGCCGTTCGACGTCCAGCTCGAGCTCGTGCGCTCGATCAGGGGTTTCGAGAACGCGCACATCACGCGTCCCGGCTACGCGATCGAATACGACTATTTCGATCCGCGCGGACTCGGTCCATCGCTGGAGACGCAAGCGATCAGCGGACTGTTCTTCGCCGGCCAGATCAACGGCACCACCGGTTACGAGGAAGCTGCCGCGCAGGGGCTCATTGCCGGACTCAACGCCGCCCGCGCGTGCTTCGGACACGCCGCATGGACACCGCGGCGCGACCAGGCCTACATCGGCGTACTGATCGATGACCTGACCACCAACGGCACGCTCGAGCCCTACCGCATGTTCACCTCGCGCGCCGAGTATCGCCTGCACTTGCGCGAGGACAATGCCGACCTGCGCCTCACCGAGATCGGTCATGCGCTCGGCTGCGTCACCGATTCCCGCCGCGATGCACTGCGGCGCAAGCGCGATGCGGTCGAGGCTGAGCAACTCAGGCTCGGCGCCGTGCAGGTGGCGCCCGGCAACGCCATCGCGCGCGCCGTCGAGCAGCAGTTCTCGATCGCAATCTCGAAGGAGTCGAGCGCGCTCGAGCTGCTGCGCCGCCCCGAGATCGACTACGCGACGCTGACGCGCATCGATGCGCTCGGTCCGCCGGTCGGTGACGCGCGCGTGGCCGAACAGGTGGAGGTCGGCGTCAAGTACGCCGGCTACATCGAACGCCAGCACGCGGAAATCGCACGCCAGCGCCGACATGAGGACACACGCATTCCGTCCGCATTCGATTACGACGGCGTGCGCGGCCTCTCGTCCGAGGTGCTGGCGAAGCTAAAGCGCACCCGGCCGGCGACGATCGGCCAGGCGCAGCGCATCAGCGGCATCACGCCTGCCGCGATTTCCCTGCTGCTCGTGCACCTCAAGCGCCAGCGCGACGCGGCCTGAGTCGGTTCACGAAAGCACCTGCGCTCGCCCGGCGAGAGGCTGCGCACGACACACTTCAATGCAGCGCTGCGCGCGCAACGCCGCCATAGCCCGGATGGAACAACCGATGTCTGCAATAGAACAACGCATTGCCGAAGAGATTTCGGCGCGACCGAACCAGGTGCACGCTGCGGTGCAGTTGCTCGACGCCGGGTCCACCGTGCCGTTCATCGCACGCTACAGAAAGGAGGTCACCGGCGGCCTCGACGATACGCAGTTGCGCCTGCTTGAAGAGCGTCTCGCCTATCTGCGTGAGCTCGAGCAACGTCGATCCGCGGTCATCACCAGCATCGACGGGCAGGGCAAAATGACCGATGCGCTGCACGCGCTGCTGCTCGCCGCCGACAGCAAGGCGCGCCTCGAGGATCTGTACCTGCCTTTCAAGCCGCGCCGCCGCACACGGGCGCAGATCGCGCGTGAAGCCGGTCTCGAGCCGCTCGCTCACGCCTTGCGCGACCAGCCGGATGCCGATCCCGAACAGGTCGCGGCGGCCTATGTCGACAACGAGCGCGGCATTGCCGACACAAAGGCCGCGCTGGATGGCGCGCGCTGGATCCTGATTGAGACCTTTGCCGAAGATCCGGCCCTGCTCGGCGCGCTGCGCGACTGGCTCGCGGCGAAAGCGCAGATCCGTGCTCAACTGGTCGCCGGCAAGGAGCAGGAAGGGGCCAAGTACCGCGACTACTTCGCGCATGCCGAACCGCTCGGCAGGATTCCCTCGCACCGTCTGCTTGCGTTGTTCAGGGCGCGCAACGAAGGCATCCTCGATCTCGAGCTGGCGCCGATGCCGACCGACCACACACCGGTGCGTTCGGATGAGGATGCAACGGCGCGCCTCGATGCCGCTGCAGCACTCGGCCATGCCGAGGCACAGGCACGCATTGCCGGTCATTTCACGATCGCGGATCGCGGTCGTCGTGGCGACCCGTGGCTCAGCGAAACCGTGCGACAGGCGTGGCGCATCAAGCTGCACCTGCATCTGACCCTCGATCTGTTCGCTCGCGCGCGCGAAGCCGCTGAGGGCGAAGCGATCCGTGTGTTCGGTGCCAATCTGAGCGACCTGCTGATGGCAGCGCCGGCCGGTGCGCAAACGGTCATGGGGCTCGACCCCGGCATCCGCACCGGCGTCAAGCTCGCGGTGGTCGATGCCACCGGCAAGCTGCTGTCGACCGACACCATCTATCCGCACGAGCCGAGGAAGCAGTGGGACGCGTCGATCGCAACGCTGGCGGCTGCGTGCGCGCGCAGCCGCGTCACGCTCGTCGCGATCGGCAACGGTACGGCGTCGCGGGAGACCGATCGGCTGGTCGCCGACCTGATGCGCAGGCACCCGGCACTCGGACTCGCCAAGGTCGTCGTCAGCGAGGCCGGCGCGTCGGTCTATTCAGCCTCTGAACTGGCAGCCAGAGAGTTCCCGCAGCTCGACGTGTCGCTGCGCGGTGCAGTGTCGATCGCGCGCAGGTTGCAGGATCCACTCGCCGAACTCGTCAAGATCGATCCGAAGTCGATCGGCGTTGGCCAGTACCAGCATGATGTCAACCAGGTGAAGCTCGCGCGTGCCCTCGACGCGCGCGTCGAGGATTGCGTCAATGCGGTCGGTGTCGACGTCAACACCGCATCCTCGGCACTGATGTCGCGTGTCGCCGGCTTGTCGAGTGCCATCGCCGAGAACATCGTCACGCATCGCGATGCGCACGGTCCGTTCCGGCGGCGCCGGCAGTTGCTTGACGTTTCTCGCCTTGGTGAAAAGGCGTTCGAGCAGTGTGCGGGATTCCTGCGCATCAGCGCCGGTGACAATCCGCTCGATGCATCAGCCGTGCATCCGGAGGCCTATCCGGTGATCGAACGGATCGTCGATCGCTGCGGTCGCGCCGTCGCCGAGCTTATCGGTGACGGCAGCTACCTGCGCAGCCTCGATCCGGCACAGTTCGCCGATTCGGCATTCGGGCTGCCGACCGTGCGCGACATCCTGCGCGAGCTCGAGAAGCCGGGCCGCGATCCCCGGCCCGACTTTCGCGCTGCCGTTTTTGCCGATGGCATCGACGATCTGCGCAAGCTCGAACCGGGAATGATCCTCGAAGGTGTTGTCAGCAACGTGGCGGCATTTGGTGCGTTCGTCGATCTCGGCGTACATCAGGATGGCCTCGTGCATGTGTCGGCGCTGTCGAAAACCTTCGTCAAGGATCCGCGCGAGGTAGTCAAGGCCGGCGACATCGTCACCGTCAAGGTCATGCAGGTGGACCTCGCGCGCAAGCGCATCGCACTCAGCATGCGCCTCGATGACGAACCCGGTGTTTCCGCCGCGGCCAGCGTCGATCGCGCGGCGTCACCACGGCGCGCGCCATCGCCATCGCCGCGGCCGGCGGCAAAACCATCCGCACCGGCCGGCGTCAATGCGTTCGCCGATGCCTTTGCCAAGGCACGTCGAGACTAGGATCGCCCTGATCGGGCCTGGTCGGGCCTGGATGGCGCACGCAAGGATGATCCGGATATCCGTGCACTCTGTCGCGATGCGTTCGCGGTCAGGCGCCGGGGGATCAGACGGCGGCGCAGTTCACCGCGTCACACATGCGACCACCATGAGCTGTTGCGGGAACAAGGAAGAGCCGGCGATGCCGGCTCTTCCTGATGTCGACTGACAGCGCGGCAGGACTACTTCTTCGGCGCCTTGGCCTGGCCCATGGTCAGCGCCTTCTGCGCAGCCGCATAGAAGGCTTTTGCTTCGTCGTTGCTGATCTCGCCACCCGCACGTTCGCTCAGCAGCACAGTGCCTTCCGGGTCCCAGCCGACGCGCGTATTGCCGTTGCCCTTCTTCAGCAGCGCCATCGGCTTGTCGTCGAGAAAGGCGTACTCGACATTGCTGCGCTGGGCAGTTTCGCCGTCGCCGGTTTCCGAGTTGACACGCATGAAGCGCACCTTGCCGCCGGCATCGACGAAACCGTCCCATGCCACCGACAGGTCGCCATCGAGAAACGCATCCTGGATGCGCCGCATACCGCCGATCTGTGCCTTGAGGCGGTTGAACTCTTCCTTGATCTTCTCGCCAGGCGTCGCTTCGGCATTGAGTACGACCTCGACCGTGTTGCCCGCACCACCGGTCAATACCGGCGACTGCAGCGCCGGCACGAATCGGCGATCGCCGTCGTAGAGCAACGCGTTGATGACATAGGTCCGCGTGCGGTCGACTTTGGCTGGATCAAACGCAAGGGTGAAGTTGTACGGCGGCTGGCCACTGACGGTCGTGCTGGTTTCGGCGACGACGATGTCGGCCATGGCCACGTCGACGAGCTTGACCTCAAGGCGTGCACCCTCACCGATTGGCAATGGTTCGCGCAAGGCAACCACACCGGTGACAGAGTTGCCGATCGGCGCAGTCTGTGCCGGAACGTTGACGGCTGGTGGCTGGGCTTGCCCGCCAGCGCCGGACGCCGGCGTCTGCTCGGAAGACTGGCAGCCTCCCAATGCAACGAGAGCGACCAGAACGGGCGCGAGTGACTTGATCATGAGCATTCCTCCGGGGATCAGAAAGGCGGCAGGCAGGCGTAAGTACGAAAGGTGACGTGGTCCATGCGCCGAGCATAGCCCGACGCGCATGAACGTGCGATGGAATGCATTCGGGATCGTCGATGGCGCTCTCCGCTGCGCCGCTCGCGAGGCCTCCACGATAATGCGCAGGACGGGCATGCGCAATGCACCAGTCGGCGCGTTTTCAGGTTCGCCGGGTGCCGGGCCGGTATCCTGCGCAGATGAACCCCGCACTCGAACTCGAACGCATCGAAGGACCGATGCTCGCCACTGGTCGCTGGCGAATCGCCCATCCGTTCCGCATCGGGCGCGCCGAAGGCAATGAAATCGAGTTGTCCGAGCCGAGCATTTCGCGCCGCCATGTGTCAATCGAGAGCGACAGCGAAGGCTGGGTATTGCGCGATTGCGGCAGCCTGCTCGGTTCACGCCTGAACGAGTTGCCGATCGCCGCAGGAACGGCAGTCGCATTGCGCGCCGGTGACGTGATCGGAATCGGTCCGTGGCGGTTTCGCGTCAATGCCGTGGTCGCCTCGGCGGCGGAAGAAGACAACCCGGAGTCACCGGCGCACATCAGTCTCGTGCGCGCTGCCGGCAGCCTCGCCGAACAGCGACTCGAACTGCTGTTGCGCTACGCCGGCGAAGTTGCCGCCGCGCCGGACGCACAGATACTCGCCGAAATCGTCGCCGAGCACGCGCTGCTCGGCTCAGGTTACTCGCGTGCAGCGGTGATCTGGCGCGACGGCGAGCACTACCGCGTGCGCTGCCGGCGGCCCGCACCGCTGGCCGGTACGGCGCCGTGGAAGTTCAACGCGTCGCTGCTGAAGTCCGCCAGCAACGGCGAAATCGCACGACTGGACAGTGAGGTGCCGAGCGGTGGCGGCGCCGTCCCCGCTGCCGGCAAGTTGCGCCGCGCGCTGTGTGCGCCGCTCATGCTTGACGGCTACGCGCAGGCGTTCCTGTACCTCGATGCCGATCGACCGGCGATGCGCCGCAACGCCGACGCGCCGTCGTTCTGCCACGCGCTCGCGCGGCTCGGCGCACTGGCGCTGGCCAACTTGCATCGTCTGGACAGCGAACGCGAACGGGCATCGCTGTCGGCCGATCTTGAACGCGCGCGCGATGTGCAGAACCGTCTGCTGCCGGCGCCGGTTGGCCGCTTCGGTGCCCTCGACTACGCCTTGCGGCTGCATCCGGGACGGGTCGTCGCTGGCGACATCGTCGATGTGTTCGCACTCGCCGAGGGGCGCATCGCGGCGGTACTCGGTGATGTCAGCGGCGCCGGCTTCGGCGCCGGCCTCGTGATGGCATCCGTGCAATCGTTCCTGCGCGCCGGATTCGCTCACGACGACGATCCGGCCAGGGTCATCCGTCAACTCAACGCGCATCTCTGCTCACAGTCGAGCGCAGGACGTTTCGTGACGCTGTGGCTCGGTGTGTTCGAGGCCGACGGCAGTCGCTGCCGTTTCGTCGATGCCGGTCACGGCCATGCGGTGCGCATGCGTGCAGGAGTAGTCGACTCGCTGGAAATCGCCGGTGGCATCCCGCTCGGTATCGATGCAGAGGCGCCGTTCGAGGCCGAGCAGCTGCAGCTCGATGGTGGCGATGTCCTGTTGCTCTACAGCGACGGCGTGGTCGAACAGCGCAGTCGCGACGGCGATGCGTTCGGTCATTCCGGACTGTTCGCGGCGCTGGCCGCGGCAGCCTCGCCGGAACAGGCAGTCGATGCGAGTTGGACAGCGTTGCGCGCACACGCTCAGGGAGCGGCACCCGACGACGACGCGACCCTGCTCGCGCTCGCACGCGCGCCGGCGCCCGCGTACGCGTGATCGCGGCGTCGTTGCTTCAGCCGTGAGAAATCGAGCAGACGCGGTTGCGGCCGTTCTGCTTGGCCCGGTACAACTGTTCGTCGGCCGCGCGCATCAGATCGCTGGTTCCGGCCATGCCGGCGAGCCATGCCGCGGCGCCGATGCTGACGGTGACGCTTTGCGGTCCACCGGTCAACGCCAGTTCGAGGCCGGCGATGCCATCGCGCAGACGATCGCCGAAACGCACGGCTTCATCGAGATCATGTTCGGGCAGCACGATCGCGAATTCCTCGCCACCAATGCGTGCCAGGATGAACTCTTCGCGCGCAAGCCCGCGCAGGGCGTGGGCGACTTTCTTGAGCACGCTGTCGCCGGTCGGATGACCGTAGCGGTCATTGACCAGCTTGAAGTGGTCGAGGTCGATGATCAGCAACACGAGCGGACGGCGATGATTCGACGCGCGCGCGAGTTCCTTTTCGAGCAACTCGAGGAACTGGCGCCGGTTGTACAGATCGGTCAGCGGGTCCGCGGTGGCCAGCTGGTAGAGCTCCTCGTGGTAACGCGCCTCGACCGACGAACGGTCCATGAACTTGAGCACGCAACTACCGACAGCGATGTGGTCGCCATCCTTGAGCTCGGCCTCGATGATCGGCTGGTCATTGAGGAACGTCTTGTTGGTCGAATCGAGATCCTTGATGCGGTAGCCGGCCGGTTCCTGCCAGATGCGGCAGTGCTCGCGCGAGACACTGCGTTCGAGTACCTGGAACTCGGCCTCCGGCGAGCGCCCGATGATCAGCGGCTGTTCGCCCAGATCGATGCGCTGGCCGAGTCGCTGGCCCTGCAGAACAACGAGGCATGCAGGAATGTGGCCGGCGCCGACACTGCGTTGCGGACGCATCGTGCGGCGTTGCGTGGTACTGGCGTCGTTGTCGCGCGGACCCATCGTTGTCTGCGTTTCCGAATGACCCGGTTGGCCGAGGCCCGGGTCTCTCCCCTGTCGCGAGCGCAAAGTCTACGCGATCGAAATCGTCTTCGCCGATGATGCGGCACACGCGACGCCGTCCACAGCTGAGCATGCCCGCGCCCGCGCGACTCTGGGCACCAGCGTCATCCCGGCAGCAGCGAGATGTCGGCGACGCGCATGAACATCGCCCGCAACCGTCCGAGCAGGGCCAGCCGGTTGGCGCGTACGGCGGCATCGTCCGCGTTGACCATCACTTCGTCGAAAAAGCGGTCGACCGGTCCGCGCAGCGCGGCGAGGCGTTGCAGCACGACGAGATACCCGTTCGCCGCGATCGCCGGGGCGAGATCGGATTCCGCTGCGCCGACAGCTTCGACCAGCGCGCGCTCGGCATCGGAATCGAGCAGTGTCATGTCGATCGCGCCGGACGTTCCCGCACCAGCCTGGCGCAGGATGTTGCCGATGCGCTTGTTGGCTGCGGCAAGTGCCTGGGCATCGGGCATCGACGCGAACGTGTCGACGGCGCGCACGCGCCGGTCGAAATCGAGCAGCGATACCGGCGCCAGCGCGCGCACCGATTCGAACACCTCGGCGCTGATGCCGAGATCGCCGTAGTAGCCGCGGAGTCGGTCGATCAGGAATGCGTACAGCTCGTCGACCAGCGCCGCGCGACGTGGGCCGGGATCGACGAAGCTCTCCATCGCGTCCTTGCCCCTGGCCGCACCGGCGCGAAGCGCCGCCTCGGGCAATTGCGCGAGCGCTTCGTCGAAATGCGAACGCAGGTCGAGGTCGAAGCCGGCTTCGATCAGCGTGCGCGCAAGTCCGAGCGCGGCTCGGCGCAGCGCGAATGGATCCTTGCTGCCGGACGGTTTCTGGCCGACCGCGAAGATGCCGGCCAGGGTGTCGATGCGCTCGGCCACGGCGAGCACCTGCGCGAGCTTGCCGCCGGCGATCGCGTCACCGGCGAACCGCGGTCGGTAGAACTCGTCGAGCGCCTGTGCGACCTCGACGTGTTCAGGCGCGGAGCCCTGGCTCGCGTACGTTCTGCCCATGATGCCCTGCAGTTCGGGAAACTCGCCGACCATGCGTGTCATCAGATCGCATTTGCTCAATGCCGCTGCACGTGTCGCCAGTGCGGCGTCGACGCCGACGCGATTGGCGATGATCCGCGCCAGCTCGGCGACGCGCACGCTCTTGTCCCAAACGCTGCCGAGCGCCTGCTGGTACGTCACTGACTTGAGCGATTCGAGATTTGCCGACAGCGGCTGCTTGCGGTCCTCATCGTAGAAAAACTTGGCGTCGGCGAAGCGCGGACGGATCACGCGCTCGTAGCCCTTGCGGATTTCGGCAGGGTCCTTCGATGCAATGTTGGCGACGCCGATGAAGTTCTCGGTGAGCCCACCAGCAGCGCTGAACACCGGCACGAACTTCTGGTTGGTCTCCATCGTCGTCACCAGCGCTTCCTGCGGCACCTCGAGGAATTCACGGTCGAACGTGCAGGCGATCGCCACCGGCCATTCGGTCAGGTTGGCAATCTCGTCGAGCAGCGCCGCTGACAGTCGCGGCACGCCATCCAGCGCGCCGGCCACGCGCATCACCTCGGCACGGATGCGTTCGCGGCGCTCGAGCGGATCGGCGAGCACGTGTGCGTTGCGCAGCGCATCGAGCCATGCGTCGGCGTCGGCGATGTGGACCGGATGTGGATGATGGTAGCGATGGCCTCGCGACTGGCGCCCCGAGGCGACGCCGAGCACGGCCGCGTCGATGACGTCGGCGCCATGCAGGATCACGAGCCAGTGCACCGGTCGCACGAATGCATGATCGTGGTCGCCCCAGCGCATCGGCTTCGGAATCGGCAGCGCATGCAGTGCCTCGGTTACGATTTCCCCGCTGAGCTCGGCCAATGCCTGGCCGGGCTTCTCTGCGCGGTAGACGTACCAGCTGCCCTTGTCGGTTTCGAGCGTGCCGAGCGCATCGACATCGACGCCACAACTCTGGGCGAAGCCGACCAGCGCCCTGGCCGGCGCGCCGCTGGCATCACGACCGGCGGAAAGCGCCGGACCACGCTTCTCGATTGTCTGCGTCGGTTGCTCGCTGGCTACCTGCGGAACCAGCACGGCGAGGCGTCGCGGTGAGCAGAATGTGCGCGCGTGCTCGACATCGGCAGCCACGCCACGCTTGCGCAAGCCGTCGATGATGCCTTGGGCAAACGCGCCGGCGAGGTCGTCGAGCGCGCGCGGCGGCAGCTCTTCGGTGCCGATTTCGATGAGCAGGGGCTTGGTCGTGGACATCAGGCGGCGTCCTTCACTTTCCTCACGCCCGGGAAGCCGAGCTTCTCGCGCTGCGCGTAATAGGCCTCGGCTACGGCGCGCGCGAGCGTGCGTACGCGCAGGATGTAGCGTTGCCGTTCGGTCACGCTGATCGCGCGGCGTGCATCGAGCAGGTTGAAGGTGTGACTGGCCTTCATGACCTGCTCGTAAGCCGGCAACGGCAGCCCGGCGGCAACGAGCTTGCCCGCCTCGCCTTCACAGGTATCGAACCACTCAAGCAGCTTCGGCACATTCGCCTGCTCGAAGTTGTAGGTGCTCTGTTCGACCTCGTTCTGGTGGAACACGTCGCCATAGGTGACGACGCCATGCGGGGCACGGGTCCATACCAGATCGTAGACGTTGTCGACGTTCTGCAGGTACATGGCGAGCCGCTCGAGACCGTAGGTGATCTCGCCGGTGACCGGTCGGCATTCGAGTCCACCGGCCTGCTGGAAGTAGGTGAACTGGGTCACCTCCATGCCGTTGAGCCAGACTTCCCAGCCGAGCCCCCAGGCGCCGAGCGTCGGCGATTCCCAGTTGTCCTCGACGAAGCGCAGGTCGTGCACAAGCGGATCGACGCCGAGCGCCTTCAACGAGCCGATGTAGAGTTCGAGGATGTCGTCCGGATTCGGCTTGAGCACGACCTGATACTGATAGTAGTGCTGCAGGCGATTCGGATTGTCGCCGTAACGGCCATCGGTCGGCCGACGTGAAGGCTGCACATAGGCCGCGGCCCACGGCTCGGGGCCCAACGCGCGCAGGAACGTGGCCGGATGAAAGGTGCCGGCACCGACTTCGATGTCGATCGGTTGCAGCAGCACGCAGCCTTGCTCGGCCCAGTAACGGTTGAGGGTCAGGATCACGTCCTGGAAAGTCGGCCCGGTCATGCGCTGGCTCACGGTAGCGGTGCGGAAAAGCGCGCTAGTATAGCGATGACGGCAGTGTTCCCGAGGATGCAGGCGGTATGGCGACGCAACCGGTGCGGCCAGTGGTGGAGCAGGGTGCGGCGACCGCACGGTTTCCGCTCGGCTCGCACCATCGCATCGAACTTGACGAGACCCTGCTCGCGCTCGAGCAGGACGGCCTTATCAGCGATGCCGATCTCAAGCGCGTACGCCTCGACGTGCGCACCGCGCGCGGCAAGCTCGAACTGCACCCGTTCGTGCTGATTGCCAACCTCAAGTTGACCGATGCGCGCGACGCGAAAAAACCGCTCAGCCTCGAAGTGCTGACGCAATGGCTGGCCGGACGCGCCAAGTTGCCGTACCTGAAGATCGATCCGATGAAGATCGATGTGCCGGCGGTCACGCAGGTGGTCAGCCACGCCTACGCGCAGCGCTATCGGATCCTGCCGGTGGCGGTCAGCGAGATGCAGATCGTGTTTGCGACCTCCGAGCCGTTCGACACGCGCTGGATGGCTGATCTCGGCCACATCCTGCGCCGCGATATCCAGCGCATGGTGGCCAACCCGCTCGACGTCAATCGCTACCTGACCGAATGGTGGGGCGTGCAGCGCTCGATCCAGCGCGCGCGCGATGCCAAGGCAGAACTCAACGACGGCCGCGCGATCCTCAACTTCGAGCAACTGGTCGAGCTCGGCAAGACCGGCGATCTCGGCGCCGACGATCGCCATGTCGTGCACATCGTCGACTGGCTGCTGCAGTATGCATTCGAGCAGCGCGCCTCGGACATCCATCTCGAGCCACGGCGCGAATCGAGTCTGATCCGCTTCCGTATCGACGGTGTCATGCAGAAGGTGTTCGAGCTGCCGACCCCGGTCATGACCGCGGTGACGTCACGCATCAAGATTCTCGGGCGCATGGACGTTGCCGAAAAGCGGCGCCCGCAGGACGGTCGCATCAAGACCCGCTCACCCGGTGGCCGCGAAGTCGAGCTGCGCCTGTCGAGCATGCCGACTGCGTTTGGCGAGAAAATCGTCATGCGCATCTTCGATCCCGACATCGTCGTCAAGGAGTTCCGCCAGCTTGGTTTCACCGCCGAGGAGGAGACGATCTGGCGTGTCATGGTCGAGCGCCCGCACGGCATCGTGCTGGTGACGGGGCCGACCGGTTCGGGCAAGACCACCACACTGTATTCGACGCTGAAGTTCCTGGCCACGCCCGACCTCAATGTCTGTACGGTCGAAGACCCGATCGAAATGGTCTCGCCCGAGTTCAACCAGATGCAGGTGCATCAGGCCATTGATCTCGATTTTGCCGCCGGCGTGCGCACGCTGATGCGTCAGGATCCCGACATCATCATGGTCGGCGAGATCCGCGACCTCGAGACCGCACAGATGGCCGTGCAGGCGTCATTGACGGGCCATCTCGTGCTGTCGACGCTGCATACCAACGATGCGCCGAGCGCACTCACGCGCCTGCTCGACCTCGGTGTGCCGAATTATCTTATCCAGTCGACCCTGACCGGTGTCGTCGCGCAGCGCCTCGTACGCACGCTGTGCCCGCACTGCAAGATCGAGACGCCGCTCGACGTGCGCGCATGGGCGGCGATGACGCAGCGCTGGACGATTACGATGCCGACGCAGACGTTCGGCCCGAAAGGATGCCTCGAGTGTCGCAAGACCGGCTTTCTCGGCCGTACCGGCATCTACGAGATGATGCAGGTCAGCTCCGCCTTGCGCGCCCTGATCCAGCCGAACATGGATCTCGCGCGCGTGACCGAGACCGCGTTGTCCGATGGCATGCGCCCGCTGCGCGTGTCGGCGGCGATGCAGGTCGCACGTGGCGTGACGACCTTGCGCGAGGTCGTCCACGTGCTCCCACCGATCGATTGATGCGTCGATCACGCCGGCATTGATGGGGTGTTTCGGCAGTTGCACGAGTCGCCGCCTGCAAGCAGGCAAAGCGCAGAGGACGCCAGCGAGAGTGCAGCACGAGATCCGCTCGGTTTGACGGCAACCAACAATGGTCTAACGAAAGAGGACTGCGTGCTGACACGCACGCAGTCCCCGTTCGCACGTCTTCGCCTGGAAACGTCGATTCGTTCCCTGGCATATTGCGAGTCTTCCGTGTCGGTGTTGAGCCGAACGGGCACTCGACGAGGCAGGACTATCTGCGGGCCTTGTTGTTGCGGCGGATCGCCTGCAACGGATCACCGAGCTTGAGGCCCGAGAGGTAGTCGTTGATCGCTTCGTTGGTCACGTCGTATAGCGGCCGGCCCATCACGGCGGCGGCGGCCTTGAGGCTGTCACGCATGCGCTTGGAGACCCGCAAGCTCGCGTCGCGGGCGTCGTCCTGCTCGACAATCATCTTCTTTGTTGCCATAGAATTTCCCCCTAGGGTTTTGTGAAAAGTCGTATTTGTGGTCATTTCCGTTTAACCACGCACAAGTGTAGCTTTTTTTTGCTTGTTTCAGGGTGTTTCGTGACGTTCAGCCGCGCCTGGCCTTTTCGACTTGTTCAGGAAGTCGGACGGTTTGCGTTCAATCCTGGCGTCACGAAGGCGCGAAAAGCGCAACGGCATGCGTCATGCGGTTGGTCGGATTCGACGAAGGTCTGCGGTCTTTTGTCGCGCACAGCGAAAGGCGCTCAGCCGCGGGACGGTCGCGGGCCTTCGTCGGGTCGCTCGCGGCGAGCGACGATGCGCGCAGCGACAATGCCCACTTCGTACAGGATGCACATCGGGATGGCCAGCAGCAGCTGCGAAATCACGTCGGGCGGCGTCAGGATCGCGGCGATCACGAATGCGCCGACGATCGCGTACGGACGGCTCTTGACCAGTTGATCGGTGGTCACGGCGCCAATCGCGACGAGGATCACGAGTGCGACCGGCACCTCGAAACAGAATCCGAAGGCAAGGAACAGTACGAGGGCGAAGTCGAGAAACCGGCTGATGTCCGGCATGACGGCAACGCCAACCGGCGCCACCGCGGTCATGAACGTGAAGATTGCCGGCAACACGAGGAAGTACGCGAATGCACAGCCGATGTAGAAGAGCAGTACCGATGACGCCAGCAGCGGTACCGCGAGCTTTCGCTCGTGCTTGTACAGTCCGGGCGAAACGAAGGCCCAGAGCTGGTACAGGATGAAGGGCATGGCCAGGAACAGCGCCACGAAGAACGAGAGCTTCAGCGGAGCGAAGAACGGCGAGGCGACGTCAGTCGCGATCATCGCACCGCCGGCAGGAAGACGTTCGAGCAGCGGCAGGGCCAGCCAGCCATAGATCTTGTTGGCGAACGGAACGAGGGCCAGCAGCAGCACGAGCACCACCGCAACCGCCTTGAGCAGTCGCGCGCGCAGTTCGATCAAGTGGGACAGGAACGATTGTTCGCTGTCGTCGGCGGGGTCAGCGTTGCTCATCGGCGGGCGGCTGCGGCTTGGGCGGCTCGCCATTCACGGCGTCGCGGAACTGGTCGGCGGCCTGACGCACGTCTTCGCGGAAATCCACTTCCCTGGCCGTGTCGTGGATGCTGCGCTTGATGTCTTCGGCCGCGAGTTCACGTTCGATCTCGGTGCGCACGCTCTGCCAGCTGTTGCGTGCGCGGCGCAGCAGTGCGCCGGCCGTACGTGCGGCCGCAGGCAGCCGTTCCGGTCCGAGCACGAGCAGTGCCACGACCGCAATCAGTGCCATCTTGCCGAAGCTCAGTTCAAACATGCGCGAATGCCTGACGGTGGCTGCGGCCAGCTCACTGCTGAGCGCGGTCCTTTTCGGTTTCGCCAATCGTCTGCGCAGGCGCCACCGGGTCCGCCTTCAATTCGGATGGCTTCGATGGGTCGTCGCCATCGTTCATGCCCTTGCGGAAGCTCTTGATCGCCGAGCCCATGTCTTCACCGATGTTGCGCAACTTCTTGGTGCCGAACACCAGAGCGACGATGACCAGAACCACGAGCCAGTGCCAGATGCTGAATGAACCCATTTCGATCACTCCGTTATGTTTGGCTCGATCGTCGATCGCGGCCGCTTACCTCGAAGTGTACTCCTCGAGGCGGTCGCGGAAATCGACCACGGCGTTCGGCACATTGCTGACGCCGCCCTCGAAGATGCGGCGTGCGGTCACACCATCGCCGTAGATGCGCTGGTTGCCCTTGTTGTTGATCGAAATCACCGAGCCATCAAGAGCAACGCCGGCGAACAGTCCGCGCGCGCGCGAGTACGAATAGATTTCGGCCTTCAGCTGCGCGTCGGTCGACGCCTGAGCCGTGCGTCCGACCGGGCCCGCGGCTGCGGAGGCATCGGCACCGATGGTGAACTTGCCGTTGACGATCGACTCGACACCGCGCTGCGTGCGAAAGACGAGCACCACATCGGTCGAGGACACGCCGGCCTGGAATCCGACACTGCCGCCGGTCAGGTTGGCGAAGCTCGGGTTTGACCACGTCCCATCCGCCGACTTGACCGAGATGACGCCCTCGCCACGGCGGCCGCCGAAAACGAAGCCGGCCTTGATGACGTCGGGAATCACCGCAATAGCGTGCGCGCTGCGCAGCAGGTCTTGCGGAATCGCCTTGTCCGGCGCCTGCATGATCTCATTGAGCACGCGCACGGCGTTCTCTGCGCGCAGCAGTTCCTTCTCCGAGGCGTGAACGGTTGCAGCAGCGAATACAGTGACAAACAGGACAGCAAACCGGCGCAGCAAAGGCATCTCTGAACTCCACGGGACTTAGCTGAACAAAGCTAGCACGCAAAGCTGAGCGCGCGATGAAGCACGTGATCGGACAGGCCCGAAAAGTGATGGCTCGACGGTCTCGCGCCGATGTTCATCGGAATGACGCACCCACCAGCGCTCAGAGCGATCCGGCGGACCTGTGCCTGCGTCGCTGCAGACGCGCCGCACCCGCCACGCACAGCGCCAGGATCATCAGCAGCACGGCCCAGTTCGAGTCGACCGGCAATGTCACCGCGTCAACGCCACCACCACCGTCAGGATCGGGAGCGCACGGCGTCGGTCCGAGGGCGAATCCGGCCATGCCGATGCCCCTCAGGCTCTCGGGTCCGGTGATCGGTCCCAGCACCGTCGCGATGCCGGTTACTGGATCGATTCTGGCCAGACTGCTCCAGTCGGCCAAGGTGCTGCTTCCCGGCGCGGGAGGAAGATAGTTGAAGACTGCCCAGAGTACGCCGTTGGCATCGAAGTTCATCGACACCGAGCTGATCCAGCCGCTCGCTGCGGCGCCGAAACCGCCGATCAACGTGGCCTCGCCGGTCTCGGTGTTCATCCGGTAAAGGCTGTTGTTGCCACGACCGCCAGCGCCGAAAAGCTCGTTGCCACGGGCGGCAAGACCGGTGATCGTCGGGGTGAAGGTGCCGCGCAGTGCCGATTCGCCGCGCGACGGCACGATTTCCCAGAGCTTGCGCGTGGTCGCCGAGGACAGCCACATGCGGCCGTCACAGGTGAACGCCGCGCCGAAATCGAACGAATTGAACTGCCCGGTGCCGGCACCGAGGCTCAGCGGCGCGATGAAAGTGGCCGCACCGGTGGACGTGTTGAGAGTGACGATCGGTTTCTGGCTGAGGCTGTCGGAAACGGCATACAGCGTATTCCCGGGACCGTAGGTCAAGCCCTTGAGGAAGCCGAACGACTGGCCGCCGAAATTGCCTGCCCTGCCGACATACGTTGCAGTACGCGACGTAAGATCCACACGATAGAGCTCGTCGAAAGCAACGCCATAGCCGACCGTCTGGGCGCGCGCTCCGGAAATCGGAGCGACGGCAACCACGGCTGCGACAACGAGGCAGGCGAGCGTGCGCATGGCGGCAAATGTTATCGTTATAGTTAGTCGTCAGCTCCACGATCCGTGTGGAACGGCGTCGAGTCTAGCAGTTTTGGCAGTCCCGACAAGCGCTTGGGTGCCTGAACCCGTTGCGCTGCAACCCTCACACTGGACTCACCCGCACGGCATGCCGAGCTACATCGCGTTTCCACAGCCAACCAAGCCCGTTCGTGCCGCGATCGTACTCGTCAACCTGGGTACGCCCGAGGCGCCGACGACGCCGGCTGTGCGCAAGTATCTGGCTGAATTCCTCTGGGATCCTCGCGTCATCGACACCACGCGCTGGCTCTGGTGGCTGGTGCTCAACCTGGTTGTCCTGCGCTTGCGGCCACCGCGCTCGGCGCGCGCCTATCAGGAAGTGTGGAGCGAAGGCGGCTCGCCGCTCCAGGTCGGCACGCGTGCGCTGGCCGATCGGCTGCACGAACAGTTCAGGCGGGAATTCGGCGACCAGGTGATCGTGCGCCATGCGATGCGCTACGGCGAACCGTCGGTGCCGACGACGATGCGTGAACTCGGCGCACTCGGTGTTCGCCGCATGTTGTTCATTCCATTGTTCCCGCAGTTCTCGGCGACGACCACAGCCTCCGTTCTCGACTGCGTCGGCGAGGAGTTGCGCAATTGGCGCTATCCGCCCGAACTGAGATTCGTCAACGACTACCACGACCAGCCCGCGCACATCGAGGCGCTTGCGCGCAGCGTCGAGGCGCACTGGGCCGCCAACGGTCGAGGTGAGCGCCTCATGCTCTCGTTCCACGGCATCCCTCAACGCTACGTGCGCGACGGCGATCCGTACCGCGACCAGTGCGGCAGGACCGCCGAGCTCGTGCGCCAGCGCCTCGGCCTGTCCGAGCAGGAACTGGTGCTGACGTTCCAGTCGCGGGTCGGCCGAGAGCCGTGGCTGCAGCCGTACACCGACAAGACACTCGAGGCGTTACCGGAACAGGGCGTCAAGCGCATTGACGCGATGTGTCCCGGATTCTCGGTCGATTGCCTCGAGACACTCGAGGAAATCGCGATGGAGGGACGCGATTCGTTCATCGAGGCGGGCGGTGAGCGTTTCCACTACATCGCCTCGCTCAACGACAGCGACGACCAGCTCGCCGCGATCGCCGAACTCGCGCGCCGTCACGTGCAGGGCTGGCCCGAGTTCGATCGCGTTGCGGACACCGATAAACACCACGGCGATTGAGCATGCGTGCGGCGACCGAACACCGTCTGGCGTTGCGCAACATCACGCTTGCAGTGCGAACGTGGGGTGATCCGGCCTTGCCGCCACTGCTCGCCGTGCACGGCTGGCTCGACAACGCCGCGAGTTTCGATCGACTCGCACCGGCACTCGTCGATCACCATGTCGTCGCCATCGACCTCGCCGGCCACGGGCATTCCGGCCATCGCGGCAACGACAACTGGTATGCCTACGTCGATTATCTCGACGAGATCGCCGAAATCATCGTGCATTTCGGCTGGTCGCGTGTCGACCTGCTCGGTCATTCGCTCGGCGCCACCCTCGTCAGCGTTTACGCTGCCGTGCATCCCGAACAGGTCGGACACTTGCTGCTGGTGGAGGGACTCGGGCCGCTCGGCAGTCCGGCGCAGAACACGCTCGAGTCGTTGCGGCGGGCGCTTGGCGCGCGCGCCCGATTCGACGCTGATCGCCTGCGCGTATTCGCCACGATCGAGGCCGCGCTCGAGGCACGCTGCCGATCTGGCGCGATCAGCCCCGATGCGGCGCGGGCAATCGTTGCGCGTGGCCTGAATGCGGTCGAGGGCGCGAACGCCGAATCGTCCGGCTACCGCTGGTCTAGCGATCCCCGACTGACCTTGCCGAGTGCATGGCGGTTGACCGAGCCGCAGATCGGATCGATCGTCGAGTCGATACGCTGTCGCACGCTGCTGATCCTGGCCGAACCTGCGGCGACCTATCTGGACCCTGCCTTGATGGATGCGCGCGTTGCGCTGGTCGCCGACATCGATGTCGTGCGCATGGCCGGCTCGCATCATCTGCATGTCGAGCACGCCGATGCCGTGGCTGCGATCATGCTTCGCTTCCTGCGTTCCGGTCGCGCCGGCCGCTGAGTCAGTGCGCGGGGCGCATAATGAGCCCGATCGGTATTGCGGGGTCAAGGATCGCGGGTCGGACGCACGAGCCGATTCAGTTCCGCCTTCAGCGCCTGGCCGTGCAGGCGCAGCCATTCGCGCTGGTCGCGCCAGTCCGGAAGCAGTGATTCGACCAGCGCCCAGTATTTCGGCGAGTGGCTGCGGATGCGCAGGTGGCAGAGTTCATGGACGACCACGTACTTGAGTGCGGCCGGCGGCGCGAGCGCTAGCGCGAGGTCGAGGGTGACACGGTCACGCGTGTCGAGGCTGCCCCACAGACTCTTCAGCGGGCGCACGCGTACGGCAGTCGGCGCGAGGCCGAGCAGCGGGCAATAGCGTCCGAGCCAGCGCGACATGTCGCGCCGGATCTGCGCCTCGAGGAAGGACTGCAGCAGCCCCTGCGCGGCCTCGAGAGCGCGTCGATGCGGACGCGGCACGCTGATGATGATGCGATCCTCGACATGCTCGATGTGCGGGTAAGGGCCATCGCGCCACGACAGCCGCGTGGTTTCGCCCCGCAACGGAATGACCGTCGCCGCGCCAGGCTTCAACGCCGGCGGATGCGCGCCGAGGTTGAGCTCATCGAGTTTGCGCTCCAGCCACTCGCCGTGCTTGCGCAGGAATGCGAATACCTGGGCCGGATGGGTGCCTTGCGGGTAGGTGACGCGCGCGCCGCCCGAGGTGACGGTCAGGCGCAGTCGACGTGCGCGCGGATGCATGCGGCGCAGTACCTTGATCGTCTCGCCCGCCTCGGTCGCGAGTTCGAGATAGTTGCCGTCGCCTTGCTCGGTCATCAGTGCACCTCAAACCAGATTGCCTAGTCCCGTTCGTCTGGTCGCGGCAGACCGAACCACTCGTCGAGCTTTTCCAGTACGCGCTTCAATTCCAGCGTCATCAGCGTGAAGCGGGCGTCGAGCTCGGCACGCGCGGACTCCATTGCATCGTCGCCGATTTCGTCGAGCACGACATCGAGAAAGCGCAGCTTGCGCACGGTCAGGTCCTCGCCGAGCACGAACGCGATGCGCTCATCGAGTTCAAGGCCGAGCTGGAATACCTGCTTGCCCGATTTCAGATGCTCCCTGATCTCGTCGGATTCAAGATCCTGGCGCCGGCAGCGAACCACCGCGCCAGCCTCGGCCGGATCGCGCAGTTCGACTTCGTCGCCCCAGACCAATCCCTGCGGCAGCTTGCCATGGATCAGCCAGTCCGTCATCAAGGCCCGCGGCGAATCGTTCGCGGCCATCGGTGTGGCCGGAAAACGGCCCAGCGCCTCGCGGATCTGGCTGACCGATTCCTCTGCCGCCTTGCGGCTTGCGGTGTCGATGACCAGCCAGCCGGTATCGACGTCCAGATAACCAGAAAGGCGTGACGGCCGTATGAAGGCTCGCGGCAGCAGGTCCGAGATGACCTGCTCCTTCAGCCGCTTGCGTTCGCGAGCACCAATGCGACGACCTTCTTTTTCGTTGATTTCGGCGATCTTGACTGCCAATGCCTCACCTATGACCGACGATGGAAGGAGTTTGTCCTCACTGCCGACCGTCAGCAATGCAAACGGACCGACCCGATGGACGAGTTCATCGGACTCGCGACCAAACGGCGAGACGAATCCACGGGTGGCCAGTTCGATCGGTCCGCACGGGCGCAGGCGGTGTTCGTCGAGCTGCTGCTCGAGTTTGGCGAGTGATTCGCTCGTGGAGGCTGGAAAACGGAACAGCGTGAGGTTGCGAAAGAACATGGGGAGAGCCGGTTCTGGGAAAAGGGTTCGGGAACGATCGAAGTATCGGCAGTCGTGATCTCGGCCAGTGAGACCGGTCGCGCCTCAGTCGGTCGGTCGAGGCGGATCAATCGAGGCAAACGAAGCGGCGGCCACCGCGGTCGGCGGGTCGCCGAGGGCGGCGAAGTCGAACAGGCGGGTATCGGCCAATTGTGAGGGCTCGACCTGGGTCAATGCACGAAAGACATTCTCGACGCGACCCGGCGTATCGCGCTCCCACTGCTGCAACATCGCCTTGACCGATTTGCGCTGCAGGTTGTCCTGCGACCCGCACAGGTTGCACGGCAGGATCGGGAATCCGCGTCGCGCCGCGTACTCAGCGATGTCCGTTTCGCGGCTATAGGCCAGCGGACGTATCACGATGTTGCGGCCATCGTCGGAGCGCAGCTTGGGCGGCATCGCCTTGAGCCTGGCCTGATGGAAAAGATTGAGAAACAGCGTTTCGACAATGTCGTCGCGATGATGGCCGAGTGCGATTCGCGTGAAGCCGTGGCGCGCGGCAAAGTCGTAGAGGGCACCGCGACGCAGGCGTGAGCACAGGCTGCACAGCGTGCGACCTTCCGGCACCACGCGCCGGACCACGCTGTAGGTGTCCTGCTCGATGATGTGGAACGCCAGCCCGAGTGACTCAAGATAGCCGGGCAACACGCTGGCGTCGTACCCGGGCTGCTTCTGGTCGAGATGGACGGCGGCAATGTCGAAGCGGATCGGCGCCTTGGCGCGCAACCGCAACAGCATGTCGAGCAGCGTCCAGGAATCCTTGCCGCCCGACAGGCAGACCATGACGCGGTCACCGTCGCCGATCATCGCGTAGTCGGCGATCGCCCGTCCGACCTGCTGGCGCAGGCGGGTCGACAGGCGGGCGAACTCGTGGTCGTCGGTACGAACGGTGGCCGTCATGAGTGCGAACGATTCGGGAGCCGCACATTGTATGCGCAGCGACGAGTGCGCGCCGGTCCGGAGCAGCGCTACACTTCGCACATCGCGCGAGGATTTCCATGTATTCCGAAGACACGGCAACGATCGTGCGCAGGCTGACTGCGCTCAGGACCGAGCACAGGGAACTCGACGAGACGATTGCACGTTGGGTGCTCGAGCCCGGCAACGACGAGCTCGAAATCAAGCGCCTGAAGAAGCGCAAGCTGCTGTTGAAGGATTCGATCACGATGCTCGAGAGCCGGCTGATACCGGATCTCGACGCCTGACCCGCGGTGTCGCCGGTCGCCAGGTCTTCGGGTGACACGACCGACGATCAGGCTGCCTTGTCGGACTTGTCGTCCGTGACCGTATCGACCGAAGCCAGGTTTTCGGCGGTGAGCTTGAGTATGCCGTGGCGGATGTCCCGGCTCAGGATCACCTTGGCTTCCTTGACGAGTTCGTCGAGGCCGGCATCGAAATCGAGCGTGTTGCCGGCATCGGGCCAGATCACGCGGCGCTCGCGCATTTTCTGGATGAAGCCGCGGAACAGCGAACGGTCGAAGAATTCCGGCGCATTGAACGCATGCAGCAGCGAAAGGCGTTGTGCAGTGAGGTAACACAGATTCTCGAGCTCGGCCGCCGACAAGGTGTTGCGGCCATTGCTGACCAGCAGGGCAATCGTGATGTAGTAGCGCTCGACCGCCTGCAGCAATGCGTGCGACAGCGCGCGCAGGCGAAATGCACCGTCGCTCTGGCCCGGCGCACGCTCGATCACGCGGCCATCGACGTCGGTCTGCAGCAGGCCGCGCGCGACCATGAAGTCGACTGTCGCCTGCACACGCTCGGTGAAGGCCGTCTCGTCCCACGGCAGGAACCACTCCGACTGGATGAACGGATAGATCAGGCGTCCGAGACGCAGCATCGTCGCCCGTGCCATGCGCCGATTGTTGAGGAAACAGCAGGCGATCCACGCCGAGGCGACGAACAGGTGCTGCACGTTGTTGCGGAAGTACGAGAGCAGCACGGCGTTGTCGCCCTCGGCCATGAGGACGTCACCGAGGGGATGCTGGACGCGCCGGATCCACTGCATCGATTCACCGTAGGCAATGATCTCGGCAGGCGACTTCGTGGTCACCGTGACGCGGTCGCTGTAGGGCAGGGCGATCAACAGGTCCTTGTACAGTTCGAGCTGGGCGAGCAGGTCGCTTTCGGCCATCGCGTGCTTGGGCATCGACAGCAGAGCGAGCGCCAGAAGATTGATCGGATTCACATCGGCGGCGCGGTTGATGTTGGCCTGGATGCGGTCGGCCAGCACGTCGACCGCTGCGCCGAGCCACTCGGGCTTCTCTTCGGGCGAGTCGAGTGACGTGCGCCAGGTCGGTGCGATCTCGTCGAGCAGGGTGGCCAGTTCGATCGGCTCGCCAAAGTTGATCGTCACCTCGCCGTAGCGCTGGCGCAGCACGCCGATCGAGCGCAGCAGGCCGAACAGCGATTCCTTTTCCTTGGCCTTGCCGGACAGCTCGCCGATGTAGGATTTTCCTTCCATCAGCTTCTCGTAGCCGATATAGACCGGCTGGAAAAGCACCGGCCGGCGCGACTCGCGAAGGAAGCTGCGCATGGTCATGCCGAGCATGCCGCCGCGCGGACTGAGCAGTCGCCCAGTGCGCGAGCGTCCGCCTTCGATGAAGTACTCGAGAGCCACGCCGCGCACGAACAGCTGGCTCACGTACTCGGTGAAAACGGCCGAATACAGCGCGTTCGACTTGAAGCTGCGGCGCAGGAAGAACGCGCCACCGCGACGCAGGATCGGTCCGATCACGGGCAGGTTGAGGTTGACGCCGGCGGCGATATGCGGCGGTACCAGACCGTTCTGGTAGAGCTGGTAGCTGAGCAACAGATAGTCGATGTGGCTGCGATGGCAAGGCACGTAGATCACTTCATGGCCTGGCGCGACCGCGCGCAGCTTGTCGAAGTGGTGCATGACGACGCCACCGTAAAGCTTGTTCCAGAACGCAATGAGGATGAATGACAGCGAGCGCACCACGGTGTGCGAATAGTCCGCGGCGATCTCGAGCGCGTAACTGCGCGCACGTCCCTGCACCTGGCTGACCGGGATGTTCTCCCTGGCGGCGGTGGCGGCGATGGCATCACGCACCGGATCGGCGTTGACGACGGCATCGACTACGGTGCGCTTGTGCGAGAGATCGGCGCCGATGATGGTCGTGCGGATGCGCCGAAAGTGCACGCGAAGCACGCGCGAGAGTTTGCGCACGCTGCGTTCGATGGCGACGTCGCCTTGCTCGAGCAGCGTTTCGCTCAGCGACACCGGGGCCGAGAACTGCACGACCGTGTCGCGCCCGTTGAGGAGGATCGCGATCAGTCGACGGAAACGACCGACCACGACCCAGTTTTCCGCGAACAGCACGCGAAACCAGCCGGAGTCGCGGTCCGGTGCCCGGCCGACGAAGATCGACACCGGCACCAGGCGCACATCGAGGTCGGGATCGGCGGCGACGAGTTCTGCCAGACGCGTTAGCGTCTCCGATCGTGATGGCAAGGCGCTGCGACGCCAAAGGCGAGGACGTGGCGTCAACGCAACGATCGCGCGCTTGCGCTTGATCGGCAGCCGCGTCGCGGCTTCATACGGGGACGGCAGACCTGCCTCGCGACAGGCCTTCTCGAGGATCAGCGTATCCGACAGGCCATATCGCTCGACCACGTAGACGGTCGCGCGGTCGTCTGCCGCAAGAATCTCCTGCAGGTCACGCGGCTCGCGGCGGATGCGGATCCACGGGCGCAGCAACGTGCCGACCGCACTGCGCCAGGTCGGCGCACGCACCGGTTCCGCGTGACTGTCGAGCGGAAGGTTCTGTTGCATCGCTTGTCCGTCGAGCATCGCCCGGCGACCGCCGCAGGCAGTCGCCGTGACCGATTCGCTCAACCGTTCGCCGGCGGCGCGGTGACCGGCATCGCGGCTGCCTTTTCGGCCGCGCGTTGTTCGATCTTGTCGATCGTGTCCTTGCTGTACCAGCGTTCGTCGATCTTGACCATGGCCGATTCGGTATCGAGTGGCGTGCCGAGCAGCGTGTAGGAAACCTTGACCTGCGCGGTTTTGCCGTCGCTTGAGACCACTTGGGTCTTCACCGAGTCGAGTGTCTGGTCGATCGAGAAGTCGTATTGCTCGAGGATCTTCTTGAGTCCGTCGATGGCCACGCGCAGTTTCGGCGCGGATTGCTCGAAGCCCAATGCGCGCGCCTCGTCGAGGGTCTTGAGGTCGAGCGTGCGCGCGGTATCGACCATGATCGCGATCACCTGCTTGACCTTCTCGGGATCGGTGAAGTTGGTGCGTTGCACCCACTCGGCGAGCGCCTTGATCGCGTTGCCGGCCTGTTCCTTCTCGCTGGCCGACAGATCCTGACTCTGCTGCACCATGCTCTGCAGGTAGCCCTGGCCCATCGCCACCATGGTCGGCAGCTGCTGCTTGTACTGGGTGTCGAACTGGCGCAGTTCGGGTTCGATCTCGACATACAGGGTCTCGGCGGCGTCAGGCGCGGTCAACTTCGCCATGGCATCAGCAAAGCGCGCTCGATCCTCATCGCTGATGTCGGCGGATTGCGTCGTATCGTTCCATTCCGCCTTGACGCGCGTGAGCTCGGCGGGCGGCAGCATGTGCTCGAGCAATGCCGCAACGTCGCTGGCCCTGGCCAGTTTGGCCGACACCAGGATGGCTTCGTCGGGCTTGTCTGTCGCCGCGGTGACGCTCGGCGTGGAGTCGCTGCCGCATGCGGCCAGCGTCAGGGTGAATGCAAACGTCAGGGCCACGCGGGCCATCGTCTTCAACATGGAAACTCTTGCAGGCGGAAAGGGGACTGCACTCTATCAGCACGCCCGACCGCGGTCAGCCGAGTGGCCAGGACCGGAAAAAGAAAAAACCCAGAGAGCCGATGGCTTTCTGGGTCGAATCCGGCAGGGCCGGAGGGGGAAACCTGTACGTCGTTCTGTGCGGTAGTCGCTGGCCGGAGCGGCAAGCCGTCTCCGGCGACGGACGAATGTTACTTCGGCGTTATAGTTAATGCAAGACTTTAAGTTGAGCAATATAAAGTCATGATTTTTCTGTGAAAAACGAAGGTGAAGCGCGTCTACTCGACGCGCAGCGCGTCCCGCTTCATGGCGCGCTGCTGTTCCTGTGGCAGGCGCCAGTTGTTTTCGAAGAGCGCCGGCTCCCACGATCCGTAGGTCGGGTTCGGCAACACGAACCAGCGTTCGCCGATC
>JBBSOU010000017.1:0-42704 GCA_038259445.1 Lysobacterales bacterium | reverse complement strand
TCCTCACCGCACAGCCAGGCACGGCGCACGCAGCGCGACATGCAGTGATAGAAGCCCGGCGCATCGGGGTCGACGAGTTGGCTGCGGGGCGAAGTCATGGCGACAAGCGTGCCGCAGGCAGGGCGATTCGTCTGTAGGAAATCGCCGCGTCGCCTCGTGGGATTGGGTCGGGATTGTGGGTGTCCCCAACGAGCGGGTGTCCCCAACGAGCGTCGTCTCCCCAACGAGCGTCGGGAAATCGCCGCGTCGCCTCGTGGGATTGGGTCGGAATTGTGGGTGTCCCCAACGAGCGCCACCAGGGTGGGTGTCCCCAACGAGGCCCCCCAACGAGCCAACGAGGGTGGGTGTCCCCAATGAGGAGTGGGTGTCCCCAATGAGGAGTGTGTCCCCAATGAGGAGTGTGGGCGTCCCCAACGAGGCCCCCAACGAGGAAAATGAGTCTGGCCCCATTTGCCCCATTCGCCGGCGACGAATCGCCAGGTGAATTTTCGCGGTGTGGCCCCTGCCGCGTCTCTCTTCCGTGTTCACTTTTGAAGCCGCCCGTGCTGGGTGAGCTGGAGAACAAGATGAAGAGATACGTGTTGATGGTGTTGCTCGGTCTCGCTACGGCGACGACGACCGCTGCGTCGCCACGCTTCACCGGACATGCGGCGCTGCGGCCATCCGAGCCCGCCAGCGCCGATGGGCGCTTTACGTTGAATGCCGATCTCAAATCGGCTCCTGCTACTTCGTCCGATGGCCGCTTTGGCCTGCAGGCCATGCTACGACCCGACGCGAAATCGCTAGGGGGCGTTTGCAGCAGTGCCGACCTGATTTTCCGCGACGGTTTTGAAAACTAACTACTGAACTGGGGAAACGACCATGAAACGTACACTTTTGACACTCGCCCTGCTCGCCGCCACCAGCGCGTTGCATGCCGAACCTTGGACCTATCGCGGAACCTTGAACGATGGCGGTAAACCCGCCAATGGCCAGTACAACCTTCGCGTCACGCTGCTCAACGAGTCCAGAACCATGACCCTCGATGGGCCTCTAACGCTGTACGGGGTGAACGTAGTGGACGGCGACTTCGCCGTGGACGTGGATTTCGGCATTGATCTGTCGGTCGCCCCGGCAATGGCTTTGAGAACCGAGGTGCAGCAAGGCAGCACAGGCTTTGTCCAACTTGGCGAGCCGACGCGCTTTGATCCCAAGGCCGTGCTCGGTGGAGTCTGTTGGGAAACCACCGGGAATTCCGGGACCGTCAACGGCGACTACATCGGTACGGCCGACAATCAACCGCTCGAGCTGCGCATCTTTGGTCGGCGCGCGGTGCGCATCGAACCCAGTACTGAAATTGGCAGCAATAGTCGGCCACTCACCGCAAACATTGTTGCCGGCAGCGTTGCAAACGGCGTGATCGAGCCTGCACGCGGCGCGACGATTGCGGGTGGCGGCGCCCAGAGTGGTCTGGATCCTTCCTACACCACCGGCGGATCCAATCGAGTTGATGATCACTACGGCACGATCGGCGGTGGCTTTGATAATCAGGCCGGTAGCCAGGACAGCAATGCGGGCAGCAGCGCGTTTGCAACGGTCGGCGGTGGCAGAGCCAATCAAGCCACGGGTGGCGCCAGCATGGTCGGTGGCGGCTCCACCAACATTGCGAGTGGTGGTTCAAGCGTAGTGTCGGGCGGGATATCCAATGAGGCGTCCGGGACCGCCAGCTTCGTTGCCGGGGGATTGGCGAATGACGCGGCTGGCTTGCTCAGCGGCGTCGCAGGTGGCTTGCTCAACTGCGCCGGCGGCGATTACTCATGGGTGGGCGGATCCCGCGCCAAAACCCGCGTAGGTAATGGCGCCGGCGACGGGACCTGCGCTCCAGACTCGGGCGATGCCAACGGAGATGAAGGCAGTTTTGTATGGGCGGACCAATCCAGCGCTACTGACTTCGTAAGTAGCGGTCCAAATCAGTTCCTGGTGCGCGCCGATGGTGGTGCGCGGATCAACTCCGCCGAATCGGCCGGAAGCTTTACATCGCTCACCGTTGGCCCCCTCTCCACCACACCGAATGCGAGCATAGCGGTCCGGTCCTCGTCGAACAAACAGGCAACGTTCTTGATGGAAAACAGCACGGGCACTCTGCAGATCCAGATGTTTCCGCCAAATGCAGGCCAGAACCGAATCTCGGTTTTCGGTGGTGGAACCGCGTCGTTGTCCAACGGTGGTACGTGGACCAACGCGTCCAGTCGCAGCTACAAGGAAAACTTCTCAGCAGTTGACGGCCTCAGTGTACTGAGCAAACTGATTGCATTGCCGATCATGACCTGGGACTACAAAGGCTCAGCCGAAGGTCTGCACATGGGCCCAGTGGCGGAGGACTTCAAAGAGACCTTCGGCCTGGCCGGCGATGGCAAGTCGATCAGCACCGTGGACGCCGATGGCATCGCACTCGCCGCGATCCAGGGCCTCAACGCCAAGCTGGAAAGTGAAAACGCTGCCTTGCGCTCACGCCTTGACGCTCTCGAGGCACGCATGTTGGCACAGTAAACGTTTCGAGCAGTAGGGCCCAGGGACGGGCCTCGCTGTTCTCTCACAAAAAGGCGTCAGGTTTTGAGGTATCCCCACAAATCCTCCCGCAAGATCAGCAGTGAACCGCACGGTAATCCCGGAGACGCGTTGAAGTGAGTCACGCCGCCATGGCGAGCTCACGGGTTTGCCGATAGTAGTTCGCTTCGGCTTCGGCTGGAGGAATGTTTCCGATCGGTTCGAGTAAGCGCCTTTGGTTGAACCAGTCCACCCAATCCAGCGTGGCGAGTTCGACTTCCTGCAGGTTTTTCCACGAGCTCCGATGAATGATCTCGGCCTTGTACAGTCCGTTGGATGAAGGCCACATAGACGTGCCACTGCCACGTCGAAACGTAGGTGAAATCGCTGACCCACAGCGCGTTGGGACGATTTGCCTTGAACTGACGATTCACCTGATCACGCGGACACGGCCGCGCCTTGTCGCTGATCGTGGTCTTCACCGGCTTGCCGCGCACCACGCCCTGCAAGCCCAAGCGCCGCATCAGCCGCTCCACGGTGCAACGCGCCACGCGGTAGCCCTCGCTAAGCAGTTGTCGCCAGACCTTGCGCGCACCGTAGACCTGCTTGTTCTCATTTCACACGCGTTGGACTTGCAGACACAGCGCGTCGTCCTTCCACCACCGTTCCGGGCGCAGCTCCGGATCGGCCTGACGCGCCGCGTGCGTGTAATGGTCGACGGAGCAATCGGCAGCACCTTGCAGATCGGCTCGACTCCGTAGACGTCCCGGTGTTCGTCGATGAACGACGTCATGGCTTGAACCGGCGGTCGAGCTCCATCTGGCAACATACGCGCTGGCCTTGCGCAGAATCTCGTTGGCCTGGCGAAGTTCGCGCACCTCGCGCTCGAGCGACTTGAAGCGTTCGGCTTCGCTGATCGTGGGCCCCGACCGCTTGCCTTGATCGCGCGCCGCCTGCCGCACCCAGCGGCGCAACGTCTCAGACGTGGAGCCGATCTTGCCCGCGATCGAACTGATCGCCGCCCACTCCTAGCTGTGTTCCGACTGGTGTTCGAGCACCACCCGAACCGCCCGCTCCCGCACTTCTGGTGAGTGTCTCTCGTGCTTGGTTTTCATGGCTCTATCCTCTCAAAGGAAAGAGCATCCGGAAAATCCGGGGCGGTTCACCAGCGTCGTGATCGCGCGTTCGCACGTTTCAGTTCTGGAATCCGTTGGAGAAGATGCGATCGGCGACGATGCCGATTGTGCCGAACAGCAACGTGCCACCGGCACTGTTGTCGCGAATATCGCCGGTTGCCACGATGCGGCTGTTCGATACCACAGCCATGTCATACAACACCGAGTTGCCCCAGAGCGATCCGTCAGCACGCAGAGCCGCCAGAACCTTGATGTAGATCAGCTGCGTAGACAGAGGGTTCGAAAGATTGACATCGATCACCGATAGGGCGGCGTTTCCCGAGCTCTGGCCCGACACGACAATCTCGTTGCCGATGATCGCGATGCTGCGCGCCGCGTTGAGTCCGACTGCCGCATAGCCCTTGCCGATGTATCCGAAATCCGGGTCGAGCGTGCCGTCACCATGCACCTTGGCAACGGTCGAGAGAATTCGAGTCGGGTCGTCGCGGCTGCCGAGCGCATAAATTCGATCCGCTGCCGAGTTGAACGCATCGCCGCGGACGACGGCGAGGTCATACAGGTACCCCTGTCCGAGTGGCAGCTCTGCCGGATCAATCGTGCGTACGCGCTTCATGCCATTGCCATTGAAGGCAGCATCCAGCGACGCATCGGCGTTGACCTTCAGCAGCAGGAACTCGGTATCCCCATTGTTCTTGAGCAGAGTTCCGCCAACGTAGATGCCGAGCGGCGCGAAGCCACCGCCATACGACTTCACGGCGTATGCACCACCGCTGCAGGCGCCGGCGTCGCAGAAGCCCGCGTTCGGAAAAACAACGTCACGGTAGCCGCCATTTCCCGGATCGATCGAGTTGTCCTCGGTCAGCACGCCGGAACCGTACTGCAGGACGAAGCGGCGGAAGGTGGGGCGCTGCACGCCACTAGCCGAAATCTTGGTGCCAACTGCAAGCAGGTAGGAGCCCGCGAATCCGGCGTCAATCGCGACGAGACCGGCGCCATACTCGTCTTCACTGCGGGCGAACGCGTTGTGGATGCTCTGGAACTCGCCGTCGCTCGTGCGGAACACCATGACCCAGACATTGCGCTGCCCATTGCCGCCAATCGATGCGTCGCCTTCGGCCAGCACGTAGAGGAAATTTCCGTAGCTGATGATGTCGGCCACGCGTGTGAACTTGGCCGCCGAGCCCTTGGGGTAGATCAGGTATTGACGATTGAAGTGCGTGAATGTCGTATCCGCACCGGAGCCCCAGGTCTGGCGCACGCCGGCGGCGTTGTAACGCACGAGGCCGAGCCACATGCGACCGGCCGGATCGAGCGGATTCAGATACGTGACCCGGCCTGCGACGACGACGTCGCCATTCTCGAGCCGGACGATTCGCTCCGACACCATGTTGTGCGTCGCCGGCGCAGCGAAACGGTCTGCGTAATAGATCCCGTTGTTGAACGACGAGTCCGGCGCGCTCGGATGCCACGTTTGTGCCTGAAGCAGTTCGCCTGTGAACAGTCCGATGGAAAGCGCTGCCATCAATCGGAGGATGCGGTTGTGCATGATTGAGATCCCGATGGAAACTGAGCGATTTATCGGCAATGGTGCCCGTCCTTTACGTCCGGATTGGCGTACGAGACGCCGTCCGTACTCGGGGATACGCAAGTTCGCCACCGATTCGGACATGTGAATGCGGACCGCTTGATCTGCCGATCGTGCGATCGCGGATCACTTCATGAACGCCAACATCTGCCAAAAGGAAGTGACGGAGGCACTGCGTCAGATCGCTGCGTTATCCGGTCGGCAAGTTGATTCCGGTTTTGCGCCAATCGCGACGTTGCCAATGACCTTGATCGAACGGTCGCCGAGAGCTTCGGTACCGAGTTCGTGCACACGTCCGGTACCGGACGTGGATTCAAGTTCCTTTTGACGAGCGTCGCAGCAGCGTTGGCGCGTGCGCCGCTACGCGACTTTCGGCTGACGCATCATCAACGCGAACAGGTCGGCCAGTCGATCGCGCATTTCGCGGCGGTCGACGATCATATCGATCGCGCCGTGTTCGAGCAGGAATTCGGAACGCTGGAAACCCTCCGGAAGGGTTTCGCGCACGGTCTGTTCGATCACGCGCGGACCGGCGAAGCCAATCAGCGCTTTCGGCTCGCCGATATTGACGTCGCCTAGCATGGCAAAGCTGGCCGAGACACCGCCGGTGGTCGGATGCGTGAGCACCGAAATGAACGGCAGCGATGCCGCACGCAGGCGCGCCAGCGCGGCCGAGGTCTTGGCCATCTGCATCAGCGAGAACAGGCCTTCCTGCATGCGCGCGCCGCCGGTGGCCGAGAAGCACACCATCGGCATGCGCTCGGCCAGCGCGAGTTCGGCCGTGCGCGTGAATTTTTCGCCAACCACCGAACCCATCGAGCCGCCCATGAACGAGAACTCGAACGCACACGCGGCCAGCGCGTTGCCCTTGACCCGTCCGCGCATCGCGATCAGCGCGTCCTTCTCGCCGGTCTGCTTCTGCGAGGCGACGATACGGTCCTTGTACTTCTTGGTGTCCTTGAACTTGAGAACATCGACCGGCTCGAGCTCGGCATGCAACTCGATCATCGAGCCCGGATCGAACAACGCAGCCAGGCGCTTGCGCGCACGGATGCCGTGATGGTGGCTGCATTTCGGACAGACCATGAGGTTGTTTTCGAGCTCCGGGCCGTACAGCACCGCACCGCAGCCGTCGCACTTTTCCCACAGGCCTTCAGGCACCTTGCCCTTGCCGGTGTTCTGCGTGCGGATCCGCGGTGTCATGAGTTTCTGCAGCCAATTCATTGCGTGATGCTCCAGTGAACAGGGCAGCGGGAAATCCCGCACCTTCCCCGCCTAGTTGTCTGATCAGTGCTTCGGCAAGCCATCCAGCGCCGCACGAATCGGCGCAAGCACATTCCGCGCAAACGATTCCGCCTCGCTACTGTCGCGCGCCTCGGCGAGTCGCGCAACCAGCGCGCTGCCGATGACGACCGCGTCGGCCACGCTGCCGACCGAGATGGCCGATGCCGCATCGCGCACGCCGAAGCCGACCGCGACCGGAATGTCGCCGCCCTGCTTGATGTGTTCGACCTTGCCGCGCACCGCACCGGCGTCGAGCAGGTTGGCGCCGGTGATGCCGGCGAACGACACGTAGTAGACGAAGCCGCGTGCCCGCGCGCGAATCTCGGCGAGGCGCACATCGGTGGTGGTCGGTGCGACCAGCAACACCTGATGCAGTCCCGCATCGATCAGTGGCCGCAAGGTTTCCGATTCCTCGACCGGTACGTCGACGACGAGCACGCCATCGACACCGGCAGCCACCGCTTCGGCGGCGAACGCGACGTAGCCGTGGATCTCGATCGGGTTGAGGTAGCCCATCAGCACCACCGGCGTGTGTGCATCGCGATCGCGGAACTCGCGCACCCAGCCGAGGATCGCGTCGATGCCGACGCCGCGCACGATCGCGCGCTCGCTTGAATGCTGGATCGTCGGACCGTCGGCGACGGGATCCGAATACGGCACGCCGAGCTCGATCAGGTCGGCACCCGCCGCAACCAGCGCGTGCATGACCGCAACGGTCGCCTCGGGAAACGGATCACCCGCAGTCATGAAAGGGATCAGTCCCTTGCGACCGGCAGCACGCAGCGCGGAGAAACGGGTGTCGATGCGGTTCATGCTTTATCGCCGGGAATGGGGAATCGGGAATCGACAAAGGCGGCATTTCACGGGGTGCCGCTTCACGCTTAGGCGGTGCCGCCGGAGTTTACAGGCTACCGGCGTTCACCATTTCCGATTCTCGGTTCCGGCAGTTGCGCATACCCGGACGTCAAAGCGCCAAGCCTTCGCGCGCCGCGATCGTGTGCACGTCCTTGTCGCCGCGACCGGAAAGATTGCACAAGATCAGTTTGTCCTTCGGCAATTCGCGCGCGAGTTTCATGGCCTGGGCGATCGCGTGGCTCGATTCGAGTGCGGCAAGGATGCCTTCGGTGCGCGCAAGTTCGTGGAATGCCGCAAGCGCCTCGTCGTCGGTGACGCCGACATAGGTGGCACGAAGACTGTCCTTGAGGAACGCGTGCTCGGGACCGACGCCCGGATAGTCGAGTCCTGCGGAAATCGAATGGGTTTCGGTGATCTGGCCGTTGTCGTCACAGATCACGTAGGTACGATTGCCGTGCAGCACGCCGGGTCGACCCGCGGCCAGCGAGGCGGCGTGGCGACCTGTCTCGATGCCGTCACCGGCCGCTTCTGCGCCGACCATGGCGACCTCGCGATCGTTGAGGAACGCGTGGAACAGGCCGATCGCGTTCGAACCGCCGCCGACGCAGGCTGTAAGCACGTCGGGCAAACGACCGTATTGCTCGAGCATCTGCGCGCGCGCCTCGCGACCAACCACGGCATTGAAGTCACGCACCATCATCGGGTAGGGATGCGGTCCGGCCACCGTGCCGATGATATAGAACGTGTCGCCGACGTTGGTCACCCAGTCGCGCATCGCTTCGTTGAGCGCGTCCTTGAGTGTCTTCGATCCGGAAACCACCGGCACCACCGTGGCGCCGAGCAGCTTCATGCGATAGACGTTGATCTTCTGGCGCTCGATGTCGACCTCGCCCATGTAGACGATGCATTCAAGACCGAAGCGTGCGCAGACCGTGGCAGTGGCGACGCCATGCTGGCCGGCGCCGGTCTCGGCGATGATGCGCTTCTTGCCCATACGCCGCGCCACCAGCGCCTGACCGATCGTGTTGTTGATCTTGTGCGCGCCGGTGTGGTTCAGGTCTTCGCGCTTGAGCAGGATCTGCGCGCCACCGATCTTCTTCGACAGGCGCTCGGCGTGGTAGATCGGCGACGGGCGACCGACGTAGTACTTGAGGTCGCGCTCGAACTCGGCAATGAACTCGGGATCGTCGCGCATCGACAGATACGCCTTGGTCAACTCCTCGAGTGGCGGCATCAGCGTTTCCGGCATGTAGATGCCGCCGAAACTGGCGAAACGCCCGTGCACATCGGGATAGGCGTTGTAGTCGGTGACTTCGATTGCGTCGGTCATGATGGCGGCTGGCTCATTCGGTCGGTGCAGCGTGGACGGCGGCGACGAACGCGCGCATGCGCTGCGCGTCCTTGATTCCCGGCGACGCCTCGATGCCACTGGAGACATCGACGGCATGCGGTCGCGTCTGCACGATCGCGTCGGTGACGTTGCCGACATCGAGGCCACCGGCGAGGACCAGTGGGCGATCGAGTGTCGGCATCATCGACCAGTCGAAGCGCTCGCCAGTACCGCCCACGCCACCGTGCGAATGTGCGTCGAGCAGGAACCCGCTGGCGCCTGCGAAGCCGGCCGCATAGCTTGCCACATCGTGCACCGAAGCCATCGCCACGGCCTTCAGATAGGCGCGCCCGAATGTCGCACAGGTCGCCGGCGATTCGTCGCCGTGGAACTGCAGCAAATCGGGGCGAAAGATCGACAGCACCTCGTTGATCCACGCCGCGTCGTCGTCCATGAACAGCGCGACGCAGGTCATGAATGGCGGCAGCGCGCGACGGATCGATGCCGCTTTGGCCGGATCGACGTAGCGACGGCTGCGCCGCGTGAATACGAAGCCGAGCGCATCGACACCGAGCGCGGCCGCGGCGAGCGCGTCCTGCTCACGCGTGATGCCGCAGAACTTGATGCGCGTGCGCAGGATCATTGCGTGACCTCGGCCGGCAATCCCGGCGCCGCCGGGTAACGCGGCGCGATGAAGCACAGGCCGGCGGCAAGCGCGGTCGGTCCGGCCACGCTGCGGTCACGACCGGCGAGCAGCTGCGCGATCCACTCGACCGGACGTTCACCACGTCCGATCGGCAACAGCGAGCCGACGATGTTTCGCACCATGTGGTGCAGAAACGCATTCGCTTCGATGTCGATATCGACGCGGTCCTCACTGCGCGTGACGCACAGCGCATGCACGTTGCGGAACGGCGTGCGCGACTGGCAGGCGATCGTGCGGAACGCGCTGAAATCGTGCTCGCCGAGCAGGTGCTGCGCGGCCGAATGCATTGCCGCAGCGTCGAGCGGCTGGCGCTCCCAAGCGACATAGCGAGCCTGCAATGCCGGTCGTACCGCGCGATTCAGAACCGAATAGCGGTAGCGACGCGCGCGCGCGCCGTAGCGGGCGTGGAAATCGTCGCCGACCCCGGCAGCCCAGCGCACGGCCACGCTGGCCGGCAGTTGCGCATTGGCACCGAGCATCCACGCGCGCTCGCTGCGCACGGCATCGGAATCGAAATGCACGACCTGGCAACGCGCGTGCACGCCGGAGTCGGTGCGACCGGCGCAAGTGACCTCGACGGCATGGTCGGCGACGAACGACAGGGCGCTTTCGAGTGCACGCTGCACGGTCGCACCATGAGACAGCCGCTGCCAGCCAAGGAAGTCGGTGCCGTCGTATTCGATGCCGAGTGCGATGCGCACGAAAGTCCAATTGCTCACGGGAGCGCGGATTCTACCGCGCCGCAAACAGCAAGGCCGGGACGAGCCCGGCCTTGCTGGTGATGCGTGACGCGCCCAACGAGTCGTCAGCGGATCTCGGCGATCAGCTTGCGTGCCTCGTCCTGCTGTGCCGAATTGCCCTCGGCCAGCACTTCCTCGAGCATCGCGCGCGCGCCGTCGGGATCACCCATGTCGAGGTAGGCCTTGGCCAGGTCAAGCTTGGTGCCGATCGCATCGTCGCCGGCGAAGAACTCGTCGTCCTCGATTGTCGACGCCGGCGCGTCGGGTTCGATGTCGTACTCGGTGATCATGCGCGGCTCTTGCGCCGGTTCGATCGGCGGCAGGTCGAAGCTGAAGGCCGAATCGGATGCCGGAGGCGACTGTGGCTTGTCAGCGTCGAAATCGAAATCGACGGCTGGCATCGTTGCCGTTGCGTACGGATTGGCCGGCGGCACGACCGGATCGGGCTCGTCGAAATCGTAGCGTGGCGCGTCGTTGCGCGGCGGCGAAAGATCGTCCTCGTCGAAGCGGTAGACATCGTCATCTGCCCGAGCAACGTCGTCGCCCGCCATGTCGGAAAGGTTCGATGCGCCGCCGAACAGTGGATTGTGCGGAACCAGATCCTCGCCCATCGCACGCGCTTCGCGCCATTCGGCCTGGTTCGGATCCGCAATGTAGGCATACATTTCTTCGGCCGCTGCCTCGAACTTGTCGCCGTCACGCTGCGCGTAGTAGAGACTCAGCAACTCGAGATGGGCGCCGGCATTGCCGGGATCGGCCCGAACCTGATCGATGAGCTGCTCTTCTTCGCCATCGACCCGCGCGGAGCCCGCGTAGCCCTCCGAAAGTGGTGCATCGCCGAAACTCTCGGCGATCGACGGACGCGCATTGTCGAGCTCGACCGTCTTGCGCTTGCGCATGCCGGCCACGCCGAGCAGCAACAACAGCAGTCCGCCAACGCCCGCCGCACCAAGTACCCACGGCTGCATGTACCACGGACTTTCGACAACGGCCGGTGCCGGCGCCTTGGCAACCGTGGCCACCGGCGGTGCCGGTGCCGCGGCCTCCGGCGCAGGTGCAGGCGGAATCTCCGCTACGGGCGTGTCGCTCATGACTGCAGGGTCAGTGGCCATCGGATCGACCATGGACGGATCCGTCGCACGTGCTGGAGCCTCTTGCACGCTGGTCGCCGCGCCGTCGGTCGCCGGCGTCGACGTTGCAGCCTGCGCATCGGCCGCCGGGTCGGCGGTCGCTGTCGGCGCGGACGCGGTCGGGGTCGACCCACCATCGCCCCAGATATCGTCCTTGGTCACGACCGGCGCATTCGATGCGACGGCGGGCGGCGACTCGGGCACGGCAGCCGGCGCAATAGGCGCAGCTGTCGATGCGACCGAAGGGGTCGCTGCCGATGAGGTTTCCATCGCCTTCAGCTTCTCGCGCAACTCGGCAAGCTCGGTGTTCTGCAGTGTGATGAGCTGGGTGTTCTTGTTCTTCAGGTCTTCGAGGTCCTTGACCCGCGACTTGAGCTCGCCGGCTTCCTGCTCGCGACTGGTCAGCGCTTCCTTCACGCGCGCCAGTTCAGCCCTGCTGGCCACGTCGCCGGTGCCGCCGGACGTGCCGGTGGTCGGGCGGTCGGCGGTTTGTTCACCGGCCAGGCCCTCGCGTGGTGGCACCAGAGCAAGGCGCTCTCCCGACGCAGAAGCTGTCGATGTCGATGGTCGTGTGGTGGCCGGCGTCGATGACGTCAGCGCACCGGTTTCGGCGACCAGCGTCGGCGTCGAGCCGGAACCGCCACGCCATTCGTCGATCTGGCTGCGCACCGCCACGGCGGCCTCGCGCGCCGATCCAGTCGCCGTAATCTCCTCGGCAGTCGGAATGCGCAAAACCGCACCGCGCTTCAGGGCATTGATGTTGTCGCGGAAGAACGCATCCGGGTTGCTCTTGAGCAGCGCGAGCATCATCTGGTTGACGCTGACCTCGTCGCCCGGACGCGTTGCACGGGCGATCTCGCCGAGCGTCTCGCCGGCAGCAACCGGACCGTACTCACTGGCATCAGCCGGCCGCGTTGCAGGTGCAGGTGCCGGTGCGGGACGTGGAGCGGGTTGCGCTATGGCGGGCGCCGGGCGCGCTGCCACTGGCTTCGCTGCGGGAGCCGGCGCCGGGGTCGGACGTGATTCGGGAAGCGGCTGAGTCGTCGCGCGTTCCGGCTCGCTGGCCGCGACGGCGATCGCGCTCGAGCCCTTCACGGCCGGCGCCATCACTGGCGGGTCGAGCAGCATCGTGTACTCGCGCAGCAGACGGCCCTTTGGCCAGTTCGCTTCGAGCAGGATGCCGAGGAACGGCTCGCGCACGATCTCGTTGCTGGTGACGCGGATCACGGTCTCGCCGCGCGCGTTCTTGCCGATCGAGAAATCGAGCGGTATGCCGATGCTCGACCGGTTCATGCCGACCCGCTCGAAATCTTCGGCGGTGGCCAACTGCACAAGCAGCCCTTCCGCCTCGCCGGGCGTGCCGACAATGACCGGAATCTCCGCATTGAGCGGCTGATTGAGGCCCGAGCGCACCTGGATCGCGCCCAGCCCCAGCGCGAATGCATCGGTCACTCCCAGCGCGAGCGCGATGGCCAGCGACAATTGCAACGGTCGTTTCATGAACAGCGCTCCCCAGAGGCATGGCGTAACAGCAGATCGGGTGCAACAAAGAACGGCGAGACAAGCTCGAAAATGCCTTATAACACAATCGTAACTATAGATCAGAGATACGTTTTCACCAATAGCTCAGCCACCTGTACCGCATTCAGCGCCGCACCCTTGCGGATATTGTCCGACACAATCCACAGGGCTATGCCGCGTGGATGCGAAATATCCTCGCGAATGCGACCGACGAAGACCGCATCCTTGCCTGCCGCATCAGTGACCGGCGTCGGGTAGCCTCCGGCGATGCGCTCGTCGACAACACGCACGCCCGGTGCGCTTTGTAGCAAGTCGCGCACCTGCGCTGCCGTGATCTTGTCGCGGGTTTCCACATGCACGGCTTCGGCATGACCGAGAAACACCGGCACGCGCACGGCGGTCGGATTGACCTGGATCGACTCGTCGCCGAGGATCTTGCGTGTTTCCCAGACCATTTTCATTTCTTCGCGCGTGTAGCCGTTGTCCTCGAACACGTCGATGTGCGGAATGACGTTGAAGGCAATCTGCTTGCTGAACTTTTCCGGCGTGACCGGCTGGAAGTTGAGCAGCGCCGCGGTCTGGCGGCCGAGCTCCTCGATGCCGGAGCGGCCGGCGCCGGAAACCGATTGATAGGTGGCGACGTTGATGCGCTCGATGCCGACCGCACGATGCAGCGGCGCGAGCGCGACCAGCATCTGCATCGTCGAGCAGTTCGGATTGGCAATGATGCCGTGTTTCGTGTAACCGGCGATCGCCTCGGGGTTCACCTCGCTGACCACCAGCGGGATGTCGTCGACCCGACGAAACTCCGAGGTATTGTCGATGACCACCGCACCCGCCCGCGCCGCACGCGGCGCATGCTCGCGGCTGACACCGCCGCCAGCCGAGAAGAATGCGATGTCGATATCGGCGAAGTCGAACTCGGCGAGGTCGCGCACGACCACCTGGCGCGCGCCGAGTGCGACCTTGTCGCCGGCACTTCTGGCGCTCGCCAGTGGCACGAAGGTGCCGACCGGAAAGCGGCGCTCGGCGAGGATCTCGATCACGGCCTCGCCGACCGCACCGGTGGCGCCGACCAGGGCGACGTTGTAGCTGCTCTTCTTGCTCATCGGGTCTTGCTCATCGGGTTTCCTGCACGAAATGTTTTGCCGTGCCCGCCTCGGCGCATGTCAGGGGCGCCGGCGGCGTTGCACCGCGCATGCGTGGACCGGCCCTCACGACCGCGGATGCAGCTGACCCGGAACGAGCGGCAACACCGGAGCGACGTCGCCGCACTGGGCGCGGTGGCGCAGCGCATGATCCATCAGCACGAGCGCCAGCATCGCCTCAACGATCGGCGTCGCGCGCATGCCGACACACGGATCATGACGGCCCTTGGTGCGCACCTCGACCGCTTCGCCGGCGCGATTGATGCTGCGGCCAGGCACGAGAATGCTCGAGGTCGGCTTGAACACCGCGCTGGCGAGAATCGGCTGGCCACTGCTGATGCCGCCGAGAATGCCCCCGGCATGGTTGGAGAGGAAACCCTGTGCGGTGATCTCGTCGCGATGCTCGCTGCCCTTCTGCTCCACCGCGGCGAAGCCGTCGCCAATCTCGACGCCTTTGACCGCGTTGATCGACATCAGCGCGGCGGCGATGTCGCTGTCGAGCTTGCCGTAGATCGGCTCACCCCAGCCGACCGGGACGCCGTCAGCGACGACATTGACGCGCGCGCCGATCGAATCGCCGGACTTGCGAAGTGCATTGATCAGCGCCTCGAGCTCATCGACCATGCCCGCGTCGGGCCAGAAGAAGGGGTTCTGCTCGACCGCCTGCCAGTCGAACGCTTGCGGGACCCGCGTTCCGATCTGCGCGATGTAACCGCGCACGCGGATGCCGTGGTGTGCGGCCAGCCACTTCTTCGCGACGACGCCGGCGGCCACGCGCATCGTCGTCTCACGCGCCGATGATCGCCCGCCGCCGCGTGGATCACGAACGCCGTACTTGTGCAGGTAGGTGTAATCGGCGTGGCCGGGGCGGAACGTGTCGAGGACTTCACTGTAGTCCTTCGAGCGCTGGTCGGTATTGCGGATCAGCAACGCGATCGGCGTTCCGGTGGACACGCCTTTGAAGACCCCGGACAAGATCTCGATGTCGTCGGCTTCATGGCGTTGCGAGGTGAAGCGCGAGCGTCCGGTCGCGCGCCGATCGAGATCGGCACGGAACTCTTCCGGCGCCAGCGCGAGACCAGGCGGACAGCCGTCGATCACGCAGCCGATCGCCGCGCCGTGGCTTTCGCCGAAGGTCGTGACGGTGAACAGTTTTCCGAACGCGTTGCTCGACATCGATGATCTCAGCGCTGCGCTGCATCGCGGATGGCATCGGCATGCTCGACCAGGTCGGCACGATCGATCACCAACACGCCCATCGCGCCGACATTGAATTCGACCCAGTTGAACGGCACCGATGGCAGCAGCTCGACGAGCGCACGCTCACTCTCGCCGACCTCGACGATCAGCACGCCGTTGTCGTTGAGATGTTCCGGTGCTGCAACGAGGATGCGCAGGGCGATGTCGAGTCCGTCGGCGCCGGCAGTCAGGCCGAGCTTCGGCTCGTGCGCGTATTCGGCCGGCAGCGCGGCGAATTCCTGCTCGGTGACATAAGGCGGATTGCTGACGATGAGGTCGTAGGTGCGCCCGGCGAGGCCGGCAAAGAGGTCGGATTCGACTACCTCGACGCGCCCGGCCACGTCCTGATAGGCCATGTTCTCGCGCGCCAGTGTCAGCGCATCGGCGCTGATGTCGGCGATGTCCACGTGCCAGTCGAGGTTATACGACGCCATCGCGATGCCGATGCAGCCCGAGCCGGTGCACAGGTCAAGCGCGCGCGTGACCTCGCGGTCATCGAGCCACGGCGAGAATCCACCAAGGATCAGTTCGGCGATCGGCGATCGTGGCACCAGCGCGCGCGGGTCGGAAATGAACTCGAGCCCGGCGAACCATGCCTTGCCGGTCAGGTACGCTGCCGGTTTGCGTTCGATCACGCGTCGCTCGATCAGGCCGAGCACGGTCTGGCGCTCGTCAAGACTCAGGCGTGCCTGACCGTAGGCCGGCGACAGGTCGTGAGGCAGGTGCAGGGTCTGCAGGACCAGATGGGTTGCCTCATCCAGCGCATTGTCGTGGTTGTGCGCGAAGGTCAGGCCGGCCGCACCGAACCGGCTCGCGCCGTAGCGGATGAAGTCGATGATCGTGGAAAGTTCAGCAGTCATGCGAAAGCGCGCGGGACAAAGAGGCGAAAGTATAGCGGCATGCACCATCAGCACGATCACTGCGTGCCAGGTCGTCGCAGCACGGTCCGGCATTTTCGCCACGCCCGCTATACTGCGGCGATGACTCGCTCGCATTCGACCGGCCGCATCGGCGCCACCCCCATCATCCTGGTTTCCGCCCTTGCGCTCGCCATCGGCCTGTTCGCGGGCTCGCGCTACTTCGCGCCAGCGACGGGCCTTCCCGCATTGAAGACGGCAGTGCTGTATCCGGCTGCGCGCGAGCTGCCGGCGTTCACGCTGCAACGCGCCGATGGCTCCGCGCTGACGCAAGCCGACTGGCGCGGGCGCTGGACCATCGTGTTCTTCGGCTTCACACATTGCCCTGACATCTGTCCGAACACGCTGGGCGTGCTCAAGCAGGTCTGGGCCAGCCTCGATGAACAGGTCAAGGCAGAACGCATCCATTTCGACTTCATCTCCGTCGATCCGCAGCGCGACACGCCCGAGCAGCTGCAGCGCTACGTGAATTTCTTCAGTACCGAATTCGGCGCCGCCACCGGCTCCGACGAGGAGCTGACCAAACTGACGCGCAGCCTCGGCCTCGTCTATGCGCGCGTCGAGGACGCCGATGGCGAGCCGACCGTCGACCACAGTGCCTCGCTCGTCATCATCGACCCGGCCGGACGCATGGTCGGCCTGTTCCGACCGCCGTACGCCGCCGCACCGATCGCCGCGGATCTCGCCACCCTCGCCGACGCCCGCTGATGAAACTGTCGATCATCCTGCAATACCTGCTGCCGCACCGTCTGCTTTCGCGTGTCGTCTACCACGCCACCCGGGTGAGTTGGCGGCCGTGGAAAAACCTGCTGATCACACAGATCGCATCGCGCTACCAGGTCGACCTCGGTGAAGCGGCCAATCCCGACATCGAATCCTATGTGCATTTCAATGCGTTCTTCACGCGCCGGCTGAAGCCCGGAGCGCGTCCGCTCGATGCCGACCCATCGGCCGTGCTGTGCCCGGCCGATGGCAGGATCAGCCAGTCGGGCGTGATCCGCGCCGGGCGGATTTTCCAGGCCAAGGGACAGGCGTTCAGTGCCGCCGAGCTGCTCGGTGAGGACGCACCGGCACAGCGCTATGCCAACGGCTCGTTCGCCACCGTTTACCTGTCGCCGCGCGACTACCATCGCGTGCACATGCCGCTGGCCGGTGAGCTCGGTGCCACCGTGCATGTTCCCGGGCGCCTGTTCAGCGTCGCCCCCGGTCCGGTCGAGGCGATTCCGAGACTGTTCGCGAGAAACGAGCGGCTGGTCTGCCATTTCGACGGCGAGCAGGGCCCGTTCGTGGTCGTCATGGTCGGCGCGCTGCTGGTGTCGAGCGTATCCACGGTCTGGGGCGACCTCGAGATCCCGCCGTATGCCTCGCGCATCACGGCACGCGACTTTCGCGGCAAGGGAATCCGGCTCGCGCGCGGCGCCGAGATGGGGCGCTTCAACATGGGCTCAACCGTCATCGTGCTGCTGCCCGAGCACGGCGCCACGTTCGATCACGCACTGGCTCCGCAGCAAGCGGTCCGCATGGGCGAGCGCATCGGCCACCTGCACGAGCGGCAGGCCGAAACGGCGCAGGGAAACAAAGGTTGACGGCAGGTCGATTTGTGATCAACCTTCCGTTTCCATGGAGGGTGACCGGTTACAGTGAAGCGTCGGCGCGCTCAAGGCCGCGCCCGTGATGTTCGTTCAGCAGGGGAACTCCATGCACATTCTCACGCGATTGATTGCCCTGACCCGAGGCATGCAGTTGCGCCGCCAGTTCAAGGACATCGAAAAGGCGCTGGAACAGCTCGCGCCGAATGCGCGCCGCCAGCTCGCGGCGCTGGCGATGAAGGATTTTTCGAGCGCGTCGAAGAGCGAGTTCCCGCATCTTTATGCGACGCCGCCCGACGAAAAGTACTCCCCGTGGGGAAGCGGCACCGCCATCGGCTTCGAACGCATGAAGTCCGACAGCATGCAGGTACGCCTGCGCGGCCTGGCGCTGTGGCTGACGGTGACGTTCCACGAGACCAAGGATTCGCCATACGCCGACCAGCGTGAACTGCATCGCCAGGTCATGCGCACGCTGCGCACGCTCAAGGAATCGGCCAACTCGCCGGATGCGGCCAGCGAATACTTCAGCGACAGTCCGCGCGCAGCCTGATTACCCCGGGCTGCGCGCCTGCGCCCGCTGCCACCCTCAACGCACCGCACACGCCGGCATTCTCAACGTCTGCCCCGCGCGAATCGCATAGTGCGGTGCGCGCAGTCCGTTCAGTCGGGCCACTTCCTCGATCTTTCCGCAGCCATTCCTGCGCGCGATAGCGGCGAGGCTGTCACCCTTGCGTACCTTGTAGGTCTGCCCTGACGACCGGGCGGTCGCGACCGCCCTCGGCACGCCAACCGGCGGCTGCTTGACCGCCGTCGCCGCACTGGCGACATGCAGTTCGGAGGCGAGTGTCGCCCATTGCCCGGTCAGGCAGGAGCGCGCGTAGACGGCCTCGAGCTGCACCGGAACAGCGATGCGTGCGCCAGTCGGCTGGCGCGTGGCGTGGTCGAGAGAAGGGTTGAGGTTGCGCAAGGCGCGAAACCAGCCGTCGGTCGCACCGCCCTGGTTGCCGAGGCAAACGGTCAGTTCGGCGAGTGTCGCCGGCTGGGCAAGGACGATCGTGCCGGGTCGGCCATCGATCCTCGGAAACGTCAGGTTGTAACGCTCGGGATGCAGGAACAACCACGCCGCAGCGAGCACCATCGGCACATAGTCGCGCGTTTCCGCAGGCACCTGCGCATAGATCTTCGGATCCCAGAAACTGGTCGCGCCGCCACGACCGGCGATCCGCTGCATGCGGCCTTCGCCACCGTTGTATGCCGCGATCACGAGTTCGAGATTGCCGTTGAAGATCGCCAACTGCTCGTTGATGTAGGACGCATTGGCGCGCGCCGACATGCCGGGATCGAAGCGCTGGTCGAAGCCGCTGCTCGAGTTGAGACCGAAGCGCAGACCGGTCGCATACATGAACTGCAACGGGCCTGACGCTCCCGCGCGCGAGACCGCATGCACGCGCCCGCCCGACTCCTTTGCCAACATGCCGAACAGCAGTGCCTCCGGCAGACCGGCCTTCTGGTACTCCGGCCACATGCGGTGGCGCATGTACTGGTAGTTCTCATGAGCCGTCATGAGATTCGGTCGCAAGTTGGTCAGCCACTGCTCGATGCCGGCCCTGACCGGATCGTTCAGGACGAGGATGTCGGCGAGCTCGCGGCCCTTCAGCAACGTGATCGTGCGCTCCATTTCCGGCAAGCTCGCCAGCAGCGGCGAATCGCCCGATTCCGCGACATCGGCAGCGAGTTCCACCGCGGCGGTTGTCTCGGCATCCGGCGCGATCCCGTCGAGACCGATCCGCAGCAGATGGTCGTAGGTCGAGAAGAATCGGCTGCTGTCGCATCCGGTCGCAGCCGCACAACGCTCGGCATCGGCCTGGATGGCGTCGAGGGTCGCTTTCATCTCCGCTTGCGCGCGCTCCGTATCACCGGCAGCCGCCGCGGCAAGCGCGGCGCTGTAACGCGCGCTGCCCTGCTCGAGGCGCGCATACAGGGCATTGATGACCGCCTCGTCAACCTTGCCGGTCGCGAGGCCGGCGGAACGGGAAGGAACGGAGCTGCATGCGCCAAGCGCGAGCGAAAGAAACACGAGTGCGGCAAGAACGTTTCGGGGCATGAGGGTAGTCCACGGTCGACACGTCACGGTAACCGAGGGAGTCGATGACGGCAACGCACGCACGGCCGTGCAGGCAGGGACTACAATCGCATTCGCCATTCGAAATGCAGGGAAAAACACGCCGTGGATGACATCCTCATTGGCAAAAGTGACATCGACGTGTTTCTGCGCGCGCGCTATGCCAACCGTCACGGCATGGTCGCCGGCGCCACCGGAACCGGCAAGTCAGTGACGCTGATGGTGCTTGCGCAGGGCTTCTCGCGGCTCGGTGTCCCGGTGTTCCTTGCCGACGTCAAGGGCGATCTCGCCGGCATCTCGCAGGCCGGCGCGATCAGTGAAAAACTCAAGGCTCGCCTCGACAAACTCGGCTTCGAATGGACCTCGACGGCCAACCCGGTGGTGTTCTGGGACATCTACGGAAAGCTCGGTCATCCGGTGCGCGCCACGATTTCCGAAATGGGACCAACCCTGCTGGGACGCCTGCTGGAACTCAACGATACCCAGCAGGGCGTGCTCGAAGTGGTGTTCAAGTGTGCCGACGATGACGGCCTCCTGCTGCTCGATCTCAAGGATCTGCGTGCGATGCTCGTGTTCGCCGCCGAGAACGCCAAGCAGATCTCGAAACAGTACGGCCTGATCAGTCCGGCCTCGCTGGCCGCGATCCAGCGCTCACTGCTGTCGCTCGAACAGTCGGGCGCCGATCACTTCTTTGGCGAGCCCGCGCTGGAGCTCGCCGACTTCATGCGCCAGGACATGTCCGGGCGCGGCATCGTCAACATCCTCGCCGCCGACCAGCTCATCCTCAAGCCGAAGCTGTACTCGACATTCCTGCTCTGGCTGCTGTCGGAGTTGTTCGAGAATCTTCCCGAAGCCGGCGACCTCGATCGCCCGAAGCTCGTGTTCTTCTTCGACGAGGCACATCTCCTGTTCGACGATGCACCACCGGCACTCGTGCAACGCATCGAACAAGTGGTGCGGTTGATCCGCTCGAAAGGGGTCGGTGTCTACTTCTGCTCGCAGAATCCCGACGACGTGCCGCAGGACGTGCTCGGCCAGATGGGCAACCGCGTGCAGCATGCCCTGCGCGCTTTCACGCCGCGCGACCAGAAGGCGGTACGCGCCGCCGCGGAAACCTTCCCGCCGAATCCGAAGGTCGACGTGGTCGAGGCGATCACCACACTCGGCGTCGGCGAAGCACTGGTGACGACGTTGCAGGAAGGTGGCATTCCGTTGCCGGTCCAGCGCACGATGGTAGTCGCTCCGGGCTGTCGCATGGGTACCATCACGGACGAGGAGCGTGCGCTGATCCGCTCGCGCTCGCCGGTTGGCGGCAAGTACGACACCATGCTCGATCGTGAGTCCGCCTTCGAGAAACTTTCCGCACGCGCCGAGGAGAAGGTCGATGTGGCGGCGAAGCTGCCTGCCGCGAAGGCGGGCGGCGCGCAACCCGCGCCGGCCGAAGGCGCTGGCGTATACGGTGCGGCCAAGGACATGATCTTCGGCACCAAGCGTCGCCAGGGCATGCTCGAAACGCTGGCCAAGTCGGCGGCACGCAACGCCGGTGGCCAGCTCGGCCGCTCGATCCTGCGCGGCGTCCTCGGCGGCATCTTCAAGTCGCGCTGATGGGACGCTGGCGTGCACCGACTGCGGCGGCGTCGGTGCTGATCACGGCACCGGGCCTGCGTGCCCTGCAACGCGAGCTCGACACCCTGTGGACCGTGCGCAGGCCGGAAGTGGTGATGGCACTCAGCGCAGCCGCAGCCGAAGGCGACCGCTCGGAGAACGCCGAGTACATCTACCGCAAGAAGCAGCTCGGCGAGATCGACCGACGCGTGCGCTACCTCAGCAAACGCATTCCGGACCTGCGTGCGAGCACTACCCTGCCAGGCGATCCGGGCGCGATCTATTTCGGCGCGTGGTTCGAGGTCGAGGATGCCGATGGCAGCGTGCATGCATACCGCATCGTCGGCGCCGACGAGATCGACGCCGCGCGCGGATTCATCAGCATCGATTCGCCGTTCGCGCGCGCCGCGCTCGGACGCCGCGCAGACGATGAATTGAATGTGCAGACACCGACCGGTACGCGCATCAGCACGATCATCGCTGTGCGCTATGCGGAGGACCCGGTGGAGCAAGGGTGAGCGTGGGCCGCTCCGGCCGCAAAGCGAAAAACAAGAACGGCCCTCGCGGGCCGTTTTCTGTCCCGCGGTCGAAAGCGGTTACTCGCTGACCGGCAAGTAGGCGCGATAGGTCTCTTCACCCTCGAGCACTTCGGGAATGGTGCCGTCTGCGAGCGGTGCCGGCGGCACGATCTCGTCCCATGCACGTCCGTCGTCCATCTCGCTGTACCCGTAGCCGTGGGTTTCCGCGAATGCCTTTTCCATGAGGCGCAGCAACGGCAGCGCCGCTGCACTGCCGGTGTACTCGGTCACCAGTGCCTTGCCACCGTAGGCAATGGTGCCACGCACATCGCCCTCGACCAGGAGATAGCCGGTCGAATCGATCTGGCCAGGCGCAGCGGGCGTCGGCTCCACGCCCTCGATCCCGCCTGACATCGTCGTGTCGTCGCTCAGCGCCGCGATCGTGTAAGCGGTGCCGTTGAGCGTGAATGTGGCCGAGTTGACCGGGATCGCGATATCGAAACTGTAGGTGTCGTCCGCCCAGTTGCTGGTGATCGTGCGGCGCGGCCCGATCGCCGTCAGTCCTGCCTTCTGCATGACCGCCTCGATCCTGGCAGTGGCTTCATTGGAGGCCAGCGCGACGTCATCGAGCGTGCGCGGCGCCTTCGTCGAGACGAACAGGACGGGAACCGGAGCGATGTCGACCGCCTCGATTGCCTGCTCCTTGTAGTCGACGTTCGGGAACGAGGCCAGCATCGCCGAGAGGTTCGCCAGCGCTGCCTGGATATTCGCATCGGGCTTGCCATGGATGTACATGCCGGCATAGCGCCACAACAGGTTCCAGCCGTAGTCGACGTCGTAAGCCAGGAAGATCCGCGACGTGCGACCGTTCTCGGAAGGCTCAATGCGGAAGGTGTAGCTCTTGTTGGTGCCGGCGTATTCGTTCTCTGCCGTCATCTTGACCTGGCTGTCCTGGTCCGTGCTGGCGACCGTCAGTCGGCCGTTGCCGACATCCTGGTTGCCGGTCCAGCGGACGCCGGCGCCGATGCCGCTGCGTGGCCCTTCGAACTCCATGCGCATCTGCGGATCAAGGCGCCGTTCGGCGGACCACTCGGGAAAACGCCGCAATGTGTTGACGGTATCGAAGATCTGGCGAACCGGATTGGATACTTCGACCGAGCGCTCGACGCGCCCGCTTGCTGGCAGCAATGCGCCGACGGTTGCGGCGAGCACGACAACAATGATGAGGGAAACCACCAACTCAATAACACGAATCATTCCGGACCTCTCCAGGGACTTGGGCGAACACCGGCACATCATCGGTCGCCGATTGCGCAGCGCAACGATCAGGTACCAGGCCCGGCGACTTCATGCATGCAGCGCCGACCCTGGCGCGACTGCATGCATCAGGCCCGCGATGGTACTTGACTCGGGGGCGCGATGGCTACGCCCGGACAGGCGCCGCAGCCGCTGGTCCTGGCGAACTCGGCCGGTTCAGACGATACCGAGTTCAAACGCCTTGAGCACGGCCCGCGTGCGATCGCGCACGCCGAGCTTGGACAGGATGTTGGAGACATGATTCTTTACCGTGCCTTCGGCGACGCCGAGGGAATTGGCGATTTCCTTGTTGCTGTAGCCGCCGGCCATGAGGCGAAGGATCTCGGTCTCACGTTCGGTCAGCGGGTCCGGACGATCAAGGCTGGTGAAATCGTTGTGCATGCGCTCGAGGCCGGCGAGCAGCCGCTGGGTCACCATCGGCGCGACCAGCGAGCCGCCTGCAGCAACCACCTTGACCGCATCGACCAGCTGTTCGAGGGAAACATCCTTGAGCAGGTATCCGCGCGCACCGGCCTTGAGTCCGGACAGGACCAGCTGGTCGTCATCGAACGTGGTCAGGATGATGGTCGGCGGCAGCGCATTGCTGGCGGCCAGGGCATTGAGTACATCGAGGCCGGACATTCCGGGCATGCGCATGTCGAGCAGGACGACGTCGGGCTTGACCTGCGGAATCAATTGGACTGCCTGCACACCGTCGATCGCTTCGGCGACCACGCGGATCGAGTCGGACAGTTCGAGCAGCGAACGGATGCCCTGGCGCACCAGCGTCTGGTCATCGACGAGACAAACCGAAATCATGGCGTTTCCCCTTGTGGCAGCCACACATCGAGCGTGAAGCCGTGATCCTTGGATGTGGCGATATCGAGCCTGCCACCGAACTGTGAGAGGCGTTCGCGCATGCCGTTCAAGCCGTTGCCGGGCCGCAACTGGTTCGAGCCACGGCCGTCATCACGGGCATGCACGGCGAGATGGCCATCCGGCGTGCGCTCAAACGCGAGCCACAGGTTGCGCGCGTCGGCGTGGCGTACGGCATTGGTGATGATCTCCTGCGCGCAGCGCAGCAGCACCTGGGCGCGTCGCGGATCGTCGACCGTAAAGCGCGGCGACAGATCGAGATGGATGTCGATGCCGGGCACGCCTTCGATCAGTGTGTGCAACGCGCCGGTCAGATCGATGTTGTCGTCCTCGCGCAATTGGCTGACCACCTCGCGCACATCCGAGAGCAACAGCTTGGCCACCGTCTGCGCCTGACGCACATGCGCGAGCGACTGGCCACTGACCAGATGACTGGCGACTTCGAGGTTGAGGCTCAATGCAGTCAGATGATGGCCGACCAGATCGTGAAGCTCGCGGGAAATGCGCATGCGTTCACCGAGCCGGCTCGATTCGGCCAGCAGTGCGCGGGTCGCGCGCAGTTCGGCGTTGAGCCTTCGCTGCTCATCGCGCGCCTCGACCTGCTGCTTGGCCACCAGCGAGGTGAAGAAGCTCAGCGCCGAGGTGCCGACGTACAGGCTCGATTGCAGGAAGGCGAGACCGAGTGTGTAGCCTGGCAGGCTGGCAAACTGCGGCAACAGGAAAAAATTCTGCAGCACCATCCACGCCAGCCCGACCGGCACAGGCAGGATCCACGGCAGCGCAACCGACACGACGACCAGCAGCAACGAGGACAGCGTGCTCTGGCTGAGCCAGCCTATCGCCATCGCCAGCGCAATCAGCAGCAGCAACAGCGCAATCTGGCCGACGCGACGCCAGCGCGTCGCGCGTCGCGCCCCCATGTCATGGGTGAGGAACCAGAACACCAGCCCGAACACTAGATAGCAGGCCAGCCACACGCCGTAGAAGTATCCCGGCCAGCCGCGCTCGAGCATTTCCGCCACCAGCATTTCATGCCGCAGCAACGGAATGCCGACGCAAGCGTAGGTGAACAGGCTCGCGTAACGCAGCAGCTGGATGTGGTCGAAATGCGGCAGAGCCATGAGCGCATCATATCCCTACGCGGATTCGTGCCATCTGCCCTTAGTCACTCGTCACTGCCGTCTGTGATGAGTGCCACCCTCATGCTTTTTTCATGGCCCCGTCCGGGATCGCATGCGATAATGCCGGTCTGCGCCACGCTGCACGGCGCCACGTCTACTGCTGGAGCGATCGACAGCATGTCACTGGTCATCCGCGACGTGCGCGAATCCGAACTCGATTCCGTGCTCGCGCTCAACAACGCGGTCGGCACCAGCATCCTGGCGCTCGATGCGGCCAGCATGCGCTGGTTCTACGGCAATGCTTCCTACTTCCGCGTCGCGGAAATCGACGGGCATATCGCCGGGTTCCTCATGGCCATGCGCGAGACGGCGACCTACTCGAGCACGAACTTCCTGTGGTTCCGGGAACGCTACCCCGAGTTCGTCTACATCGACCGCATCGTCGTAGCCGAGCCGTATCGCGGCCTCGGTCTGGGTCGCATCTTCTATTGCGACGTGACCAGTTATGCCGAGGTACGCGTGCCGCTGCTGACCTGCGAAGTGTTCCTCGAGCCGCGTGACGACGTCGCCGTGCTGTTTCATGGAACCTACGGCTTCAACGAGGTCGGCCAGCAACTCATGGCGGGCGTGGGCCGGCCGGTCAGCCTGCTGGCAAAAGCGCTGTGCAGCCACGCGTTCGTCTGCGAGACCTATCTGAAGGGCAGCTCGGGCCGCTTGCCCGATCTGGCGTGGCTGTCCGAACGCATCGGCCTCGATCCAGCGCCGCGCGTCGCGCGCGTCGGCGGCGGCTGAACGTCCTCGGATGGCAGCCACTCCGAAGACCCTCGAGCCTGCGGCCGAGCTGAAGTTCGGCCAGGTCGGCATCGCCAACCTGCGCCTCAAGCGTCTCGACGCCGAGGCAATGTCGCTCGAGCTCGCCGCGAAACTCGAAAGTGCACCACAACTGTTCGCGCGTACGCCGGTCGTGCTGGACCTGAGCCACCTGCCCGCCCTGCCGAACGCCGAGCATGTGCGCGACCTGTTCATGCGCATCCGCGATGCCGGCATGCTTCCGGTCGGCTTGTCATACGGCACCACCGAGAACGAGGCACTGGCACGCGAACTGGGCCAGCCGTTGTTCGCCAAGTTCCGTACCGCATTCGAACGCGGCGGTGATCCCGCCGTGCAGGCACCCGCGCCGGCCGAGCCCGTCAGCGCGCCGACGCCCGCGCCGCCGAGTCGGGATACGCGCGCGACACTGCATCAGGACACGCCGGTGCGCTCGGGGCAGCAGGTCTACGCGCGCGGTGGCGATCTCGTGCTCACGCGCATGGTTGCCAACGGCGCCGAGGTCATCGCCGACGGCTCGATCCACATCTACGGAGCCTTGCGCGGGCGAGCGCTGGCAGGCGCGCAGGGCGACGAAGGCGCACGCATCTATTGTCAGGAGTTCCATGCGGAACTCGTTTCCATCGCAGGACACTACCGTGTGTTCGAGGATCTTCCGGCTGAGCTTCGCGGCAACCCCGTGCAAGCCTGGCTGGAGGGGGAAAAACTGCTGCTGGCCAGGCTCGGCTGACTGCAGAAAACCACAAGAGCCAAAATGGAGAATTGACCTTGACTGAAATCATCGTCGTAACATCGGGCAAGGGCGGCGTCGGCAAGACCACGACGAGTGCTTCACTTGCGGTCGGACTGGCCAAGCGCGGCAAGAAGGTCGCCGTCATCGACTTCGACGTCGGGCTGCGCAATCTCGACCTCATCATGGGTTGCGAACGTCGCGTGGTCTACGACTTCGTCAACGTCATCAATGGCGAGTGCACGCTCAAGCAGGCGCTGATCAAGGACAAGCGCTACGACTCGCTGTTCGTGCTCGCCGCCTCGCAGACGCGCGACAAGGAGGCCCTGACCAAGGAAGGCGTCGAGACCGTGCTCAATGGCTTCCGCGAAGACGGCTTCGATTTCGTCATCTGCGATTCGCCGGCTGGCATCGAGAAGGGTGCTGCCCTGGCGATGTACTTCGCCGACCGCGCGGTCGTCGTGGTCAATCCGGAAGTATCCAGCGTGCGCGACTCCGATCGCATTCTCGGACTGCTCGCGAGCAAGACGCGCCGCGCCGAACTCGGCAATGGCGGCGTCCAGCAGCATCTGCTGCTGACACGCTACAACCCGACCCGCGTCGAAGCGGGCGACATGATGAGCATCAAGGACGTGCAGGAGATCCTCGGCCTCGAAGTGGTCGGCGTGATTCCGGAATCGGAAGGCGTGCTGGCGGCGTCGAACTCCGGCGTTCCGGTCATCCTCGACGAAACCTCGAACGCCGGGCATGCCTACGAGGACGCCGTCGCACGCCTGCTCGGCGAAACGCGGCCATTGCGTTTCATCGATGTGCAGAAGAAAGGCCTGTTCGCGCGCATGTTCGGGAGCTGACCATGGGAATCCTCGATTTCTTCAAGAGCAAACCGAAAAACACGGCCAACGTAGCCAAGGACCGCCTGCGCATCATCGTCGCGCAGGAGCGCGCACAGCGCGGCGCGCCCGACTACCTGCCGACGCTGCGCCGCGAGATCCTCGAAGTGATCAAGAAGTACGTCAACGTCGATCCCGACGCCGTGCAGATCAATGTCGAACGCGATGGCGAGCACGAAGTGCTCGAACTGTCCGTTGCGTTGCCGGAGAAAGGTGCGATTTCGGCGACCGGCGAGCAGTGATCGCAGTGTGTTGCTGCTCGCCGACATCGATTCGTCTGCGGTACGCGAACTGCTGGCGCGGCATGGTCTGCAGTTCGAGCCGGTAGCCGCAGGCGCGACGATTCCGGGCAGCTACTGGGGTGGCGTCGAGGCCGGCATCATCGGCGCGTGCGTCCACGCGCGCGCCGACACACCGGTGCACTCGGTGTTGCACGAGGCCTGCCATCTGATCGTCATGCCACCCGAGCGTCGCCAGCACGTCGATACCGACGCGACCGATTCGCTCGCCGAGGAAGATGCCGCGTGCTACCTGCAGATCGTTCTCGCCGATCAACTGCCGGGTGTCGGCGGCGAGCGGCTCATGCGCGACATGGATGCGTGGGGATACTCGTTTCGTCTCGGATCGGCGCGCGCGTGGTTCGAGCACGATGCCGACGACGCGCGCGACTGGCTGGTCGCTCGCGGGTTGCTCGCCGTCGCCTGATCGCAGGTTCGGTTCCGGTGCGGTTGTGGATGCAACCGTTAAGGTTCGCGCTCGGGGATTCACTTCGGGAGGGCGAACATGAGCACGCAACATCATTCAGCGGCAGCATTTCTCATCGGCGCGGGCATGCTGCTCGTGGCGCCGACAACCGTCATGGCGCAATCGAGCGTCGTCAGCGTCCAGCAGGGCGGCGTCGCTCGCTGGGCCGGCAAGGCCGCCAGCGAGTGCGGGATCTATGGAGAGCGCTACGCAGCGGTCGATGCGGTCTGCTATTACCCGGCAGATATCCGCACCACGCCCGGCGCGCACGAGATTGCACTGTGGGACCAGGACGGCAAGCAGCACATCGGCACGCTGCGCGTACTGAAGACCGAGTTTCCGAAGGTTGAAATGGAGCTCGAGGGTGAAGCGGCACGGTTCGTCGAGCCGTCCGCCGAGGACGCGGCGCGCGCGGCGAAGGAACGTGAAGACGTGGTCGGCATTCTCGACGGCACGATAAAGGAGCCGGGTTTCTCCCTCCCGCTCGCTGCGCCGACCGCCAGCCTGCCGAAAAGCGAAGACGACTTCGGCAGCGAGCGCACGTTCAACGGCACGCAAAAGAGCACGCACAGCGGACGTGACTATCCGGTCGGCGCCGGCAATACACTGAAGGCCGTGGCGGATGGCACCGTGGTACTCGCCGCCGACCATTTCTACACCGGCAACGCGGTCTACATCGATCACGGCGCAGGATTGGTCAGCATGAACTTCCATCTCGAGTCGATCGCCGTGAAAACCGGCGACCAGGTCAAGCGCGGGGACACCATCGGCAAGGTCGGCGCGACCGGCCGGGCGACCGGCCCACACCTGCACATTGGCATGCGCTGGCATGGCAAACGTATCGATCCGGCGCTGCTGCTGGCGTCACCGTCAGCGTTGCCGCAGGTCAGCGACAGCACGCAGGAAGCTCTCGAGAAAATCGAGAAGGCGAAAGCGCGCGAGCCCGAAGAAACCGACGACACGACCGACTGATCACACCGCCGCCGGGGAATCCATCGACGCGATGATCCGTGCGCGCTTGCGCGCGGGTCACGCCTCGGCATAGCCTTGGGTTCCGCCAAGGGGAGACTTCGCCGTGATTGGAAACCGTCTGGGGATCGCACTTGCTGCGATGATCGCCGTCAGTGGCTGCGCGCAAACCGGCACGCGTGCCGACACGAAGGCAGACTCCGCGTCCGCATCGACCGCTGCCGATGCCGATGCATTCATTGGCCGGGTGGAGAAGGACATCCGCGATCACTACGTCGAGGACGTCGCGGCACAGTGGGTGGCGGCCACGTACATCACCCAGGATACCGGCGTACTCGAGGCCAAGGCCAACGAACGCGTGCTGACGCGGCTCAAGGCCGCCATCGACGAGTCGCGTAAGTTCGACGGAATCTCCGGATTGTCGCCCGAGACGGCGCGTTCGCTGGAGCTTCTGCGTCGCCAGAGTGCGATGCCTACGCCGAACAATCCCGAACACCTGGCCGAGCTCGCCGCACTCGCGTCCAAGCTCGGCGCTGCCTACGGTGCCGGCAAGTACTGCAGCAATCCAGCCGATCCGAAAACCTGCAGGAACCTCAACGAACTGTCGGAAACGCTCGCCACCACGCGCGACTGGGACTCCAGCCTTCAGGCGTGGCAGGGCTGGCACAGCGTCGCCCGTGGCATGCGCAGCGATTACCAGCGTTTTGCCGAGCTGCTCAATGAAGGCGCACGCGATACCGGCTACGACGATGCTGGGCATGCCTGGCGCTCGGGCTATGACATGTCACCAGCCGACATGCGTGCCGAGACCGATCGCCTGTGGGGCCAGGTCGAACCGCTGTACACGCAACTGCAGTGTTTCGTGCGCGGCCGTCTCGAACGCAAATACGGCGGCAGGATGCCGAAGGACGGCACGATCCCGGCGCACATCACCGGCAACATGTGGGCGCAGGACTGGTCGGCGCTGTATCCGCTCGTGCAACCGTATCCCGGCATCACCGGCATCAATGTCGACGCTGCGCTCAAGAAACTGAAGTACACGCCAGAGAAGATGGTGCGCAGTGCCGAGGACTTCTACACTTCGCTTGGCATGCCGGCCCTGCCCGCCTCGTTCTACGAACGCTCGCAACTGGTGCGTCCGCGTGATCGCGACGTGGTCTGCCATGCCAGCGCGTGGGATCTCAACCTCGAAGGCGATGTGCGCATCAAGATGTGCATCACGCCGACCGAGGAAGACTTCCGCACGATCTACCATGAGCTCGGCCACATCTACTATTTCCTCGCCTACAACAAGGAACCGGTGCTGTTCCAGAACGGCGCGCACGACGGATTCCACGAGGCGATCGGCGACACCATCGAACTCAACCTGACGCCGGTCTATCTCAACAAGATCGGCCTGGCCGGCTCGGCGCGCAGCAATGAAAAGGCCGTGATCAATGCGCAGATGCAGCTTGCGCTGAAGAAGATCGCGTTCCTGCCGTTCGGCAAGCTGATCGACGAATGGCGCTGGGGCGTATTCGACGGCTCGATCGCGGCGGACGCCTATAACGCGGGCTGGTGGAACCTGCGCCAGAAATACCAGGGCGTGTCAGCGCCGATCGCGCGCAGCGAAGAAGACTTCGATGCCGGCGCCAAGTACCACGTTCCGGGCAATACGCCGTACATGCGTTATTTCCTCGCGCACATCCTGCAGTTCCAGTTCCAGCGCGCCCTGTGCAAGGAAGCCGGCTTCAGCGGGCCGCTGCACGAATGTTCGGTGTACGGCAACCAGGCCGCGGGCGAAAAACTGTGGGCGATGCTCGGCGAAGGCGCCAGCCAGCCATGGCAGCAGACACTCGAGCAGATGACCGGCGAGCAGAGCATGGATGCGAGTGCGATCCTCGACTACTTTGCCCCGCTCAAGGGCTGGCTCGAGGAGCAGAACCAAGGCAAGACCTGCGGCTGGTGAGTCACGCATCCGGTGCCCCGGCGCCGGATCGCCTGCGCATGAGAGCGCTCTTGTGCGCGCTCATCAATCCCGGTCCAATAGCGGTCACCGTCTTTCAGGAGAGTTTCGATGCAGCGCTGGCTAAAACTGCCCGATGGACGATTCATCGATGCCAACCGTGTCGCCTATGTCGGCAAGGTCGAAACGTTCGCGCGCTTCGATGATGACGGCGTCGACGCCGGAGTCGGTTACGCGGTCAATCTCGGTACCGACTTCCCGCGTGACATGCAGATCAATGTCGTCGGCAGCAAGGACGAGATCTTCGCGATGATGCGCGCTCTGCTCGGGGGCGCGTCGACCGCGGTCGCCGAGACGAAAGGCGAAAGTTGAGCATCGAAGCTCATGACGGCAGATTCGCCGTGCCGGCACCGACATGCACGCGCGAGATCCAGCGGTAGACATTCCAGGCAACGAATCCGCACAGCGTGATGACCGCCGCGGCAATCGCAAGGTTGGCTGCGGCATGTGATATCACCGGCGACAGCACACCGGCAATCACCGCACTGAACATGAGGCTGACGAACGCCTGCAGCGACGACACGCTGCCGCGGTGCAGCGGGAAGCGATCGAGCAACTGCAGGGTCAGCGTCGGAAAGGCGATGCCGATGCCCATCGCGTGCAGGCCGATCGGCAGTACCGACCAGGGCACCACCGGCTTCGGCAGCGCGAGCGCGACCGTCACGTTGAGCGCGCACGCGGCGAGCATGATCACGTAGCCGACGCGTACCGTGTTGTCCTGATTCAGACGACCGGCCAGACGCCCTGACAGGAACGATCCGAACATGAGTCCGCCGATGGCCGGAATGAACAGCCAGACGAACTGCTGCTCGTCGAGCTCGAGCACCTCCAGCACGAACACCGGTGCCGAGGCGATGTAGACGAACAGCGCATTGAAGCCGAGCGTGCCGGCGAGCACGAGCGGAAGAAAGCAGCGGTCTTTCAGGATGTGGCCGTAACCACGCGCCATGCCGGGCACCGAAAACACGATGCGTCGTTCGCGCGGATGGGTTTCCGGCAACCAGATGATGCAGGCAACGAACAACAGCGCGGCGAACAACGCCAGCAACCAGAAGATCATCGGCCACTCGGCGTAGGCGACGACCCAGCCACCGATGATCGGCGCGATCGCCGGAGCAACGCCGAAGATCATCGAAACGGTCGCCATCAGGCGCTGCGCATCAGGGCCATCGAAACAGTCGCGGATGATCGCGCGACCGACGATCAGGCCGGCGCCGGCCGACATGCCCTGCATGGCACGCCATGCAAGCAGTTCACCGATCGAAGTCGACAGCGCACAGCCGATCGACGCGATCACGAATGCTCCGACTCCGGCGAGGATCACGCCGCGTCGCCCGAGCGCATCGCCCAGCGGGCCGTGCAGCAACGACATCAGCGCATAGGCGACCATGTAGATGCTGAGCGTCTGCTGCATCGCCAGCGGCGTCGCCTGCAACTGCGCCGCAATCGCCGGGAATGCCGGGAACATCGTGTCGATCGAGAACGGGCCGAACATCGCCAGAGCGGCGAGCAGCGGAGCCAACCGCCGACGTCTGATACTGGCGGGATTGAAGGCGGAGTTTGGCGCAGGCAGGGGCACTCCCCATGCTAAGCGCCAACAAAACGGCTGTCATCTGCCGGAGTGCATGGCAAGCAAAGTCCCGCGCCAGCACATGGTCGCCATTCGTGTTGGTACGCTGCACGTCTTTCGCGGTTGCGCGCGAGTAGACGGACGCATGATCTTTCCGCTCCATCCGGCCCCGCGCGGTTCCGGAATCAGATCAGGAACAACACTGATGAATCCAACTCTCGCATCGACGCTGGCGATTGCATGCGGTGCTGCCGCCGGTGCGCTGCTGCGCTGGCGACTGCACCTTGCGTTCGTCGATTCCGGCGCGCTGATTCCACTCGGCACCCTGTTGGCCAACCTGATCGGCGGCCTGCTGATCGGCATCGTCATCGGCATGCTCGACCAGTTCGACACGCTTCCAGTGCCACTGCGCCTGGCGATCACGGTCGGGTTTCTTGGCGGGCTGACGACCTTCTCGACATTTTCCGCCGAGACCGTGGGTTTCATCCTGCGTGGCGAGTGGCTGGCAACCGTGCTGATCGTCGTCGCGCATGTGCTCGGCAGCGTACTTGCCACGTTGCTCGGCGTGGTGCTGGTGCGGATGGTCGTTCGCTAGTCGCATCTCGCTGGCCGAGGCCCCCGGACTGTTGTCGGAGCGACTTCAGCCGCGATCGGGATCAAGCAATCGCCAGGGAGTCGCTGATCGGCACGGTCGAGTCGAATGCAGCAACCAGACCGTCGTTGAACCACGATTGCAGGAACCCGAGCGCAACCGCGGGCACCTGCGTCACATCATGGAATGCCACCAGCGTGTCGCAAACGGCTGCAAAATCGCCGCCTGCGGCAACCGCCTCGATCGCTGCCAATTCGTCGTCGGCGATGCTCCGAAAGCGCGAGATGCGCTGTTCGTCGCGCCACAACAGCGTGGCCGGTGACGAGCAATGCAGCGGTGTCGGTGGCGATTGGCCGGACTTCAGCGCCTGCCAGATCGGCACCACCGCGGTGGCGCAGTGCATCACGCGCACGCCGGGATGCAATTGCAGGCGTAGCGCCGGCCATGCCGCCACAGCAAGACCAAGAATGTCCGCCCACTTGACCACGGCGGCGTCGGCGGCATCGAACACATCGAGCAGCAGGCGCTCGAACTGCGCAAGCTCGGCGATCTGCGGCTGCGCATCGAACGGTGTCTGCCGCGACAGGTACGCCGGGACCGACGCACCGAAGTCGCGCAACGAGCGTACGCGCGACGGATGGATATCGATGTACCCCTCGCAGAAGTCCATCCACAATGCATCGCCGAGATACAGCGCCAGCATCGGATGATCGTTGTCGAGCGCTTCGCGCAGGCGCGCGCGGTAGGCGTTGGCATAGATCGACAGGCCGACCCGCGCCGGCACGATTCCGTCGACACACGCATCGGCGTCGAGTGCGTGCGCGCCGTTGCTGCGCACGTGATCGAGGAACCGCGTTTCCAGTTGCATCAGCGCGCTCATGCGACCTCGCGCACGCGCAGGTCGGTAGAGGCAGCGGCAGCGGCAATCGCGCGCGCGCGATCGAGTTCCACGACGAGCTCGGCGAGCGGCGGCATGTGATCGTCGCGTTCGATCATCGTCGTCACTGCGCCGATGCGGGCCAGCGTGCGCGCGTAAAGGTTCCACACCTCGTCGCGCACCGGATGGTCGTGGGTGTCGATCACGTAGTCGCCGTAGTCGCTGTGACCGGCCAGATGAACTTGCCAGATGCGCTCAGCCGGCAACGCGGAGATGTAGTCATCCGCATCGAAGCCGTGATTGCGCGAACTGACATAGATGTTGTTGACGTCGAGCAGGATGCGGCAACCGCTGCGCCTGACGATCTCGGCGAAGAACGCCGCCTCGTCCATTTCCGCGCCGGCGAAACTGACATAGCTCGAGACGTTTTCGATGAGGATTTCGCGACCGAGGAAATCCTGCACTTCGCCGATGCGCGCGGCGACATGCGCGATCGCCTCACGCGTGTACGGCAGTGGCAGCAGGTCGTGGCTGTTGATGCCGCCGTTGCCGGTCCAGCACAGGTGATCGGAGATCCATATCGGCTCGATGTCCGCAGCCAGGTGCTTCAGTGCGCGAAGGTAATCGCGATCGAGTGCGTCGGTGCTGCCGATCGACAGCGACACGCCGTGCATGGCCAGCGGGTAACGCGCGCGCACGGACTCCAGATAGTGGCGCGGCTTGCCGCCCGCGACCATGAAGTTTTCCGAGATGATCTCGAACCAATCGATGGCATGTTCTTCCTGCAAGACCACGTCGAAATGCTCGCTGCGCAAGCCAAGGCCGAAGCCATGCCACGGGCGATCGCCCGCAGCCGAAGCTGCGGACGTCGCTGCATGTCGCGGGATGGCGCTGTACGGCATCAGGACTGCGTCTTGCCACCGACATCGGCGCATGTTGCTGCCGGAATAAGCACGAAGCCCTGGCCCTTGCATCCGCCCTGGCCCTTGCAGGCATTGGCTGCGGTCGTGCAGTCGTTGTGGCCCTTGCACGTGTTGGCGCCATAGCACTTCACGCCCGTCGCAGCCTCAGCCTTGACCAACGGCACTGCTTTGTCGATCGTTCCACCCAGGGCGTCACAGATTTCGGCCGTGGTCGAGACGAAACCCTGGCCCTTGCATCCACCCTGGCCCTTGCAGGCGTTGGAGGCGGTCTTGCAGTCGTTGTGACCCTTGCATGCGTTGACGCCCATACAGTGTCCGGTGTCGACCTTCGCTGCCGTCGATTCGGCTGCGGCTGCGTTGCCGCTCAGACCGGCGAGACCGGCAGCGACGAGGGCAAGTGAAAAACCGCTGAAACCGGCGTTGAGTGCATTCATGATGTCATTCTCCTGATAGTGGATTGGTTCGATTCGTGCGCGTCGCCGTCGCTGCCGTTGGCGTGGCTTTCATCCACAGCGGCAGCGAGGTGCGCAGACAAAGACCCGCGTCGAACACGATTCCTTTCACGCGGGCGATACGTCACCAGCGTCTGCCGCCAGACCGCCAGCGCAGCGGCCGGCAGCGTCACGCGCGCGCGCCGCTCAGGGCGCCGCCAGTGGCGTCGCCGAGCGAGGCGATGCAGTCGGTGCGCGCTCGCGCGAGACCGATGCCGCGTGCGCATCGGCGTCGACAACGGTGTCGGCAAACGCGGCCCTCCACGCCTGCTCGACCGCATCGAAGCCACCACCGTCGCCGGCCACCATGACGAGCGCCCCACGACCGAGCGGCACCTCGCGCACGTGCATGCCGCCGCGCTGCGAGTGGTGACGCCGATCGGCACTGACATCGGCCACGTAGACGACACTGACGGCGCCTTGCGCAGAGGGCATGACCATGTGCACGGTGCGAAACGGACCGACAGGACACGCGTGCACATAACTGATGCCGTCGGGGACCGCATCGATCTCGACACCGCGACTCGCGAACGCCTTGCTGACCGATGCACTCGCCACATTGCCCACCGAGGCGATCGCCCGTGGTTCATGGTGGAGCACGTGCTCGACGACCTGATCGACCATCGGCATGCCGCCTTCTTCACCGTCCCGCGGGACGAGCGCGACCGTGATGACGACACAGGCCGCCGCTGCCAGCAACGCCGTGAAGCCACGCCGATGGCGACGTTGCTGACGGCGCGCCTCGGTGGTCTGTGCGAGCAGGATGCGATCGGCAAGTCCGCTCGGCACCGGCAGCTTGGCCGCGCGCACGAGCCGCGCCTCGAACGCCAGTGCGCGATCGCTGGCGGCCGCGCAGTGCGGGCACGATCCGCGATGGGCCACAAACTCGGCCTCGGTACTCAACGGCTCGCTGCCGAGCCGGCGGCGGAATTCCAGACAGTTCACAGTTCGTTTGCCTCCAGGGAATGTTCGTCACCGCCCAGCTGCGCCTTGAGCTTCTGGCGCGCGCGGAACAGTTGGGTCGTGACCGCCGCTTCACCAATGCCGAGTTGCGCGGCGATTTCGGCACACGAGTAGCCACCGAGCACCTGCAGCACGAGCGGCTCGCGGTACTTCGGATCAAGTCGTGCAATCGCCTGGCGCAGCGCGCTTTCCTCGCCGTCGCGCTCGGGCATTGCAGCCGGGTCGTGCAGGTCGATCTCGTCGATGTCCTCGCACGGCATCGACTTGCGCTCGAACAGGCGCGCGTGTTCGCGGCGCAGGATCGTCAGCAGCCATGCCTTGACCGCACCGGTTTCGCGCAGGCTGTCGAGCGCGCGCCACGCGCGCATGAAGGTGTCCTGGACCAGATCCTGTGCCAGCGCGTGCTCGCCGCACAACCAGTGCGCATAGCGGTAGAGGTCGGTCGAGTGTCCGCGCACGAGCGCCTCGAACTGGTGCTGGCGACTGCTCATGGCCGCGCGAGAGCCTGTGCCTCAGCGACGATGCGCGGACGCGCCGCTGGAAGACTGGAATGCCACTTCACCATCTTGGCGCCTGCACGAACGTGTCCGGAACAGCCATAGACCGACGCATGTGCGGATTCCTTTCATCGACCGTGCAATGAGACACCGCTTCCGTGCGAACGTCCACCGCTTGCGGCACAATCCGGGTCCCGCGCCGGCCCCCGCCGGCGCCGAATCCCGGTATTCCATGACGCTGCAAGGCAACTACGAACAGATCGCGCTCAAGGACTATGCCGAGCGCGCCTATCTCGACTATTCGATGTATGTGGTGCTCGACCGCGCGCTGCCATTCATCGGCGACGGCCTCAAGCCGGTACAGCGACGCATCATCTATGCAATGAGCGAACTCGGTCTCGACGCCACCGCGAAGCCGAAGAAATCGGCGCGCACGATCGGCGATGTCATCGGCAAGTTCCATCCGCATGGCGACAGCGCCTGCTACGAAGCGATGGTGCTGATGGCACAACCGTTCTCGTACCGATATCCGCTGATCACCGGCCAGGGCAATTTCGGCTCGCAGGACGATCCGAAGTCGTTCGCCGCGATGCGCTACACCGAGTCGAAGCTGACACCGATCGCCGAAGCCCTGCTCGAGGAACTCGGCCATGGCACGGTCGACTGGACACCGAACTTCGACGGCACGCTGAAGGAGCCGGCGTGGCTGCCGGCGCGCATTCCGCACGTGCTGATCAACGGCACCACCGGCATCGCGGTCGGCATGGCCACCGACATCCCGCCGCACAACCTGCGCGAGATCGCGACCGCGTGCATCCGCCTGATCGACGATCCCGAGGCGAGCATAGCGGACCTCTGCGAACACGTGCTTGGCCCTGACTTCCCGACCAGCGCCGAGATCATCACGCCGAAGGCCGAGCTGCTGGCGATGTATACCAGCGGCAACGGCTCGGTGCGTGCACGCGCGACCTATCTGCGCGAGGACGGCAACATCGTCATCACCGCGCTGCCGTATCAGGTTTCGCCGTCGAAGATCGCCGAACAGATCGCCGCGCAGATGCGCGCGAAGAAGTTGCCGATGATCGAGGATATCCGCGACGAGTCCGATCATGAGAATCCTATCCGCCTGGTGCTGATCCCGCGCTCGAACCGCGTTGATGCCGACGAGATCATGCCGCACCTGTTCGCCACCACCGATCTCGAGAAGAGCTATCGCATCAACCTCAACATGATCGGGCTCGACGGTCGGCCGCAGGTCAAGAACCTGCGCCAGATCCTCGCCGAATGGCTGCGCTTCCGCACCGACACGGTGACCCGGCGCCTGCAGCATCGGCTGGCCAGGGTCGAGCGTCGCCTGCATCTGCTCGAAGGCCTGCGCATCGCCTATCTCAATCTCGATGAAGTGATCCGCATCGTGCGCAGCGAGGACGAGCCGAAGCCCGTGCTGATGCAGCGCTTCGGGCTGAGCGAGGAGCAGACCGACTACATCCTGGAGACGCGCCTGCGCCAACTCGCGCGTCTCGAGGAAATGAAGATCAACGGCGAGCGCGACGAGCTCGAACAGGAACGCGCCAGGATCAACGTGCTGCTCAACTCGAAGGCGCGCCTGAAAACCCTGATCAAGGACGAATTGCGCGACGACGCAAAGAAGTTCGGCGATGACCGTCGCTCACCGCTGGTCGCGCGCGCGGCCGCACAGGCGCTCGACGAAGCCGCGCTGGTGGCCAGCGAACCGGTCACGATCGTGCTTTCTGCAAAGGGCTGGGTTCGCGCGGCCAAGGGCCACGACATCGACGCCGCAGCACTGAGCTATCGCGACAGCGACAGCTATCGCGCATCGGCGAAAGGACGCACGACCCAGCAGGTCGCCTTCATCGACTCCAGCGGGCGCAGCTACACCACACCTGCGCATACGCTGCCGTCGGCGCGCGGCAACGGCGAGCCCTTGAGCGGACGTTTCGGCCTCGCTGCCGGTGCCGAAATCGACGCGATCGCGATCGCAGACAATGCCAGCAAGCTCGTGCTCGCGTCCGATCACGGCTATGGCTTCGTGACCCGCTTCGAGAACCTGCTGGCCAACAAGAAGGCCGGCAAGCAGTTGATCAATCTCGACGCAAAAGCGCATGTGCTGGCGCCCGCACTGGTCGGCGATTCCGCGCGCGACCGCATCGTCGTTGTCACCAGCGCCGGACACCTGCTGATGTTCTCGGTGGCCGAACTGCCCGAGCTCGACAATGGCGGCAAGGGCAACAAGCTGATCGAGATCCCGAAACCGAAACTGGCTGGCGGCGAGCGTCTGGTCGGCGTCGCTGTGGTTGCCGAGGGCAAGGGCGAAATCACCTTGTACGCCGGACAGCGCAAGCTCACGCTGAAGTGGTCCGACCTGGTCGAGTACGGTGGCAACCGGGCGACGCGTGGCAGCTTGCTGCCGCGCGGTCTGCAGCGCGTCGAACGCATCGAAACTTCAGGCTAGGCCGACATGCGCTGGCTGATGCGGATCATTGCTACCGTGGTGTTCCTTGCCGTCGTCGGCGTTGCGTCGGCATGGTTTGCGCTGCGTGGCAGCCTGCCGGCGCTCGATGGAACCGTAAGCGCGGCGCTCGACGCGGCTGTCACGCTCGATCGCGATGCGCTCGGCACGGTCACCGTGACCGGCGCCAATCGCGATGACGTGACCTGGGTGCTCGGCTACGTGCATGCGCAGGAGCGCTTCTTCGAGATGGATCTCATGCGCCGCAGCGCAGCCGGCGAGCTCGCCGAGCTGTTCGGAAAAAGTGCGTTGCCGATCGACCGCACGGTACGCCAGCACCGCATGCGTGCGCGTTCGCAGGCGGCACTGGCCGGCGCACAACCGGAACAGCTCGCAGTGATCGAGCGCTATCGTGATGGCGTCAACGCCGGCCTTGCCGCGCTGTCGGTGCGGCCGATCGCCTATCTGCTGACACGCAACGAACCCGTAGCCTGGCGCAATGAAGACACGCTGCTGATCGCGCAGGCCATGTATTTTTCGCTCAATGACGCCGCGAACCGGCGCGAACTCGGTTTCTCTTACATGAAGGCCGCACTACCCGACTCGGCCTGGCGCTTTCTCAGCGCCACCGGCGGCTCCTGGGATGCCCCGTTGACGGGTCCACCGATGCGCTGGCCCGATCCACCGTCAGCCGAAGAACTCGATCTGCGTGCGCTTGATCCGGCACTGCTGCGCGGCACCGACTCACGCAGCGGAATCGTTCCGGGCAGCAACAGTTTCGCGGTGGGCGGCGCACTCACCGGTGGCGCAGCACTGCTCGCCAACGACATGCATCTCGACCTGCGCGTGCCATCGATCTGGTTTCGCGCGCGCCTCGTGTATCCGAATCCGCGTCGCCCGGGCCACAACGTCGACGTCAGTGGCGCGAGCCTGCCCGGCACGCCGATCATCGTCGCCGGCAGCAATCGCCACGTCGCCTGGGGCTTCACCAACAGCTACGGCGATTTCACTGATTGGGTGCGCGTGTTGCCGGATCCCGAGAACGCCAATCGCTACCGCACCGCCGAAGGCAGCGAGGCGTTCGTCGTCCACGATGAGGTCATCGCTGTGCAAGGCAGCGATGCCGAGACGCTTGCCGTGCGTGAAACGCGATGGGGCCCGGTCATTGCCAAAGACCACGACGGCGTTGAACTCGCACTGGCGTGGACCGCGCACCGCGACGATGCCGTCAATCTCGATCTGCTCGACGTCGAGCGCGCCGAAAGCGTCGATGAAGGCGTGGCCATCGCGCAGCGTGCCGGCATGCCTGCGCAGAACCTGCTGGTCGCCGACCGCTTCGGCAACATCGCGTGGACGATCGCCGGTCGCATCCCGAAGCGCGAAGGCGGCTATGACCCGCGATTGCCGGCGGACTGGAGCGCAGCCGCTACCGGCTGGGCCGGCTGGATCGACCCCGACGACTATCCGCTGCTGTCGAATCCCCCGTGGCATCGCCTGTGGACCGCGAATGCGCGGCTGGTCGACGAGGGCATCGCACTCGAACGCTTCGGCGACGGCGGCTACGACCTCGGCGCGCGGCAGCAACAGATCCGCGATGGACTCAACGCGCGCGAACGCTTCGACGTTGCCGACCTGCTCGCAATCCAGCTTGATGACCGCGCGGTGTTCCTCGATCGCTGGCGCCTGTTGCTGCTCGACGTGCTTGCGCGCACTGACGCGCCGAGCGCTGCGCACACGCGCGTGCGTGCCGCGCTGGCCGACTGGGACGGACACGCATCGACGATCTCGGTCAGCTATCGCATCGTGCGCGCCTGGCGCACCGAGGTCATGGACACCGTGCTCGACGGTTTCACCGGCGCCGTGCGAAAGACGTTCGTCGACTTCACGATGCCCAGACTTTCACAGGCCGAGCATGCGGTGTGGATGCTGATCGACCGCCAGCCCGCGCATCTGTTGCCACCCGGCAATGCGAATTGGGATGCGCTGCTGATCGCGAGTCTCGATCGCGTTGCTGCGCGACTCGAAAACCAGCCCGGCACACTTGACGAGCGCACGTGGGGCGAGCGCAACACCGCGCGCATTGCACATCCGCTGTCGCGCGCCCTGCCCGGCTTTCTCGCACGCCATCTGGACATGCCACGGGATGCACTGCCGGGTGATTCGAACATGCCGCGCGTGCAGGCGCCGGCGTTCGGCGCATCGGAGCGCTTCGCAGTCGCCCCCGGAAACGAGGAAAGCGGCTATTTCCAGCTACCGGGTGGACAGAGCGGTCATCCACTCTCGCCGTTCTACGGCGCCGGCCATGGCGATTGGGTCAGCGGCACGCCCACGCCGTTTCTGCCGGGCGAGACCGTGCACCAGCTGCGATTCGTGCCACCTGGCAACTGATCAACGATGCGGTCGGAACCCGACCGCATCGCGATGTAGCAACCCGTTCACTCGAAGCCATCAGCGAAGATGACGTCGCCCACGGCCGGCCCGATCAGCGCCATCTCGAGGCTTTGCGGAACGCCCGTCTCGGCGATGTTGAGCGAGGCGTTGATTGTTCCCGGTGCGGCATTGGCGACCAACGAGAAGCGGAACATCGTGCCCCAGTTGAGCGCGTTGAGCACCGCCGGTGTATCGGCCGGCGGGGTCGGATTGACCGGTGCCGTCCAGCTCACGGTGCTGCCCGACACGCTCGTGGTCCACTCATTGGCAGCGTTCATGTCGCCGTCGCTGAAGACCACGTTGCTGATCTGCGCACCGGCGCCGGCGTTGACCGTGAAGCGATCAAAGCCGAAGTTGTGGATGACGCGCAGGTTCGGTTCCGCTCCCGATGTGCGCGCACGCGCGAAGTCGAAGTTCATCACCGCGTAGTCGTAGCGCCAGCTGCCATTGCCGAGATCGGTGGCCTTGACCGCGACCTTGG